>NZ_CP114908.1:1317142-1646428 GCF_027497315.1 Solwaraspora sp. WMMA2059 | reverse complement strand
GCTGACGTTGGGAGAAGCAACATGGCGACCTGTGAGGTCTGCGGCAACGACTACTGGCTGGCGTTCGACATCCGCACGGTCAGCGGGGACACCTACACCTTCGACTCGTTCGAGTGCGCGATCCAGCTGCTCGCGCCGATCTGCGAACACTGCCAGTGCAAGATCGTGGGGCACGGGGTCGAGGTGTCCGGACGGTTCTTCTGCTGCGCCCACTGCGCGCGCACCGTCGACCAGGAGCAGGGGGCCGCGGTCCGCGACGCGGTCGGCAGCCGGCCGGGCTGAGCCACGTATCATCCGTCGGCGTGCCCCCCGATCCTGGCCTGACGCCGCACGTCGCGCACACCGTCGAACTGCCGCCGTTGGTGCTGTACCAACTGCTCAAGCTGCGGGTGGACGTGTTCGTGGTGGAGCAGCGTTGTGCGTACCCGGAACTGGACGGCCGCGACGTCGAGCCGGGTGCCCGCCAACTGTGGCTGTCCCGGGGCGACACGGTGGTGGCCTGTCTACGGCTGCTCGACGAACCAGGCGGTGGCGCGGAAGCCACGGCCAGGATCGGCCGGGTGGCCGTTGCCACCGCCGAACGCGGCCAGGGTCACGCCGGTCGACTCGTCGAGGCGGCGTTGCGGCTCGCCGCCGGCCGGCCCTGTGTGCTCGACGCCCAGGCACACCTGACGGGGCTGTACGCGCGGTACGGGTTCGTCGTCGTCGGGCCGGAGTACCTCGAGGACGGCATCTGGCACGTGCCGATGCGCCGTGCGGCAGATCCGGTAGGTGCATCCGGCGGAACCTGACCGACCGGGCCGTGCACGCAAGGACCGGCGACCGGATGGACGTGTCCACCGCGGCCGCCGGCCCGGTCCGCCGTACCCGTCACCGGGTCGGCGGCCCTTTCACGGGTCAGCGCTGTCGCTCACCCGAGTTCCGCCAGGCGCTGCCGGCCTTGGCCAGCCCCCGGCTGACCACGTAACCGATGGTCAGCAGCGCGACGTACAGCCATGCGGTGCTGGCCGGGAAGGGGTCCCCGCCACCAGCGGTACCCTGCACGCCGTCGATGTCCGGGTTGATCACCTGGGAGGCCAGCAGTACGCCGGCGACCGCGATCAGGTAGACGTAGAACTCGGTGCTGCGGAACGCCGACTTCGTCTCGGTTCCCGGGGTGATCGCCGGACGCATCCCGGCGTTCATGTCCATCTGGTGTGTCTGACCGTCGGCCATCGGCTGCCCGGCCATCGGCCGGTTCACGGCGGTGGTGTTGCGGGTCGGAGCTTGCGTACTCATCACACCCTCCTCCGGATCAGATGAGTGGTCCTTCTCCGGTCCGGTCGACCCGGTCGGGCTGACCGGCCAACCTCGGGGGGCAGTGGATGGGTACCCGGGCCGGCACCTGCGGAAACCGCGCCGGACGGACCGGTCCGGAGCCGACCGGCGACCGGTCCGGGTGTCGTCAGGGCAGATTTGCGACCAGGTCGGCGACGGTACGGTGCCGTCCGGTGAAGAACGGCACCTCCGCGCGAACGTGCCGCCGCGCCGACGAGGCCCGCAGGTCGCGCATCAAATCGACGATCCGGTGCAGTTCGTCGGCTTCGAAGGCGAGCATCCACTCATAGTCGCCAAGTGCGAAGGATGCAACGGTGTTCGCCCGGACGTCCGGATACGGCCGGGCCATCTGCCCGTGCTCGGCCAGCATCGCCCGGCGCTCCGCCTCCGGCAGCAGGTACCACTCGTACGAGCGGACGAACGGGTACACGCAGATGTACGCCCGAGCCGGCTCGCCCGCCAGAAACGCCGGCACATGGCTCTTGTTGAACTCGGCCGGGCGGTGCAGCGCCAGCTGGGACCAGACCGGAGCGAGGTGGCGGCCCAACGCCGTACGGCGCAACCGCCCGTACGCGTCCTGCAGCTCGTCGCTGTCCGCCGCGTGCCACCAGATCATGATGTCGGCGTCGGCCCGTAGCCCGGCGACGTCGTAGGTGCCCCGGACCGTGACGTCCTTGGCGGTCAGCTCGCCGATCAGCGACTCGACCTCACCGATCATGTCGTCGCGCAGCGCCGGCAGCCGCTCGGCGACCTGGAACACCGACCACATGGTGTACCGGATCGTCGAGTTCAGCTCACGCAACCGCGCCGCGTTGGTCTGCTCGTCGCCGCTCATCGGCGTACCCCTTCCAGGTTTGTCAGGATCTCATCGGCGGCGTTCTCGCCGGACCGCACGCACACCGGGATGCCGATGCCGTCGTAGGCCGCGCCGGCCAACGCCAGCCGGTGCCCGGCGGACCGCAGCGACCAACGGGCCGCCGCCACCCGGCTCAGGTGCCCCGGCGGGTACTGCGGCAGCGCGCCACCCCATCGCTGCACGTGCGACTGCACGGCCGCCGGCTGCCGGACGCCGGTGAGCCGGGTCAGCTCGGTACGCACCGCGTCGACCAGCTCGTCGTCGGAGCGTTGCAGCAGCCGCTCGTCGCCGTGGCGGCCGACCGAGGCACGGACCACGGCCAGCCCGTCAGATCGTCGCAGCTGGGCCCACTTGGTGCTGAAAAGGGTGACGGCCTTGGTCATGGTCCGCTCGGTCGCCGGCACCAGGAAGCCGGAGATCTCCGGCAGCTGCGGCTGCGGCACCGCCAGGGTGACCAGGGCGATGCTGGCGTACTCGAGCGCACCGACCCGGAGCGCCGCGGCGGCGTCGACCGCGGCGAGCAGCCGGGCCGCCGGCCGGGCCGGCACCGCCAGCACCACCGCATCGACGTCCACCCGCTCGGCGCCGCGGGTCGGCCCGACCGTCAACCGCCAGCCGTCCGACGAGGCGGCCAACTCCCGTACCACCGCCGAGGTCCGCAACCGGACCTCGGCTGCGCCGTCGGCGGCCGACAGCGCGCCCCGGACGGCCGCAACGAGCCGGCTCAGCCCGCCGTCGACGGTGGCGAACACCGGCGCGCCGGCCGCTGGTGGTCGGGCGGCCAGTGCCGCCCGGACCGCCGCGACCAGGGTGTGTTCCGTGCGGGCCGCCGCCGCCAGCCCCGGGATGGTGGTGGCCAATGACAAGGTGTCGGCCCTACCCGCGTACACCCCGCCGAGCATCGGGTCGACCAGTTGCTCGACGACCTCGTCACCCAGCCGCCGACGAACCAGCTCACCGACGGCGACGTCATCGTCCGGCTGCAGCAACGGCCGGCCCTGGTCGGCGTCACGCTCCGGTTCGGCGCGGGCCACCCGGGCCACCGCCGCGAGGTCGCCGGGCACGCCGATCAGCGTCCCGGCGGGTAACGCAACGAACTGTCCGCCCCGGGCCAGCGCCGCCTGGCCGACCGCCGGGTGTCGCAGCCTGTCACCGAGGCCGACCCGGCGGGCCAGCGCGACCGCAGCGGAGTCGCCGCCGGCCGGATCCCGCATCAGGAACGCCTCGGCGCCGCGTTCCACCGGCAGCCCGGCAAAGTCCTCGGTACGCAGCTTGCCGCCCAGCTCGTCGGACTGCTCGTAGACCGTGATCCGGGTCCCGGCGGGTGCCCGGTCACGCAGCCGCAACGCTGCGGCCAGCCCAGCGATCCCGCCACCCACCACGGCGATCCGCCACGATTGCTGCATACCGTCACCTTGCCACCCGGGTAGTCGGGCCGGCCGGCCGGGCCTACCCGGGTGTGACGCGGTCAGCGCTGCGACGTCTCGTGCACCAGCTCGACGACCCTGGTCAGCACGTCGGGATCGGTTTCCGGCAGCACTCCGTGACCGAGGTTGAACACGTGTCCGGGGGCGGCGAGCCCGTCGGCCAGCACCCGCCGGACCTCCGTACGCACCACCGGCCACGGCGCGAGCAGCAGACTCGGGTCGAGGTTGCCCTGTACCGCACGGTCCGGGCCGATCCGCACGGTCGCGGCGTCCAGGGGGGTACGCCAGTCCACCCCGACCACATCCGCGCCGGCCTCGCCCATCGCACCGAGCAACTCGGCGGTCCCGACTCCGAAATGGATTCTGGGCACTCCGGCGGCGGCCAGTCCGTGCAGCACCGCTGCGGAGTGCGGCAGGACGTGCCGACGGTAGTCGGCCTCGGAAAGCGTGCCGGCCCAGGAGTCGAACAGCTGGACCGCGGCGACGCCCGCCGCGACCTGCACCCGGAGGAACTCCAGGGTGATCTCGGCGAGCCGGCCGCAGAGCGCGTGCCAGGTCTGCGGATCGCCGTGCATCAGGGCCTTGGTCCGCCCGTGGGTCCGCGACGGTCCGCCTTCGACCAGGTAGCTGGCCAGGGTGAACGGCGCACCCGCGAACCCGATCAGCGGGGTTGCACCGAGTTCGGCGACCAGCAGCCGGACCGCCTCGTCGACGAAGCCGACGTCGTCGGGGGTGATCCGGCGGAGCCGGCCGACATCGGCGGCGCTGCGGACCGGTTCGGCGATGACCGGCCCGGTGCCGGCGACGATGTCCAACTCGACGCCGGCCGCCGCGACCGGAACGACGATGTCGCTGAACAGGATCGCGGCGTCCACGCCGTGCCGGCGTACCGGCTGCATGGTGATCTCGGCGACCAGGTCCGGCTGCCGGCAGGACTCCAACATGCCGATCCCGCTGCGCAACTGGCGGTACTCGGGCAGCGACCGACCGGCCTGGCGCATGAACCACACCGGCGTGTGCGGCACCCGTTCCCGGCGGCAGGCCCGGACGAAGGCGGAGGTGGCCAGCGGCGCCGCCGGGGCCGGGGCCGGCGCGGGTGTGTCGGGTGTCGCGTCGTGGGCGGCGTTGCCCGGTGTCGTCGTGGTCATCGGCGCCCATGGTGCCACGGTCGCCCGGCTGGTCGGCAGCCGCCGCCCCGATCCGATCCGCCCCGGTCGGATCCGGGCCGCACTGAGCCGATCCTTGGCCGGCGAAGCGCTGCCGTCGCGGTCACCGCTGCCGGGCCCGGCGCGCCGATCCCCATCTGGTCGGACCGCAGCCTAGGCTTTTGGCCATGGCCCCCCTTACCGCGTTGCCCGAGGCGTTCCACCGCGCCGTCGCCGGACTGCGCGCGGTGACCCCTCGGGAGGAGATCCAGATCGAGGAGGTCGGTGCCCCTCAGCGGCTGGCCCCGTACGCGTTCGCGTTGAGCGCCACGGTGCTGCGCGGCTCGGAGGAGGTGGCCACCGGACGGTTGGTCCTGCTGCACGACCCGGACGGACACGACGCCTGGCAGGGCACCCTGCGCCTGGTGACGTACGTCACCGCCGACCTGGAGGTTGACCTGGTCGCGGACCCGCTGCTGCCGACCGTCGGCTGGACCTGGTTGACCGATGCGTTGGACGTCCACGAGGCCGCCTACGGTGCCCTGGGCGGCACGGTGACGCAGACCTGCTCCACCCGCTTCGGCGAGCTGGCTGGCCCACCTGCGGGCGGCGACATCGAGATCCGCGCTTCGTGGACGCCGTCGACCACCGGGCTCGACGCCCACCTGAGGGCCTGGTGTGACCTGCTGGCGTCGACCGCCGGTCTGCCGCCGCCGGGGGTGACGGTGCTGCCGGGCCGGCGGCGGCCGACCGGCACCACCTGACGCGATCAGCAGATCTCGAACACGTCGCAGGCGGTACGGATCGGCACAGCCAGCCCGATCCCCTCGGCGTCGCGGGCCTTCGCGGTGGCGATGCCCACCACCTGTTTGCCGCTGTTGATCACCGGCCCGCCCGAGTTGCCGGGGTTGATCGGAGCGTCGAACTGGATGACCGGGCCGGTGCTGTCGTCGGCATCCCGCAACGCGCTGACCACCCCGGTGGTCACCGAGTCGACGAGCCCGAGCGGAGCCCCGACCACTACGATCTGCTGACCGGACTTGACCTCGTCGGGAGCTGGCGGCAGGCCGGGGAACGAGCGGTCGGTCCGCAGCTGCGCCACGTCGCTGTCCTCGTCAACCGCGACGACCGCCGCCTCGATCCGTTCACCGTCGCGCTCGAGAAAGACGCGCCGGTTGCCGGCCAGATAGCTGGGCTCGACGACGTGGTAGTTGGTCAGCAGATTGGTGCCGCCGTCGGCTGACTCGCCCACCGCGAAGGCCGTGCCGGTGAACCGCCCGGCGCTGACCCGAAAGACGCTGGGCAGCACCGCCGTGGCGATCGCCTCCGGGTCGAAGGCCGCGCCGACCTGCCGTTCCAACTCGGCGGCGCGCGCCTCGACCAACTCGAAGCGGTCGGAATCGGCTCCCTGCGCCCGGGCCAGCCGCTGGTCGACCTCGGCCAGTCGGGTGGTCAACTGACGGATCTGGTGCGTCTGGAAACCCGCCAGGCCGGCCAGAAGCAGGACCAGCAGCAGCGCAGTCGCCCCTGGCCACCCCCGCCGGACCGGGGTGACCCGGCGAAGCTGGTCGGCCGGCGGCGCCCACGAGCCCGGACGGTCCGAGGTCGCCCAGGGCGTCGGCGCGTCGGGAGCAGGGGGCGGCTCGCTCGCTA
Organism: Solwaraspora sp. WMMA2059; assembly: GCF_027497315.1. Lineage (GTDB taxonomy): Bacteria > Actinomycetota > Actinomycetes > Mycobacteriales > Micromonosporaceae > Micromonospora_E. The sequence continues at coordinate 1,640,030 of NZ_CP114908.1, read as the reverse complement.
CATGGGTCTCCTCGGCGGCATGGGCGTCCTCGGCGGTATGGGCCGCCGGTAGCGTATGCGCCTCCGGAGCGTCATGTCGCGGGCCCGGAATGTCCGGGACAGCAACGGAGCGCGGATCGTCGTACCCACTGGTCATGTCGTGGCAGCCTCTCCTTCAACGCGGCAGCCGGCCCACCTGCCGCTGAGCGGCGATACGACCGTACCGGGCAGTACGGTATTTGTCGTCACCTCTCGCCCGGTGATCACACGATTGCCACCCGTTGGACACATAACCGGGGTGTCGCCGGTCAACTCGACCGGCCCGGAGCCGACGCGCCGGTGACACCTTGTGCAGCCGGCACCGGGCCGGGCACTAGGGTTGCCAGGTGACCGACGAATCCCCCCTGCGCCGTCGGACCGCGCAACGCCCAGCAGGGAGCGAGCCGCACCACCCGCTGGCGCAGCCGCCGGCGTCCGATGTCGTGGGGTCCGACTCCTCGCCCGGCGGGCCCGTTGCGCTGACCGCTCCCCGCGACGGCACCCCTGCACCGGTGGCCGACGACGACGCTCTCGCCGAGGCCGTTGCCCGATTCGCTGCCGGCTCCGGTCCGGTCGCCATCGACGCCGAACGCGCCTCCGGATACCGCTACACCCAACGCGCCTATCTGGTGCAGCTACGCCGGGCGGGTGCCGGTACCGCGCTGATCGACCCGCTGCCGCTGCCCGACCTGGGCACGCTCGACGCCGCGATCGCCGATGCCGAATGGGTGCTGCACGCCGCCAGCCAGGATCTGCCCTGCCTGGCCGATGTCGGGCTGCGCCCACGCCGGTTGTTCGACACCGAGTTGGCCGCCCGGCTGGCCGGCTACGAGCGGGTGGGGCTGGCCGCGCTGACCGAGGCACTGCTCGGCTTCTCGCTGGAGAAGCATCACTCCGCCGCCGACTGGTCGACCCGCCCGCTACCGGAGTCGTGGCTGACCTACGCGGCGCTCGACGTCGAACTGCTGGTCGAGCTGCGGGACGTACTCGCCCTGGAGTTGGAACGCCAGGGCAAGCAGCAATGGGCTGCCGAGGAGTTCGCCGCCCTGGTCGCCTGGGGCAGCCAGCCGACCCGGGTACGGCCGGAGCCGTGGCGGCGGACCTCCGGCATTCACCGGGTACGCGGAGCGCGGGCCCAGGCCCGGGTACGCGCGTTGTGGCAGGCCAGGGACGACGTCGCCGCCCGCCGCGATTCGGCACCGGGCCGGGTGCTGCCGGATTCGGCGATCATCGCGGCGGCCGAACTCGATCCCCGGGACGAGCGGGCCCTGCTGGCGTTGCCTGGTTTCAACGGCCGCTCGGTCCGGCGCTTGGCGCGGATCTGGCTGGACGCGCTGGACGTCGCCCGCGCCCTGCCCGACGACGCCCTGCCGACCACGCCTGCGGTCGACGGCCCTCCCCCGCCGCACCGCTGGGCGGAACGGGACCCGGCGGCCGCGGCACGGTTGGCCCGGTGCCGGGAAGTGGTGATCCGGACGGCCGCGGCGAACCTGCTACCGCCGGAGAACCTGATCGCGCCGGACTCGGTCCGCCGGCTCGCCTGGACTCCGCCGGAGAAGATCAGCGACGAGTCGGTGGCGGCGACGCTGCAGGGGTTCGGTGCCCGTACCTGGCAGGTGTCGTTGATCGTGGCGGAGCTGAGCGCGGCGCTGCGGGACCCGCCGCGGTAGACCGCTGCGGCGGGTCCCAGGAAGCGTCGCGATCAGGGCCGCCGTGGACGCGGCCGGACGCCGGACTCAGTCGTCGAGCACCTGGTCCCGCCGCGCCGACCAGGCCAGGGAGTGCCGGATGCCGTCGGCGATGGACAGCTCGGGCTTCCAGTCGAGCAGCCGACGCGCCCGGACGCTGCGGGTGTACGAGCCGGCGGCGTCACCGGGGCGGGGCCCGGTCTCCCGGACCCGCAGCGGCTGGTCGACCACGGAGCGGAAGGCCTCGACGAACTCACGCACCGTGGTGCCGTCGCCGGTGCCGAGGTTGAGCACCTCGTAGCGCCGGTCGGCGCCGACCGGCAGAATCTCGTCGAAGTGGCGCAGCGCCTGCACGTGTGCCCGGGCCAGGTCCCAGACGTGGATGAAGTCTCGGATTCCCGAGCCGTCGCGGGTGGGCCAGTCAACCCCGGTGATGGCGAACTCGGCCCCGGTCTGCACGGCGGTGATCAGCTTGCCGAGGACGTGGGTGGGCTGGCGGATCTGCAGGCCGGTACGCAGCTGCGGGTCGGCGCCGATCGGGTTGAAGTAGCGCAGCGACAGCGCCCGCAGCGGCATGGCGGCGGCGCAGTCGGCGAGCAGCGTCTCCATCACCGCTTTGGTCCGCGCGTACGGACTGGTCGGCTCGAGCGGTGAGGACTCGTCGACGGAGAAGTCTTCACCCGGCCGGTAGATCGACGCAGAGGAGCTGAACAGGTACCGCTCGGCTCCGTTGCGGGCCACGTGGTCGATGAAGTCGATCGACTTCGCGACGTTCTCCCGGTAGTAGCGCAGCGGTTCGGCGACCGATTCGGGCACTACGATCAGCGCCGCGGCGTGCACCACCGCGCTGATGTCCGGGTGTTCGGCGAAGATCCGGTCGATCAGGGCACCGTCGGCGATGTCGCCCTGGTAGAAGATCCGGTCGCGGGTGAACTCGATCCGCCCGGTGACCAGATTGTCCAGCACCACCGGCTCAATGCCGTCGTCGAGGCATGCGGAGGCGATCGTACTGCCGATGAAGCCCGCGCCTCCGGCGATCAGAACCTTCACCGTGTCTCCTCTGTTGGATTGTCGTCCGTCTGGGTTGGTCGTCGGTCGCCCGTCCGGCGGGTCGCGAATGTCCGGTGCGGGCGGTGGCGCACGATTGACATCACGGTACCGGAGCCGGGTCGAGCGCTCCGCCGGAGGCGACCCCCGACCGGTGGCCCGGGTGTGGCCCGGGCCACACCCGGGCCACCGGTCGACGATTGTTACCGACAAGTAGCATGGAAGTCTGCCCCGCGTACCCAGGCCGGCAAGGAGGCCCCATCGTGCCGCGTGAAGTCCGGGACGTCGTCTTCGTCGACGGCGTCCGCACCCCGTTCGGCAAGGCCGGCGGGATGTACGCCCACACCCGCGCCGACGACCTCGTCATCCGCTGCATCCGTGAACTGCTGCGGCGCAACCCGCAACTACCCCCCGACCGGGTCGAGGAGGTAGCCATCGCGGCGACCACCCAGACCGGCGACCAGGGACTGACCATCGGTCGCACCGCCGCGCTGCTGGCCGGGCTACCCAAGACGGTGCCCGGCTTCGCCATCGACCGGATGTGCGCCGGCGCGATGACCGCGGTCACCTCGGTAGCCGGCGGCATCGCGATGGGTGCCTACGACGTGGCGATCGCCGGCGGCGTCGAACACATGGGCCGGCATCCGATGGGCGAAGGCGTCGACCCCAACCCGCGCATCCTCGCCGAGAAGCTGGTCGACCCGTCCGCGCTGATCATGGGCGCGACCGCAGAGAACCTGCACGACCGGATGCCCGGCGTCACCAAGGCGCGCGCCGACGCCTTTGCCCTCGCCTCCCAGGTCAAGACCGCCAAGGCGTACGCCAACGGCAAGCTGCAGCCGGACCTGGTCCCGGTGGCGGTCCGCGACCCGGAGGCCGGCTGGGGGCTGGCAGTCGTCGACGAGGCGCCCCGGGAGACGTCGCTGGAGAAGCTGGCCACCCTCAAGACCCCGTTCCGGCCGCACGGGCGGGTCACCGCCGGCAACGCCGCCGGGCTCAACGACGGTGCGACCGCCAGCGTGATCGCCGCCGAGGACGTGGCCCGCGAGCTGGGGCTACCGGTGGCGATGCGGCTGGTCTCGTACGGCTTCGTCGGCGTCGAACCGGAGGTGATGGGTGTCGGCCCGATCCCGGCGACTGAGAAGGCTCTGCGGCTTGCCGGGCTGGGCATCGACGACATCGGCCTGTTCGAGCTGAACGAGGCCTTCGCCGTCCAGGTGCTGGCCTTCCTCGACCACTTCGGCGTCGACGCCGACGACCCGCGGGTCAACCCGTGGGGTGGCGCCATCGCCATCGGGCACCCGCTGGCCTCCTCCGGCGTACGACTGATGACCCAGCTGGCCCGGCAGTTCGCCGAACATCCCGAGGTGCGCTACGGGCTGACCGCGATGTGTATCGGCATCGGCATGGGCGGCTCGGTCATCTGGGAGAACCCGGCCTGGACCGGCCCGGCACAGCAGGGAGACGAGAACTGATGCTGCACAACCCCGACGAGGTGGTCACCCGGGCGCTGGTCCGGCAGGTGAACGTACCCGGACTGGACCGGCCCGCCGCGCTGATCACCCTGGACAACGGCCTGGACCACCGCAAACCCAACACCCTCGGGCCGACCGGGCTGGCCGGCCTGGACGCGGCGATCACCGAGGCGCTGGCCGGCGAGCCGGCCTTCGTGGCGGTCACCGGCAAGCCGTACGTCTTCTGCGTCGGCGCCGACCTCACCGCGATGCCGCAGCTCGTCGACCGTGAGCAGGCGCTGGAGATCGGCCGGACGGGCCACCGGATCTTCGCCCGGCTACGCGACAGCGCGGTGCCGACCTTCGCGTTCGTCAACGGTGCCGCGATGGGTGGCGGGCTGGAACTCGCCCTGCACTGCCACTACCGGACACTGTCCGGCGGAGCCGGTCCGCTGGCCCTGCCGGAGGTGTCCCTCGGTCTGGTACCGGGCTGGGGAGGCACCCAGTTGCTGCCGAACCTGATCGGCATCCCGGCCGCCGCGCAGGTGATCATCCAAAACCCGTTGACCCAGAACAAGATGCTCAAGCCGAAGCAGGCCGCGGAGATGGGCATCGCCGACATCCTGCTCGAACCGGCCGATTTCCTGGAGCGGTCCCTGCAGTGGGCGGCTGGCGTGGTCACCGGCGAGGTCACCGTCGACCGCCCGGAGGTCGACCGGGACATGTGGGACGGGGTGCTCTACTTCGCCCGCCAGCTGCTCGACCAGCGGCTGCACGGCGCGGTACCGGCCGCCTACCGGGCCCTCGACCTGCTCGCGCTGGCCAAGGAGACCCCGTTCACCGACGGCACGGCCGCCGAGGACGAGGCCCTCGCCGACCTGATCCTGTCCGAGGAGCTGCGCAGCGGGCTGTACGCGTTCGACCTGGTCCAGCGACGCGCCAAGCGGCCGGCCGGCGCCCCCTCGGCGGACCTGGCCCGGCCGGTCACCAAGGTCGGCGTCGTCGGGGCCGGGCTGATGGCTTCCCAGCTGGCGCTGCTGTTCGCCCGCCGACTGCAGGTGCCGGTGGTGCTCACCGATCTGGACCAGGCCCGGGTGGACGCCGGACTGAGCTACGTGCACTCCGAGATCGAAAAGCAGGTCGGCAAGGGCCGGATGGACACCGGTACGGCGGCGAAGCTGCTGGCGCAGGTGAGCGGGTCGGTCGACAAGAGCGCCTTCGCCGACGCCGATTTCGTCATCGAGGCCGTCTTCGAGGACCTCAAGGTCAAGAAGCAGGTGTGGGCCGAGGTCGAGGCGATCGTCGGCCCCGAGACGATCCTGGCCACCAACACCTCGTCGCTGTCCGTCTCCGACATGGCCGCCGACCTGGCTCACCCCGAACGGGTGGTCGGCTTCCACTTCTTCAACCCGGTCGCCGTCCTGCCCCTGCTGGAGATCGTCCGCGGGGAGCGGACCGACGACGCGACTCTGGCCACCGCGTTCGCCGTCGGCAAGCAGCTGCGCAAGTCCTGCGTGCTGGTGTCGGACGCCCCGGCGTTCGTGGTCAATCGGCTGCTCACCCGGTTCCTCGGCGAGATCTTCGCGGCAGTGGACGCCGGCACGCCGCCGGAGGTCGCCGACGCCGCGCTGGACCCGCTCGGCCTGCCGATGCGGCCGCTGGCCCTGCTGCAACTGGTCGGCCCGCCGGTGGCCCACCATGTCGGTGGTACGTTGCACGCCGCGTACCCGGACCGGTTCACGGTCAGCGACAACCTGCGGCGGATCGCCGAGTCCGGGCTGCCGCTGATGGTGGACGACGAGATCAACCCCGAGATCGGCAAGCTGTTGGAGGTCGGGTCGCAGCCGTTGACCGCCGAGCAGGTCCGGCAACGGGCCCTCGACGCGTTGGCGCAGGAGGCCCGGCTGATGCTCGACGAGGGTGTGGTCGCCGAACCACAGGACATCGACCTGTGCATGATCCTCGGCGCGGGGTGGCCGTTCCACCTCGGCGGGATCACCCCGTACCTGGACCGGACCGGCACCGCGCAGCGGGTGACCGGCCGGCGGTTCCTACCCGCCGGGGTGGCCAGCAGCCCAGCCGATTGACCGGACAAAACGGAGCGGGATGTCGAGGCCGAAGTTCGGCTCGACATCCCGCTTGCCGCCTGAGCTTGCCTAACTGCAGGACAAATTCCAGACCTACTTGTAGGACAAGTTCGTCTGACCCTCGATCACCCGGCCGGCGATGTACAGATTACCAGCCGAGTCGAGAACCGCAATGATCTTCTTTTGGCTCCCGTGATGGGTCGTGAAGAAGATCTTGTCCGCTTCCTGCGAGGTCGAGTAGTTCGTGTTGACCGAAAGCTCGATACTGACCGGCGAACTGATCAGGACGTCCTTCTTGGGCGAGCTCTCGTAGACCTGGTTCTGCCGGAGCCGGATGCGTCCGTGAGTGTCACCCTCGTCCCAATCCGTTGCGAGTCCAAGATCGACGTCGGGCATCGGATCTCCTTTCGTTTGCCCGGATTCTCTCCGGTAGGTCAACCCAACTGGACAACCGCATCGGAGTCGATACACCTCAGTCATCGACGCGACCTATTTCTCCCACCCGATCCGGCGCCAATTCAATGGTATGACAGCCCCAACCGCCTTGGCTAGACACAAAATTTGTCAGCAAAGCCGACCAACATCTTCACCTCGATGCAATTTCCACGACTACCGACTCCACCAACCGACCATTTCGTCCCAAACGACTGACCGGCACCGCAACACATGTTAATTCGAGAAGATGATTCACATGGCCGGTTCCGACAAAACATATTCATCGAACCCAAAGTCAAACCGATGGAGTGAAGTGAACATTGCTGACACCGGGCCTCAGCAAGCGGGCCGCAGGGTCAGGGCGCGGCGGCAGGTCAGTTCCGACGTACCGGTGAGGCGGCCACCTGCAGTGGCGTGTCAGCAGCGGGCAACATCAAGGTGACTTCAAGGCCGCCCCCGGGTTGGGACACGGCGGACACCGTACCGCCGTGCGCGTCGGCCACCGCCCGTACGATCGACAGGCCCAGGCCGGAGCCGCGCGCCCCGGTCCGTTCCCGGCCACCCCGGCGGAACGGCTCGAACAGGCCCGGCACGTCAGCCTGGTCCACCTCGAAGCCGGTGTTGCCGACCAGCAGGTAGACGTGCGACCCGTGGCTGCCGGTCCGCACCCACAGCCGACCGTGCAGGTGGTTGTAGCGCACCGCGTTCTCGATCAGATTGCCGGCCAACCGGTCCAGCAGGCTGGGGTCGCCGATCACCACCGCCGGGTCCAGGGCGGTACGGACGTCCAGCTTGAGCCGGCGGGTCTCGGCCTGCACGGCCGACAACGCCGCACAGACCCCCTCAGCCAGGTCCCGGGGCACCTTACGGACCAGCCGCCGCCCGGACTGCGCCTCGCTGCTGGCCAGCACCAGCAACGCGTCGAACAGCCCGTTGGCCCGCTCCGAGGCGTCCCGGACCACCGTCGCCATCCGCCTGTACTCGGCCAGGTCGGCGGTGTCGTCGGCCATCGTCACGTCGATCTCGGTGCGCATCACCGCCAGCGGGGTACGCAGCTCGTGGGAGGCGTTGGCAACAAACCGCTTCTGGGCCTCGAACGACGCGCTGAGCCGGTCCAGCATGTCGTCGAAGGTCGCGGCGAGCTCAGCCACCTCGTCACCGGTGCCGGAGTAGCCGATCCGCTGATCCAGGGTCTGTTCGCCGAGCCGCCGGGCGGTCGACGTCACCTGCTGCAGCGGACGCAGCGCCCGGCCGACGACGGCGTACGCACCGACCACCCCGACCACGCTGATCGCCAGCAGCGCGACCAGCGCCTTGGCCAGCAGCTCACGGGACGCCCGCTCGACGATCCCGTCCTGCCAGGCTGCCGCGTCCATCTCGCGACCGTCGGCGAGCACCACGGTGGTCCCCGGCACGAGCTGGTCCGCCGGTCGCAGCGCGTCGGTGACCAGCAGCCAGGCGAGCAGTACGAAGACGGCCAGCGAGCCGACCAGCAGGACAGCGTTGAACAGAGTGAGCCGCAGCCGCAGGGTCGGCCGGGGCATGCGCAGCGTCGGCCAGCGTCGACGCCTCGGGTCCACCACCGACGCCGCCGGGGCAGCAAATCCGGGCAGCCGGTTCACTGGTACGCCTCGTCACGCGGCTCCGGCCCGGTCACGCGGTACCCGGCCCCGACCACGGTCTCGATAAGCGGGGGTTCCCCGAGCTTGCGACGCAGTGTCATCACCGTCACCCGTACGGTGGTGGTGAACGGATCGGTGTTGGCGTCCCAGACCCGCTCCAGCAGCTCCTCGCTGGACACCACCGCCCCGCGCGCCTTGACCAGCTCCTCCAACACGCCGAACTCCTTGCGGGTGAGATCGACCGGCTGGCCGTCCCGGGTGGCCAGCCGGCGGGCGGGGTCGACGGTCAGGTCGGCGACGGTTAGCACTGGCGGGGCCGCCGGGGTGGCCCGCCGGCCGAGGGCCTGCACCCGGGCGACGAGCTCGGTGAACGCGAACGGCTTCGGCAGGTAGTCGTCGGCGCCCAACTGCAGACCTTCGACCCGGTCGGCGACGGTGCCGCTGGCGGTCAGCATCAGCACCCGGGTGAGAGCGCCGGAGCTGACCAGGTCCGCGCAGATCTGGTCACCGTGCACACCGGGCAGGTCGCGGTCGAGCACCACCACGTCGTAGCGGGTCACGAAGGCCATCTCGTGTCCGGCGGAGCCGTCGTACGCCACGTCGACCGCCATGCCCTGTCGACGCAGCCCACGGACGATAGCGTCGGCGAGGTTGCGCTCGTCCTCGACCACCAGTACCCGCACCGCGACCTCCTTCACCCGTCCGGTCCCACCCTGCGCAGGCCCGCGTTAAGCCTGCGTGAAGCGGCGGGTATGAATCACAAACTAGTCGAGTCGTACCCCGTTGACGCTGGGCACCGATACCGGCACCCACGACCCCACCGGTCACCATTGAAGAGCTGTCCGCAACATTTCCGGGAACTCGAGTGGGTTCGTCAAGGCGCATCGGACCCGCGAGACGACGGTGGGTCGGGACATAGCGGCGACAACAGGGCCGCGAGATGAGCCGGCCACCCCGCCGCCACCTCAAACGGCCGCCGACCGTCCACCGCGACCACGAGCAGTCATGGCCGGAAACTACCGCTCGCCAACCGCAAGTTTTCTGAATATCGATATGAGTCGATCGATGCGTTAATGCCAACACCAACTGCTCTTGGAGGACATGTTCATAAAGAATGCCGATATGCCCGATTCATCAACTTGGCGCCTCAGCACCAGGTGCCCGAACGCCCGCGCCGACTCGCCAACTTGCTCAGGTGCCCGACGCAGACAGAGATCGACACTCTCCGTCGCCACCTGGGTGGCCGACCGTCCAACTGAGCGTCATCAACCGTCCCTGCTGACCACGGATACGCATCGCCGCTGGGCAGCTCTCACCTGAAGAGTGACAGATTGTCCTACTTCCCTGTCGGAGGATCAGCATGATCTCCCAGACCCGTCCTGCCCGACGTCGGTTTCGAACGCTCTGGGCATCCGGCATCGCCGCACTTGTCGTAGTCCTGACCGTGTCGTTGATGCCGAATCTCGCCAGCGCGGCCGAAAGCACCCTGGGGGCGGCCGCCGCCCAGTCCGGCCGCTACTTCGGCACCGCCGTCGCTGCCAACAAACTCGGCGACTCGACGTACGTGAACATCCTCAACCGGGAGTTCAACAGTGTCACCGCCGAGAACGAGTTGAAACTCGACGCCACCGAACCACAACAGAACCAGTTCACCTTCACCAACGGCGACCGGATCGTCAACCACGCCATCTCCCGCGGCATGGCCGTCCGCGGCCACACCCTCGCCTGGCACTCCCAGCAACCCGGCTGGATGCAACAGATGGAAGGCAACGCCCTCCGCCAGGCCATGCTCAACCACGGCAACTCCGGCGCCCGCCGCAACTCCAACCTCCAACGCACCGGCAACGACTGGATCGAAGCCGCCTTCCGCGCCGCCCGCGCCGCCGACCCCGGCACCAAACGGTAGTTGTCAAGTCAAATTGAGACGGTTTGTGCCTGCTGGGTTGGCTGGTTGATCCAGGCCTGGTCGGGTAGCCGTGGTGCGCGTGGCCGGCGGGTGAACCGGTCCGGATGGGCGGCGTGGGCGGCGTCGAGGGCGCGTTGGCGCTGCTCGCGGACCTGCTCGGCGGTGCCGTAGCCTACCGCCCCGGCGTCCTCACCCTCCAACGCTGACCGAAACCCACACCACACCACGACGCGGCGGGCCCGGCACCACGCCGGGCCCGCCTTGCAGTCCCGGGACCGGATGTCGGCGGCGCACCTCGGCAACACGGAAAGCTTGCGATGACTCGGCGACGGCGTGTCGATGAGGCAGAGTGGATCAACCCCGAACGACGGCCGTCCGCAGAGCTCGCGGGAACCGGTGCGCGAGCGACTGACTCGACGCTCAGCTGCGCCGGCCGGCACCACGTCGGGTGGTGGCCCGGTCACCGGAAACGTCACCGACGAAGCCCGTGCCGGCCGGCGGGTCGTTGTCCGGATCATCCAGCCCGGAGATCCAGCCGGTCACGTCGCGCGCCACGTCCTGCGCGGTCAGCCGCAGATCGGCAAGGATCTGCGCCCGGCTGCCGTGCGGATGCCAGTCGGCCGGTACGCCGAGATCACGCAGCGGCACCGGCACATCGGCATCGCGCAGCGCCTTGGCAACGGCGTCCCCGACACCGCCGGTGCGTACCCCGTCCTCGACGGTGACCACCAGCCGGTGTGCGGCGGCGAGCTCGACCAGCTCGGCGGCGACTGGACGGACCCAGCGCGGGTCGACCACGGTCACCCCGTAGCCCTGCTCGGCGACCCGGGCCGCCACGTCGACGCCGAGGTGTCCGAACGCGCCGACGGCGATCAGCAGCACGTCGCGCCGGTCGGACTCGACCAGCACGTCCACCCCCCCGACCCGACGCACCGCCGGCAGGTCGGCGGCGACCGAACCGGTCGGGAAGCGCACCAGGGTCGGGCCGTCGTCGACCGCCACCGCCTCGCGCAGCTCCTCACGCAGAGTCGCCGCGTCCCGGGGGGCGGCGATCCGCAGCCCTGGCACCACCCCGAAGACCGACATGTCCCAGATGCCGTAGTGGCTGGGCCCGTCCGGGCCGGTCACCCCGGCCCGGTCCAGCACGAAGGTCACCGGCAACCGGTGCATCGCCACGTCCAGCAGCACCTGGTCGAACGCCCGGTTGAGGAACGTCGCGTAGACCGCGACCACCGGGTGCAGCCCGCCCATCGCCAGGCCGGCGGCCGAGGTGGTGGCGTGCTGCTCGGCGATACCGACGTCGTACACCCGGTGCGGGTACTTGCGGGCCAGCGACGCGATGCCGGTCGGCTCGGCCATCGCCGCGGTGATCCCGACGACGTCGGGCCGCTCGTCGGCGACCGCCACCAGCTCGTCGGCGAAGACGTGGGTCCACTTCACCGCCGGCGCGGCCAGCAGCTTGCCGGTCTCCACATCGAAAGCGCTGCTCGGACCGTGCAGGCAGTCGGCCTCGTCCTCCTCGGCCGGCCGGTAGCCGTACCCCTTTCGGGTCACCACGTGCACGATCACCGGCCCGCCGAAGCCCTTGGCCCGCTGCAACGCCGACTCGACGGCGGCCAGGTCGTGGCCGTCGATCGGGCCGACGTACTTGATGCCGAGGTCCTCGAACATGGTCTGCGGCGCGACCGCGTCCTTGATGCCCTTCTTGACCGCGTGCAGCACCTCGTACATCGGCCGGCCGACCATCGGGGTGGCGCCGAGGGTGTCCTTGACCAGGTCGAGGACCTTCTCGTAGCCGGGGTTCAGCCGTAGGGCCGCCAGGTGGTCGGCCAGACCACCGATGGTCGGCGCGTACGACCGGCCGTTGTCGTTGACCACGATGACCAGCGGGTTGCGGGCACCGGCTATGTTGTTGAGCGCCTCCCAGCACATGCCGCCGGTCAACGCCCCGTCACCGACGACGGCGACCACGCTGCGCGCCTCGCCGCGCAACGCGTACGCCTTGGCCAGACCATCCGCATAGGACAGTGCGGTGGAGGCGTGCGAGTTCTCGATCAGGTCGTGCTCGCTCTCGGCCTGGCTCGGATAGCCGGACAGGCCACCTCGTTGGCGGAGCTGGTCGAAGGCGGCCTGCCGGCCGGTCAGGATCTTGTGCACGTACGCCTGGTGACCGGTGTCGAACAGGAACCGGTCCCGAGGTGAGTCGAAGACCCGGTGCATGGCGATGGTCAACTCCACCACACCGAGGTTGGGTCCCAGGTGCCCGCCGGTGCGGGACACCTTGGCGACCAGGAAGTCACGGATCTCGGCGGACAGCACCGCCAGCTCGTCGGCGGAGAGCCGCTTGACGTCCTGAGGTGTGCGGACGGTGGCCAGCAATCGGCCGTCGGATCCTGCCTCTACCTGGCTCAATTTCGCTCCCAACTGCCCGGCGCGCGCCGATGTGCGGCGCTGGGCGGCTACCCGGCGGCGGCGTACGCTCCGGCCCGCGTACGGCGTCCGCCCATGACCGCAGAGTCTATCGGGATCGCGCCGCTGCGCAGCGCCGCCGACCGGTCGACGTGCGGCCTGCTGGCGGGCCGATGTGCGGCCTGCCCGCGGGTCCGTCCGACCGGGGTCATCGACCGGCGGCCGGGGTGAGCAGGGCGACGCACTCGACGTGCCGGGTCATCGGGAAGCAGTCGTAGCCGTGCAACGCCGTCAGCGACCAGCCGAGGTCGCGGAAGGTACGCACGTCCCGGGCGAGCGCGGCCGGGTCGCAGGCAACGTAGGCGATGGCCCGCCGGGTGGCCGCTGCGATCCCGGCGACCACGCGGGCGCCCGCACCGGCCCGGGGCGGATCGAGCACCACCAGGTCGACCGGTCCGGTGATCCGGCGGCGGGTCAGCGCCGTCTCCACCCGGGCCGCGACCACCTCGATCCGGGGCAGGTCGGCCAGGTTGAGTCGGGCCGCAGCCACCCCGGCGGACGACGATTCGACCATCGTGACCCGCCCGTGCGGCCCGGTCCGGCCGGCCACCGCGGCGGCGAACAGACCAGCACCGCCGTACAGGTCCCACGCCGACTCGCCGGGACGGGGACGCAGCAGGTCCAGCACCGAGGTGATCAGGGTGTCGGCGGCCGCCGGATGCACCTGCCAGAACGCCCCGGCCGGCAGCCGCCAGTGGCGGCCGGCGGCGGACTCAGTGACCTGCGTCACCGAACCGGGTAGCGCATCGGACACCGCGCCGGGCAGGTCCGACTGCGCACCGGACCCAGCGCCGGACGTCCCCGCCGACCGGGGTGCCGACCCGCCGACCGGGGTGACGACGACCTCGCCGGCGGCCGAGGCGACCACCTCGACCGCGTCGACACCCGGCCACCGACGTCCGGCGGCCGGCACCACCGGCGCCGCCTGCACGGCCGGGTGGGCGATCAGGCAACGGTCCACCGGCACCACCTCGTGTGACCGGTGCTTGAGCAGGCCGGCCCGGTCTGCGGCGTCGACGGTGTAGCGCACCCGGGTCCGCCAGCCGAGCGGTCCGCCCGGCAGCGGCCGGACCTGCGGCGCCAACCCGTCGACCTCGGCCCCGGTCAGCCCACCGAGTCGCAGCAGTTGCTCCCGGACCACCGCCTCCTTCCAGGCCAGCTGACCGGCCACGGTGACGTGCTGCAGGTCGCAGCCGCCGCAGCGGCCGGGGCCGGCGTACCGGCAGGGTGGCTCGACCCGGTCCGGAGCCGGTTCGTGCACGGTCACCGCGTCACCGCGCAGGTAGCCCCGGTGCGTCTCGGTGATCTCGACGGTGACCAGTTCGCCCGGCAGGGCGTGCCGGACGAAGACCACCTGGCCGTCGACCCGGGCGACGCAGTGGCCGCCGTGTGCCACGGTGCCCACCCGTACCGTCGTCCGGTCGCCTTCCGCCAGGTCGGCCCGTGCGGAATTTCCGGTGTCACCGGTCACCGCGTACCTGCCCCTCCGACGCCGGCCGTTGGCCGCCCGACCCCGCCGGATCCGCCGGCACCGTCGGCCCGGCCGAATCGGACGCGACAGCCAGATCGTCCGGGTCGACCGGGTCGATCGGATCAGTGGGCATCGGGCGCGGACCACGCGCCGGACCGCGGCTGAGCGCCTCGTCGTACCGGCTCAGGTCCCGGCCGACGCTCGACGCCAACTGCCATGGGACGCTGGTCACCATCACCCCCGGTTCGAACAGCAGCCGGCCCTTCAGCCGAAGCGCGCTCTGGTTGTGCAGCAGGTTCTCCCACCAGTGGCCGACCACGTACTCGGGGATGAACACGGTGACCACGTCGCGTGGCGCGTCGCGACGCACCGACTTGACGTAGTCGATGATCGGCCGGGTGATCTCCCGGTACGGCGAGTCGACCACGGTCAGCGGCACCGGCAGCTCGCGGCGGTCCCACTCGGCCTGCACCGCGCGGGTGTCCGCGTCGTCCACCCGTACGGTGAGCGCGGCCAGCGAGTCCGGGCGGGTGGCCTGGGCGTACGCGACCGCCCGCAGCGTCGGCAGGTGGACCTTGCTGACCAGCACCACGGCGTGGTTGCGGGCGGGCAGCACCGGCCGGCCCTCGGCCGGGGTGAGTTCCCGGGCCACCGTGTCGTAGTGCCGGCGGATGCCCAGCATCAGCGCGTACACGCCGGCCATCGCGGCGATCGCGATCCACGCGCCGAGGGCGAACTTGGTGACCAGCACGACGACCAGGACGGCGCCGGTCAGCGTCATGCCGAACCCGTTGATCGCCCGCGCCCGGTGCATCCGACGGCGTACCGCCGGGTCCCGCTCGGTACGCAGTCGCCGGTTCCAGTGCCGCAGCATGCCGGCCTGGGACAGGGTGAACGAGACGAACACCCCGACGATGTAGAGCTGGATCAGCCGGGTCACCTCGGCCTGAAGCACCACGGTCAGCACGATCGCGAAGCCGGCGAGGAACAGGATGCCGTTGCTGAACGCCAGCCGGTCGCCCCGGGTGTGCAGCTGGCGGGGCAGGTACCGGTCCTGGGCGAGGATCGAGCCGAGCACCGGGAATCCGCTGAACGCGGTGTTCGCGGCGAGGAACAGGATCAGCGCGGTCACCCCGGCGGCGACGAAGAGCAGCACACCGGAGCCGAAGACGGTCTCGGCCAGCTGGGCCACCACCGTCTTCTGCACGTAGCCGTCCGGGCCGGACTCGATCTGCAGCGCCGGGTTCTCCACGAACTGCAGCCCGGTGAGCTGGGCCAGCCAGATGATCCCGGCGATCATGGCCACCGACAGCGCGCCGAGCAGCACCAGGGTGGTGGCGGCGTTGCGGCTCTTCGGTGGGCGAAACGCCGGCACGCCGTTGGAGATCGCCTCCACCCCGGTCAACGCCGCGCAGCCCGACGAGAAGGCCCGCAGCAGCAGGAACGCCATCGCGAAGCCGGTCAGGTCGACCCACTCGGCGGCGATGACCAGGTCCGCGCTGGGCGCGCGCAGGTCGTGCCCGAGGATGAAGATCCGGATCAGGCCGGTGGCGATTACCGCGGTGATCACGATGACGAAGCCGTACGTCGGTACGGCGAACATCCGCCCGGACTCCCGCACCCCGCGCAGGTTGAGGGCGGTGAGCGCCACGATGGCCGCCACCGCCACCGGCACCTTGTGCTCGGCCACGAACGGCAGCACCGAGCCGAGGTTGGCCACCCCGGAGGCGACCGAGACGGCGACGGTCAGTACGTAGTCGATCAGCAGGGCGCTGGCCACCCCGACGCCGAACCGAGGACCGAGGTTGACGCTGGCCACCTCGTAGTCGCCGCCACCGGACGGGTAGGCGTGCACGTTCTGCCGGTAGCTGGCCACCACCGTGACCATCACCACCGCCACCGCCAGAGTGACCCACGGCGAGTAGACGAACGCGGCCGCCCCGGCGATGGACAGGGTCAGCAGGATCTCGTCCGGCGCGTACGCCACCGAGGAGAGCGCGTCGGACGAGAAGACCGGCAGCGCCACCCGCTTGGGCAGCAGGGTGTGCTGGAGCCGGTCGGACCGGAACGGCCGGCCCAGCAGCAGCCGTTTGATCAGGGAGGTCGGACTGGCCACAAGCGCTAAGGGTACGGCCGTCCGGCTCCCGACGAATCCGGGTGGCTGATCACGCGGCCTGCCCGCCGGCACGGTACGGTCGGCGCGTCATCCGGCCGCCGCGTGGCAGGCTGGCAGGTGAACGTGGGTCCGCTCCGGCACGCGTTCGACGGATCGCCCTGCGGGAGGGCCCAGGTGCACGTCGTGATCATGGGTTGCGGCCGGGTCGGCTCGACCCTGGCACACAACCTGGAGGACCGCGGCCACTCGGTCGCGGTGATCGACAAGGACGCCAACGCGTTCCGTCGGCTGCCCAACGACTTCGCCGGCACCCGGGTCACCGGCTCCGGCTACGACCGCGACGTGCTGCAGTCGGCCGGGATCGAGCAGGCCGACGCCTTCGCCGCCGTCTCCAGTGGCGACAACTCCAACATCATCTCGGCCCGGCTGGCCCGCGAGACGTTCGGCGTGTCCCGGGTCGCCGCCCGCATCTACGACCAGCGGCGGGCCGAGGTCTACGAACGGCTCGGCATCCCGACGGTGGCGACCGTACGGTGGACCGCCGACCGGATGCTGCGGCACCTGGTCCCCGAAGGGCACGTGGAGATCTTCCGGGACCCGACCAGCACGGTGTCGATCGTCGAGGTGCCGCTGCACCGGGAGTGGATCGGGCGGCCGCTGCAGGCGCTGGAGCGGGCGGCCGGCACCCGGGCGGCCTACCTGATGCGGTTCGGAATCGGCACGCTGCCGACCCCGTCAACCGTGCTGCAGGAAGGTGACCAGGTCTTCATGCTGGTCACCGACGACATTGCCGACGCCGTCACGTTGACCGCCGGCAGCCTGCCGGAAGGAGCGCGGTGATGCGGGTGGCCATCGCGGGTGCCGGCAACGTCGGCCGCTCCATCGCCCAGGAACTGATCGGCAACGGCCATCAGGTGACCCTCATCGAACGCAATCCCGCGCTGTTCCTGCCGGACCGGGTGCCGGAGGCCGACTGGGTGTTGGCCGACGCATGCGAGGTGGCCAGCCTGGAGGACGTCGAGCTGAGCACGTACGACGTGGTCGTCGCGGCCACCGGGGACGACAAGGTGAACCTGGTGGTCTCGCTGCTGGCCAAGACGGAGTTCAGCGTCCTCCGGGTGGTGGCACGGGTGAACCGGGCCGAGAACGAGTGGCTGTTCACCGAGCAGTGGGGCGTCGACGTGGCGGTCAGCAAGCCACGGGTGATGGCGGCACTGGTCGAGGAGGCGGTGACGGTCGGCGACCTGGTCCGACTGATGACCTTCCGCCAGGGTGAGGCGAACCTGGTGGAGATCACCCTGCCGACCGACGCCCCGTACGTCGGGCACGCCGTGCGCACCGTGCCGCTGCCCCGCGACTCCGCCCTGGTGGCGATCGTCCGGGGCAAGCGGGTACTGACCCCCGGCCCGGACGACCCGCTCGAACCCGGTGACGAACTCGTCTTCGTCTGCACCGCTGAGGTGGAGGACGACGTCCGAGCGGTCGTCCTCGGGGCGGACAGCGTGGCCCGCACCCGGCGCGGCGAGCAGCCGCCAGCGCCGGTCCGCAACGAGCAACCGCCACCGCAGGACTGAACCCCGGCCGGCCAGCGGACGGGCGGCTGTCAGTTCGAGGCGGCCAGCACCGGTCCGGCGCCGTGGCGCTCACGGTTGACCCGACGGACGACCCAGATGGTGATCGCCAGCAGCACCGCGTACGGCGGATAGCCGAGCAGCAGCCGGGAGACGCCCAGCGCGGTCTCCATCGACGCGACGTAGAAGCCGGCCTGTACACCGACCTTGAGCAGCCAGACGACGCCCCAGAGCACGGTCAGCCGGTTGAAGGTGCGGATCAGCACGGGGTCGGCGCGCCACTCGGAGCGGCCGCCTGCCGCGAGCACCGACCAGATCCAGCCGACCAGCGGCTGGCGGATCACCACCGAGCCGAGCAGAGCCAGTCCGTAGCCGATGCCGTACAGGATGCCGGGCAGGTAGAAGTCGCGTTCCTCGCCGGTCCGCCAGGCGAGCAGGGCACCGATGCCGATGCCGAACAGCCCGTTGACCGCGTGCCGGATCGGACGACGCTGCAGCAGCCGGACCACCGCGATACCGACCGCGACACTCACCGCGGCGATCAGCGCCACCGACAGTTCCCAGATGACGTTGCAGACAACGAAGACGGCGATCGGCACGCTCGACTCGACGAGCCCGCGCCAGCCGCCGAGCTGCTCGGCCATCTGCTCGGTGATGCTCGGCAGGCGTTCCTCGTCGTCATTGCCGGCTGCCGGGGGGTGCTGTCCAGAGGTCATCGGCACCGCCTTCCTTCGTCGGTGGCGGCGCCGGACGGGACCGGCCGGCTCACCGGGGGGATTCCAACTCGTAGTGCGGGTTGTAGATCACCTTACGGTCGTCGCGGACCGCGACCCGGCCGCGGGCGGTGAGCTGGCGGCCTGGTTCGATACCGGCGATCCGTCGCCGGCCCAGCCAGACCAGGGTGACGACGTCGCTACCGTCGTAGAGGTCGGCCTCCAGGCTCGGCAGGTTGGTCCGAGGGCAGTAGACCACCGTACGGAGCCGACCGGAGACCGAGACAACCTCGCCGCGGTGACACTGCCCGGCGGGGGTAGCTCCGCACTCGGCGCTCTCCCGCTGTAGCTGTTCGGCGTCAAGCTCGGCTTCGGTGGCGGCGAGCCGGCGCAGGAACCGGCGCAGCGACGGACGGCGTTCATCGATCGCCATGACCGTCTGCCCCTCCTCGGCGTCGCCGGTGCGGCGCGGATCCACGTCGGGCGCGGACCGCCCCACCAGGGTACGCCGCGACCGGCACCGGCCAACTGGCCGGTGCGCCCGGCCGATCGGTGGGCCCGGCCCGCCGGTGCCGCCACGGCGGGCGGCGGGGGCGGCGGCGCGCTACGGCGTGGCCGGCGGCGACTGCCGCGCCTGCTCGGCGAGCTCGCGGGGCAGTCGCAGCGGCAACGGTTCGCGTACCGGCTTGGCCTCCTGGCCGCGGTTGACGACCAGACCGTGCAGCACCTCGATGAGCGTCGCGGCGGCCGACGGGTCCACGGCGGCCGGGCCCTGGAACAGCGCCCGCACCATCCAGCGTGGTCCGTCGATGCCGACGAACCGCAGGTCGGTGCCGCCGTCCGGGGTACGCACCTGGGCCACCAGCTCAGGTCCGTACTCGCCGACGGCTTCCCGGACGGTCGCCCCGTCGCGGCGCAGCGACTCGGTGATCTCGACGCGCACCTCGTCCCAGATGCCCTCGGTACGCGGTGCGGCGAAGACCCCGAGCTGCAGCGCACTGCCCCGGTTGGCGAGCACCACCTGCTGGATCGCCCCGTCCGGGTTGGCCTGGACCCGGACCTCCACCCCTTCGATCGCGGGGATCTGCAGGCTGCCCAGGTCGAGCCGGCGGACGCCGGTCGGGGCCTCGGTCACGTCGTACGGGCCCTGCGTGGGGTTGCCTGGCGCCAGGTCGTCGGTCTCGGGACCGACGAGTCCGTCCTGGGCGTGCCGGCCGCGCCCGCGGCCGCGGGAGAAGACCACGATGCCAACCTTCCGTATGCGCTGTCGCTGGTCAGCGGGCTGCCGGTTCGGCCGGGGTCGGCTGGACCACGACGGACAGGCCGGCATGGCCGCCGGTCGAGCCGTGTCCGGCGGAACCTCGCGCCGAGTCGGGCAGCTCGTCGACGACAGAGAACTCTGCTGTTTCGACGCGTTGTATCACAAGTTGGGCTATCCGGTCACCTCGGCATATCCGGGCCGGCCGGGACGGATCGTGGTTGATCAGGTTCACCAGGATCTCACCGCGGTAGCCCGCGTCGACCGTACCGGGGGCGTTCAGCACGGTGACGCCCAGCCGCGCGGCGAGGCCGGAGCGGGGGTGGACCAGCCCGACGTACCCGGCCGGCAGTGCGACCGCCACCCCGGTACGCACCAGTGCCCGCGCGCCGGGAGCCAACTCGGCGTCCTCGGCGGCGAACAGGTCAGCCCCGGCGTCGTCGGGATGGGCGTAGCCCGGCACCGGCAGACCCGGATCGAGCCGACACACCGCCACCCGCACCGTGTCAGACATGAACCCCACCTCTCCGCCACCGCCGACCGGGACGACTCCCGCGCACCACAGGCCGCCGAACACACCCCGCTGCTGAACCCGTACCCTCGGACGACGTGGCATCCGCTTCCGCCGAACCCGACACACCGTACCGGGCCGTGGTGCACTACCGGGAGCGACTCCGCCTGCCGTGGTGGCTCTGGGTGGGCGGATCGGCGCTCGCCGCCTTCCTGGCCACCGAGGTCTGGATGGGCACCTCCGGGGTCCGGGCCTGGCTGCCGTTCAGCGTGCTGCTGCCGTCGACCGTCGCCGGCCTGTGGTGGCTGGGTCGAATCCCGATCCGGGTCACCTCGGACGAGCTCCAGGTCGACGATGCCCGACTGCCCCTGCGGTACGTCGCCGAGGTCGTCGCCCTGGACGGCGACGGCCGCCGGGAACTGCTCGGAGTAGGCGCCGATCCGCTGGCGTTCGTCATCCAACGGCCGTGGATCGCCGGCGCCGTACAGGTCGTGCTGAACGATCCGGCGGACCCCACGCCGTACTGGGTGGTGAGCACCCGGGACCCGGTCCGGTTGGCCGGCGAGATCCGCGCCGCCCGGCAGGGCCAGGCAGCCGGCCCGACCGGTGACCGCCCGACGGCTGGCGGCGCCACCGGCGAGCCGCCGGCACGCTGAGGCCGGATCATTCGGGCTGTGGGCGCACGCCCCCGATCGCCGGTGGAGCCGGCGGATGCATCAGACCGAGCGCCCGCCGCTGGCTACCCAGGTCGGCGCGGACGCGGTCGGCGAGTGCCCGGGTCGCCCGACGGTTGAGATAGCTGGCCACCGCCGCGCCGGTCAGGAACGGGCCGAGGGTGGTGAGGTTGCGGCCGAATCGGCGAAGCAGGAGCTCGCCCAGCTCGCGACGGGCGGCGGTGCCGAGCACCGCGCCCACTCCGACACCGGGCACCATCGGGTTGACGCCCCGCTGGTTGGCCCAGGCGTGGATCATGTTGACGGCACGCTCCGTGCCGGTACCGGGCACCGGTACGCCGTACACCTGGTGCAGCTCGCCGACCAGCTTGAGCTCCACGGCCACGACGGCGACCGTCTCGGCCGCCAGCAGTACCGGCGCGGACAGCAGGGTCGGGGTGACGGTCCACTGGACCGCCGAGACGCCGCCACCCGCCGCGCCGATCCCGGCGCTGACCCGGCTGGCGTTGCGGATCAGCCGCTCGGCCAGCTCCTCGTCGTCGAGGCCCGGATGGTGCTGGCGCAACGTGGCCAGATCGCGGACCGGGAGGTACGGGGCGACGTCGGCCACCGCCTGGACCAGCCACCGGCCCGCCGCCGCCGGCTTGAACAGCTCGGTCACGCCGCGCCGACGCAGTTGTTCGACGAGCCGCCCGAGCAGGCGTCGCCGGGCGACCGGCGGGGTCGCGTCCCCGGTCAGTTCGGCCACTGTGGCGGCGAACCGGTCGGTCCCGGCCCGGTCGCCGTCCTGCGCGGAGCGGTCAGGATCGGTCATGCTGCCTCCAGGGCCGGCGGCCGGACACGGTCACGGCGACTGCGGCGACCTCGTGTCGAGGTCGCCGCGTGTCCCCCTCTTCCCCCGGTGTGTCGTCAGGTGCACTCGCGACAGATCAGCTCGTTGTTGCGCTCGACGGCGAGTTGACTGCGGTGGTGGACCAGGAAGCAGCGCGCGCAGCGGAACTCGTCCGACTGCATCGGCAGCACCTTCACCGTCAGTTCCTCGTCCGCCAGGTCGGCACCGGGCAGCTCGAAGCTCTCGGCCACCTCGGCTTCGTCCACATCGACGGCGCCCGACTGTGAGTCGACGCGCCGTGCCTTGAGCTCCTCCAGGCTGTCCTCGCCGAGGTCGACCTCGTCGCGACGCGGAGCGTCGTAGTCGGTGGCCATCGGTTCACTCTCCCGTATCGTTCAGTCGCTTCCGGTGATAACGCCGGACGACGGTATTTCGGTTCCCGTGCGGGCCCTGATGAGACCGCATCCCGGCGAAACGTACCGTTTTGCGCCGTTTTGCGGTTGCCGCAGGAAACTCCCCCCGCGAGCGCGGTACCTTACCCCTCTCTGGCCGACGCATGTATACCGCCCTTGTGGGACTGATGTACGCCCAGACACCGGAAGTTGTTCCCAGTGTGACTCAGGCGACACGAAGATAGGGGTACCCGCCGGCCGATCGGCGCCGGCACGCCGGCCGGACGGCGAGCTGTTTACCGTGCCGTCCGGACAACCGCTAACCTCGGCGGGCATACTCGGTACTCACCGGTGCGGCGGGCCGACACCCGGCACCGCCACACCTCGCAGGGGGCCAGATCCATGAGCTTTGCGCGCGTGCGAGCGCTCGTTGTCATCGGCGGACTTGTCGTGTTCGCCCTGGTCTTCGTCATCGTCGCGATGGTCCGCGACAGCCAGGGGGGCGAGGCCACCGCGACCACCTGCCCGGACGGCTGGGCACTGGCCGACGTCCAACTGCGGGAGGCCAAGGACGTCCGGCTCAATGTCTACAATGCGACCGACACCAGCGGGCTCGCCACCAACATCGCCGACGATCTGAGCAACCGCAACTTCCAGATCGAGGAGGCGGCCAACGACCCGGAGGGTCGGCGGATCGACGACGTGGCCGTGCTGCGGTACGGCCCCGAGGCGGTCGGCTCGGCCCACCTGATGCGCGCGTACTTCCTCGACCAGGCCAGGACCGAGTACGACCCGGCCCGCGAGGACGACATCGTGGACGTGGTCATTGGCAACGCGTTCCGGCAACTGGCGACCACCACCGAGGTGAACCAGTCGCTGGCGGCGCTGGGCAAGCCGGTGCTGCCGCCACAGACCTGCGCCGCGCCCGAGGACTGACCGACCCTGCCCTCACGGCCCGCTGGCGGCGTCCAGCCGGTTCAGGTGCCCCTCCAGCGCCGGGAACAACGCCGGTGGAGCGGCCACCACCATCTGCGGTCCGGCCGGTGCCCCGGCCAGTCCGGCGACCAGCAGGCCCGCTTCCGCCGCCACCAGTCCCCCCGCCGCCTGGTCCCAGGGGTTGAGGCCCTTCTCGAAGTACGCGTCGACCTGGCCCTCGGCGGCCAGGCACAGGTCGATCGCCGCCGCGCCGAACCGGCGGATGTCCCGCACATGCGGCATCAGGCCGACGAGCACCTGCGCCTGGTGCACCCGGCGCGCCGAGTCGTAGCCGAACCCGGTGGCGACCAGGGCCTGGGCCAGCTCCGACTGATCGGAGCCGGCCAGCCGTCGCCCGTCGCGGTAGGCACCACCGCCCCGCACGGCGGTCCATTCGGCCCCGGTGGCCGCGTTGCGCACCACTCCCGCGACCACCTGGCCGTCGACCTCTGCGGCGAGCGACACGGCGTAGTTCGGCAGCCCGTACAGGTAGTTCACCGTGCCGTCGATCGGGTCGAGGATCCAGCGCACCCGGGCCGACCCGGACGGAGCGGAGTCGCCGTACTCCTCGCCCAGCACGGAGTCGGTCGGGCGCCGCTCGCGCAGGGCCGCGACGGCCTGACGTTCGACCGCCCGGTCCGCGGCGGTCACCACGTCGGTCGCGGTGCTCTTGGTGGCCAGCCCGGAGACCCCGGCCCGGCGCATCTCGGCCGCGGTGCGCGCCGCCGCCCGCGCGACGTCGACCGCGATCTCCAACAGGTGGTCCGGTTCGGGTGTCCGCTCCGCCATCGTCTCCCCTTCTTCGCCGTACGCCCGGTTCTCCGCCGCCTTCGCCAGGGTGGCCGGGGACCGGTGGCCACCTCGGCCGGGTGGTCAACGACAATCACCCGTACGGCAGGGGTAACATCCTGTCAAAGTCCACGTTCGTCCCATGTCGGTGGCCCCCGACCGGCGGCTGGCTCGCGCGTGGCGGGATGATCCCCACAAACGGCGTTACAATTCACGCCTGCCCTCGTGTCACGGTCAGCCGGTCCGGCCGGTGGAGCGGTCGCGGGGGGACACAATCACAACCGGCACGTCGCTCCGCGCTGCGGTGGCCGGTCCGGCCGTGCTCGTTCATCGCCTCCGGAAGGTCATTCGTGACAGAACTCCGCCACACCGGCGCCGACGTACGCTCGCTAACCGACACCCTGATCGCCCATGCCGAACAGGCCGGTGGTCAGCTAACGTCGGCCGAGGTCGCACGGACGGTTGAGTCCGCCGAAGTGACTCCGGCCCAAGCCAAGAAGATTCTCCGCGCGCTCGCCGACGCCGGCGTCACGGTCGTGGTGGACGGCTCGGCCAGCACTCGGCGCCGGGTCGCCGCGGCCCGGTCCGCCACCCCGGCGTCCAAGGCCACCACGGCCAAGACCACCCGTCGGGCCCCGACCGCCCCGAAACAGGCGCCGGGTCCCGACGAGCCGGCCCCGGCCGTGGCCGTGCCGGCGAAGAAGGCCACCACCCGCAAGGCCACCACGGCGGCGGTGCCGGCCGCAGCGCAGAACGGCACCCCGGCCGAGGAGCCGGCGGCCAAGCCCGCCGCGAAGCCCGCGCCGAAGGGCACCCGGACCCGGGCCGCCAAGGCAGCCGGTGGTGCCGCCCCGGCCAAGGCCGCCGGCGCCACGCCGGCCGGCAAGGCCCCGGCCAAGGCGGGCAAGGCCACCGCGAAGGACGGCAGCAACCCGGACACGCCGGACGAGGAGATCGATCCGGAGACACTGGCGGCAGAGATCGAGGACGTCGTGGTGGAGGAGCCGGCCGAGCTCGCCCAGGCGGCCGAGGCCGACGCTACCCGGGACAACGACTTCGAGTGGGATGACGAGGAGTCCGAGGCGCTCAAGCAGGCCCGCCGGGACGCCGAGCTGACCGCCTCGGCCGACTCGGTCCGGGCGTACCTGAAGCAGATCGGCAAGGTGCCGCTGCTCAACGCCGAGCAGGAAGTCGAGCTGGCCAAGCGGATCGAGGCCGGGCTGTACGCGGCGGAGCGGCTGCGGGCCGCCGACGAGAGCGACCAGAAGATGCCCACCCAGCTGACCCGGGACCTGGGCTGGATCTCCCGGGACGGGGAGCGGGCCAAGAACCACCTGCTGGAGGCAAACCTGCGGCTGGTCGTCTCGCTGGCCAAGCGGTACACCGGTCGGGGGATGGCCTTTCTCGACCTGATCCAGGAGGGCAACCTCGGCCTGATCCGCGCCGTCGAGAAGTTCGACTACACCAAGGGCTACAAGTTCTCCACCTACGCGACCTGGTGGATCCGCCAGGCCATCACCCGTGCCATGGCCGACCAGGCGCGCACCATCCGGATCCCGGTGCACATGGTCGAGGTGATCAACAAGCTGGGTCGTATCCAACGCGAGCTGCTGCAGGACTTGGGCCGTGAGCCCACGCCGGAGGAGCTGGCCAAGGAGATGGACATCACACCGGAAAAGGTGCTGGAGATCCAGCAGTACGCCCGGGAGCCCATCTCGCTGGACCAGACCATCGGCGACGAGGGCGACAGCCAGCTCGGTGACTTCATCGAGGACTCCGAAGCCGTGGTAGCGGTGGACGCAGTCTCCTTCTCGTTGCTGCAGGACCAGCTGCAGCAGGTGCTGCAGACCCTGTCGGAACGCGAGGCCGGGGTGGTCAGGTTGCGGTTCGGTCTCACCGACGGGCAGCCGCGGACGCTGGACGAGATCGGACAGGTCTACGGGGTCACCCGGGAGCGGATCCGCCAGATCGAGTCCAAGACGATGTCCAAGTTGCGACACCCGTCACGTTCGCAGGTGCTCCGGGACTACTTGGACTGACCAGTTCAGGGCAACCCAATGTGTAACTTTGGTCACTTGGCGTCTACCAAACCCAGGTCATCACGGCGTTACCCGGCGGTGATCGTTGACGTGGCACCCTTGGTTCACGGCACACTGTGCCTACCAGGTGTGAGCCCGGTCCCCCGGGGGCACATCGGGAAGGCGGGGACCCCCGCCGGTGTTGGACGATGGGTGACAGACCGAAGAGTGTGTTCATCGGTGACGACCAGAGGAGGAAGGCGATGACCCCGACTCTCACGCCTCCGGAGACGGTGGATGCAGTAGGCGCCGATGAACGGTGCGACCGGTGCAACGCGGCCGGCAAACTACGGGTGACTTTGGCGGGCGGCAGCGAGCTGGTGTTCTGCGGACACCACGCCAACAAGTACGCCGACGATCTCGTCAAGATCGCGGTGCAGTTCAAGGCCGACCCTGAGTTCACTTGGCGTGGCGCCGATCTGATGGCCAACTGACACGACGAGACCACTGGACAGCGATGGCTGGGCCCCACCGGACGGTGGGGCCCAGCCCTTCTTTTTGCCTGCGCCAGCTGCTTATTCAACCAATTTGTTGCGAAGCTGCCCGGGATCAGCATAACCTCTTGTTCAACCAGAACGTTGAACAAGAGGGAGGTGCCGGGTGAGCGAGGACCGGTTGTCGCTGGTGTTCGCGGCGCTGGCCGACCCGACCCGCCGGGACATCGTCACCCGGCTGACCGACGGCGACGCCACCGTCAATCAACTGGCCGCGCCCTACGACATCTCGGTGCAGGCGGTCTCCCGGCACATCAAGGTGCTTGAGGACGCCGGCCTGGTCAGTCGCAGCCGGGACGCCCAGCGGCGGCCCTGCCACCTGGAAGCCGAGGTCTTCGACCTGATGTCCCGGTGGCTCGACCGGTACCGCCAACGGGCGGAGGAGCGGTTCAGCCGGCTGGACGCCGTTCTGGCGGCGCTGGACGACGACCAGCCGACCACCGACCGTCAAAGCACCCACGGAATCGACCCAAAACAGCAAGGAGCAGCGTGAAAGCCACGACCACGACCGGCGACCCGACCACCCGTACCCGTATCGAGGCGCACCCCGACCTGCCCTCGATCCAGATCGTCCGCGACTTCGCCGCGCCCCGGGCCCGGGTGTTCCGCGCCTGGATCGACCCCGACCTGGTCACCCAGTGGCTCGGCCCGAAGGACCTGGAGCTGCGGATCGAACACTGGGACGGCCGCACCGGCGGCAGCTACCGCTACACGAACTGGCGCGACGGCGAACAGATCGCCGGATTCTACGGTTCCTTCCACGAGGTACGCCCCGACGAGCGGCTGGTGCAGACCTTCACCTACGACGGGGTGCCTGACGGGGTCAGCCTGGACACCGCCACCTTCGAGGACCTGCCCGATGGCGGCACTCGGGTCACCGTACTGTCGCTGGTCGAAAACCTGGTCGCCCGCGACCAGATGCTGGCCAGCGGGATGGAGCACGGCGTCCGCGAGGGGTACGAGAAGCTGGACCACCTGCTGGCGACCGGCTGACCGGCACCTGCCCGGATCACAGCGTCTGCACCGTCGCGATCCGCTCCTCCAGCTGCTCGATGGTGGCCTGCGCACTCGGCGGGCCGCCGCACCGCCGCCGCAACTCGGCGTGGATCTTGCCGTGCGGCAGTCCGGTGCGGTGGTGGTGCGCGGCGACCAGGGCGTTCAGCTGACGGCGCAGGGTGATCCGCCGCTCCCCGGCCGTCGGTGCACGTTCCGCCGGCCGGGCGGCGGGTACCGGTTGATCCGTCGACCGGGCCCGCCGCTGCGCGGCGATCTGCTCGGCCTGCCTACGGTTCAGCAGCACCGTGACCTGATCGGGGGTGAGCAGGCCGGGCAGGCCGAGGTACTCCTCCTCCTCGGCGGTGCCGGCCTGGGCGCCGGTGCCGAACGAGGCGCCGTCGAAGATCACCTGGTCCAGCTCGGCGGTGGCGGACAGCGCCTCGAACCGCTTCTCCAGCTCCCCGCTGGCCTGCTCGTTGCGCTGGGCGCGCTCCAGCAGGTCGTCGTCGAAGCCCTCCCGCTTCTTGGCCGCCCCGATCACATGGTCCCGCTCGGCCTCCATCTCGCTGGCCAGCCCGAGCAGGTGCGGGACGCTGGGCAGGAACACCGTCGCCGACTCCCCCGGCCGGCGGGCCCGGACGAACCGGCCGATCGCCTGGGCGAAGTACAGCGGCGTCGAGGCGCTGGTCGCATAGACCCCGACGGCCAGCCGGGGGATGTCCACCCCTTCGGAGACCATCCGGACCGCCACCATCCAGCGCTGCTCGGACCGGGCGAACGCGGCGATCCGGGCCGACGCGCCGGCGTCGTCGGAGAGCACCACCGCGGCCTTCTCCCCGGTGAGCCGCTCCAGCAGCCGGGCGTACGAGCGGGCCGCCGCCTGATCGCTGGCGATGACCAGACCGCCGGCGTCGGACATGCCACCGTCGCGCAGGAAGGTGAGCCGGGCGTCGGCCGCGCGCAGCACCGCCGGCATCCAGTCGCCGGCCGGATCCAAGGCGGTCCGCCAAGCCTGGGCGACGAGGTCCTGGGTCATCGGCTCGCCCAGCCGGGCGGCGAGCTCGTCCCCGGCGCTGGTCCGCCACCGGGTCTCCCCCGAATAGGCCAGGAACAGTACCGGCCGGACCACCCCGTCGCGCAACGCGTCGGAGTAGCCGTAGATGCTGTCCGCCCGGGACCTCGGCAGGCCGTCGCCGCCCGCTTCGTAACGCACGAACGGGATCGGGTTGTCGTCCGAGCGGAACGGCGTACCGGTGAGCATCAGCCGGCGGACCGCCGGCTCGAACGCGGCCTTGATCCCGTCGCCCCAGGACCGGGAATCACCCGCGTGGTGGATCTCGTCGAGGATGACCAGCGTCCGCCGGGTCATCGTGCGCCGCCGATGCACCTGGGGAGCCATCCCGACCTGGGCATAGGTGACCACCGCGCCGTGAAAATCGGCGGCCGAGTGCAGGTCGGCGTTGCGGAACGCGGCGTCGAGCTGGATGCCGACCCGGCCGGCCGCCGCCGCCCACTGGGTCTTCAGGTGCTCGGTCGGTGCGACCACGGTGACCGCCTCGACGGTGCCGTCGGCCAGCAACTCGGCCGCGATCCGCAGCGCGAACGTGGTCTTACCGGCACCCGGCGTGGCGACGGCGAGGAAGTCCTCGCTGCGCCGGCGCAGATACTCCACCAGTGCCCGGCGCTGCCAACCGCGCAGCGCCGGGAACGTGTCGACCGTCGGCATGGTGGTCGGCACGCGAACCCCTTTCCCCCGTGATCGGACCCGGACCAGCCGGCGATCACGGAACCGTCTACCCGCTCGTCCGGCGGCCGTGACCGGAGTGCGGTCGACGGCCACGAAAAGGCCCTCGCGGCCGGTGGACGCGAAGGCCGATCGGAGTCCGGCTCAGCCGGTCATCGACTCGTAGATCTCCTTGCACCGGGGACAGACGGGTGATCCGGGTTTCGGCGTACGGGTCACCGGGAAACGCTCGCCGCACAGTGCGATCACGAAGGTGCCCATGACGGCGCTCTCGGCGATCTTGTCCTTGCGGACGTAGTGGAACATCTCCGGGCCGTTGTCGGCGTCGGCATCCTTGACCTCGGGACGCTCAAGAACCTCGGTAGTCACGTCGTCTCCCACCTCCAGGCTGAGAGTCTGGCAGTTTGTGGCGTACGGGTCCAACGTCCGGCACGACCCCCGCCCCGTACCGTGGTGATCATGGCAGAATCCGCAGGCCGCACCGGGCCGTTGCACTACGACATCCAGTACGGCGCCGAGGTGGCCGACGCCCGCCGGGACGGACGGGCCATCGTCGCCCTGGAAAGCACCATCATCGCACACGGCCTGCCGCGACCCGACAATCTGCGGGTCGCCCGCGAGATCGAGGCCGCGGTACGGGCCACCGGCGCGGTGCCGGCGACCATCGGCATGCTCGGCGGGCGGCTGGTGGTCGGGCTGGACGACGCCGAGCTCACCCGGCTGGCCGGCTCCGACACCGTCGCCAAGCTCTCCGCCCGGGACCTGGCGCTGGCCGCGGCGAGCGGCGTGGACGGGGCGACGACGGTCGCCGCCACCAGTGTGGTCGCGGCGGCGGCCGGGATCGGCGTGTTCGCCACCGGCGGGCTCGGCGGGGTGCACCGGGAGGCGGCGCAGACCTTCGACGAGTCGGCTGACCTGGTCACCCTGGCCGGTACGCCGATCACCGTGGTCTGCGCCGGGGTGAAGTCGATCCTGGACGTGGCGGCCACCCTGGAGCGGCTGGAGACCCTCGGTGTGGCGGTCGCCGGCTACCGCAGCCGGCGGTTCCCCGGCTTCTTCGTCACCGACAGCGGCCACGACCTGCACTGGTCGCTCGACTCGCCGGAGCACGTCGCCGAGGTGATCCGGGCCCGGCGTCGGCACGGCTTCGGCGGGGGCGCGCTGGTGGTGGCGCATCCGCTGCCGCCGCAGGAGCAACTGGATCCGGGCCTGCACGACACCACCCTGGCCACCGGGCTGGCCCGGATGGCCGAGGCAGGCGTCACCGGCAAAGAGGTCACCCCGTTCCTACTGGCGCACTTCCACTCGGCCACCGCGGGTGCCAGCCTGGCGGTGAACATCCGGATCATCCTGCGCAACGCCGACCTCGCCGGGCGGATCGCCGTGGCGGCGGCGGAGGCGGAGGCCGCCCACGCGGCGGAGTTCGCCGGTGCCGCAGAGCCGACCGGCACGGCGGGGTGACCGGCCGCAGGCTGACCGGCGACGCGATGGCCCTCAGTCGGCCGCGCCCCGGCCGGGTCCTGGTCGTCGGCGACCTGGTCACCGACGTGGTGGCCGTGCTCACCGCTCCGTTGGCGGCCGGTTCGGACACGGCGGGCGGGATCCGGTTCACCGGCGGCGGCCAGGCCGCCAACACCGCGGCCTGGCTGGCCGCGCACGGCGTACCGGTGACGTTGGTGGCGGCGGCCGGCGACGACGCCCTCGGGGACATCCGGCTGGCCGAGCTGGCCGCGGCCGGGGTCGACCTCGCGGTACGGCGCTGTCCGGACACGGCGACCGGCACGGTGATCGTGCTCGCCCACGGTGAGCAGCGCTCGATGGTCGCCGACCGGGGTGCCAACCTGTCGCTGCGGGCCGGTGACGTCGACGCCGCCGTGTCGCTGTTTCCCGACGCGACACACCTGCACCTGTCCGGCTACCCGCTGCTGCACCCGGGCAGCCGGGAGGCGGGCCGGCACGCGCTGGTCGCCGCCCGGTCGCGCGGCATGTCGACCAGCGTCGACGCGGCGTCGGCGGCTCCGCTGCTGGCCGCCGGACCGGCGAGGTTCCTCGACTGGGTACGCGGGACCGACCTGCTGCTGGCCAACCTCGACGAGGCCACGGCGCTGGGGCTGGCCGACGGGCTGCCGGAACCGGCGCCGGTCCGGCGGCTGGTGGTCAAGCGGGGCTCCGGTGGAGCCGTCTGGCACGAGCCGTCGACGGCGGTATCGGAGGCGGCGGTGGTCGTGTCGGAGGCGGTGGCGACGACCGTGCCGGTGGTCGACCCGACCGGCGCCGGTGACGCCTTCGCCGCAGGGCTACTCGCCGCCTGGCTCACCGGCGATGACCCGGTGACCGCGCTGGCCGCCGGTGGGCGGGCGGGCGCGACCGCGGTGGGGGTGGTCGGTGCCCGGCCGGTTCGCCGCGTCGGGTCAGGGCTCGACGTCGATGACGCGGGCCGGTGACGGCGTGGTCGGCACCGCGCCGACCTGCGCCGGGCCGCCCCGTGGAGTGGGTTGGCGCCGCTGGTTGCGCATCCGGTGCCGGTCCTTCGGCGGCCGGTCGTTGGCGAGCAGCACGGCCAGCCACGGCACCAGGATCATGCCGACCGCGCAGATCGGCAGCCAGAGCCAGAGCAGCGGCGCCTCGCTGGTCACCAGGACCGCGCCGACGATCAGACAGATGCCCCGGATCGACATCATCAGCACGTACCGACGTTGCCGGCCGCGCAGTTGGTCTCCCGGGCTCGGTTCGGCGTCGGTGATCACGGTGGGTTGCCCAGCGGTCCGTCGCACCGTGCCTCCTCCTGTCGCGTACCGCCAATCGTCGCACCTGCCGGCGCAGGTCGCCGAACGCCCAGCCGCAGATGTGACCGACCCACCAGCCGACGGACGTGACCGGCGGTGGCCGGTCGGTCAGCCCTTGGCCGCCTTCGCCGCCGCCTTCATCTGCTGCTTGTGTTCCCGGACCCGGACCAGGGAGTCCTCGTCGACGATGTCGGCCACCGAGACGTGCGCCCCGTCCCGGCCGAACTCGCCGGCCGCTTCCCGCCAGCCCGCCGGCTGTACGCCGAACCGCTTGCCGAGCAGCGCCAGGAAAATCTGCGCCTTCTGCTTGCCGAAGCCGGGCAGCTCGCTGATCCGGGCCAACGCGGTCGCCCCGTCCGGGGCGTCGGTCCAGATCCGGGCCGGGTCGTTGTCGTACCGGTCGACGACGATCCGGCAGACCTGCTGCACCCGTGCGGCCATCGCCTTCGGGAACCGGTGCAGCGCTGGCCGCTGTGCGAAGACCGCGATCAGCTCCTCAGGGTCGTACTCGGCGAGTTCGCGGGCGTCCGGCTGGTGCCCCAGCCGCAGACCCAGGTCGTAAGGCGCGGAGAAGGCGCGCTCCAGCGGCACCTGCTGATCCAGGACCATCGCGACGACCAGCGCCAGCGGGCTGCGCCGCAGCAACTCGTTGGCGTCCGCGTCGATGGGCAGCGAAAGGCTCATCCGCGTATCCTGCCCGATCGGAGCAGATCGTCCGGCGACGACCCGCCCCGCCGGGCAGGATGGGCCAGGATTAGTCAGGCGACCGGGCAGGATGGCAACGTGACCGACGACATGACCGATTATCCCGCGCTGCTCCACGCGGCCGGGATCGACCAGTTGCGAACCGCGCTCACCGCGGCCCGGTTCACCTCCACCGGGATCGCCGAGCGGCTGGGGCCACAGGCCACCTCCGCCGTGGCCCGCAACGACCACCGGGAAGCGCTACGACGCACCGCCGACGGTGATCCGCTCGCCACCCTGATCCGCCTGTTCGTCTGCGCCCAGACCGAGCCGGCCGACACCGTCGCCGCCGCGCTGGCGCCGCTGCCGCTTGCCGACGCGCTCGCCGCCGGACTGGTGGAGCAGTCACCGGACGGACCCGGGCTGCGGCAGGGCGTCGACCTGGAGCCGTACGGTGACGCCTGGTGGGTGATCTCGGACGTGCCGTCGCACCTGCGGGCGGGCCACCCGCTCGCCGCCGATCATGTCCTCGGCATCGGTGGCTCGTCGACCACCCTGGCCGGTGCGGTGCACCGGCGGCCGGTCGGCGCGGCGCTGGATCTCGGCACCGGCTGCGGCGTACAGGCGCTGCACCTGGCCGGCCACGCCGACAGCGTCACCGCGACCGACCTGTCGGCCCGGGCGCTGCGGTTCGCCGCCACCACCGCCGCGCTCAACGGCCAACGGTGGGAGCTGCTGCACGGTGACCTGACCGCGCCGGTCGCCGGTCGCCGGTTCGACCTCGTGGTCAGCAACCCGCCGTTCGTGGTCGGGCCGGGCACCGCCACCCACACGTACCGCGACTCTGGCCGGATCGGCGACGGAGTCTGTGCCGAACTCGCCGCCGCCGCCCCGGATCTGCTCGCCGACGGCGGCACCATGCACTACCTGGCGAACTGGATGCACGTCGCCGGGGAGGACTGGACCGAACGGGTCGCGGGCTGGCTGGCCGGTTCCGGGCTGGACGGCTGGGTGATCCAGCGGGAGGTCGCCGACCCGGTCTCCTACGTCAATCTGTGGCTGGCCGACGCCAGCGAGGGCCCGGACGCACACCGGGCGGCCGCCTGGCTCGACTGGTTCGACGCGCAGAAGGTCGAGGCGGTCGGCTTCGGTCTGGTCACCCTGCGCCGTAGCGGACACGCAGACCCGGTGGTCCGGGTCGAGGAGCTGCGCCAGCAGGTGGCACCGCCGCTGGGCGACCGGGTCGACGAGTGGTTCGCCCGGCAGGACTGGCTGCGCGCCCGCGACGCCGCCGGTCTGCTCGACGCCCGCTACCGGGCCGCCGACGGGCTGCGACTGCAGCAGGAGGCCGGCATCGGGGACGACGGCTGGGCGGTCGACCGGCAGACCGTCACGTTGACCGGTGGGCTGCGCTGGACCGAGGAGATCGATCCGCTGGTGCTGGCGGTGGTCGGCGGGTGCACCGGTCGGTTGCCGATGCGCGAGCAGTTGTCGCTGCTGGCGCTCGCGCACGACGTGCCCGAGCACGAGCTTGCCGAGGCCGCCGTGCCGGTCCTGGCCCGGCTGGTCGAACGCGGCATCCTGTTGCCGGAGTGACCGGCGGCGGTGTAATCGGCCGGCCGACGCGACCAGCCGGCCGACGCGACCAGCCGGGTGGCCGGTGTGGCAGGCTGGCCGGTGTGCGGGCGGTGGTGCAGACGGTCGGTCGGGCCTCGGTGACGGTCGACGGCGAAGTGGTCTCGGCGATCGGCCCCGGTCTGCTGGTGCTGCTCGGGGTGACCCACACCGACACGGTCACGACCGCCGCCGAGCTGGCCCGCAAGATCTACGAGCTGCGGATCTTCCCGCCTGATCCGCACGGTGAGGGCTCCGCCGAGCGTTCCGCCGCGCAGCTGGCCGCGCCGGTCCTGGTGGTCAGCCAGTTCACCTTGTATGGCGACGCGCGCCGGGGGCGACGGCCGAGCTGGTCCGCCGCCGCCCCGGCGGAGCTGGCCGAGCCACTGGTGACGGCGGTGGTCGAGGCACTGGCCGCGCGGGGCGCGACAGTACGCACCGGACGGTTCCGGGCGCACATGCAGGTGGAGAGCGTCAACATCGGACCGCAGACCATCCTTCTGGAACTGTGACGTCACTGTCAGCAACCGCCAGCCGGTGTACGGCAACGGTCAGGTCCCGAATTCATGCCACCTGGTCCCCGGCTAACCGTGACTTCACGCCCTACCCGGCAAGCTGGTTGTCACCAGCGGCAGTCCGCTGCTGGCTCACCACTTGTCGACGCGGGGAGGCGACTGAGAGTGGTCACACGTACCATCGAAGACGACATCGACACCACCGTCCAGGTCACCACCGACGGTCAGCACGACCTTGACGCCACCGACGACCGCGGCGCTTCGGCCGATCTGGTCCGCGCATACTTGAACGGGATCGGACGCACCAAGCTGCTCACCGCCGTGCAGGAGGTGCTGCTGGCCAAGCGGATCGAGGCCGGGCTGTTCGCCGAGGAGAAGCTCGCCGGGCCCGGCCGGCTGTCCGCGCAGCTGCGCGCCGACCTGGGCGTCGTCGCCGCCGAGGGCCGCGCCGCCAAGGACCACCTGCTGGAGGCGAACCTGCGGCTGGTGGTCAGCATCGCGAAGCGGTACACCGGTCGGGGGATGGCCTTCCTCGACCTGATCCAGGAGGGCAACCTCGGCCTGATCCGCGCCGTCGAGAAGTTCGACTACGCCAAGGGCTACAAGTTCTCCACCTACGCGACCTGGTGGATCCGCCAGGCCATCACCCGTGCCATGGCCGACCAGGCCCGCACCATCCGGATCCCGGTACACATGGTCGAGCAGGTCAACCGGATGGTACGGGCCCGTCGTGACCTGTCGGCGACGCTGGGGCGGGAGCCGACGATCGGCGAGATCGCCGCCGCCATGTCGGTGCCCGAGTTCCAGGTGATCGAGCTCATCTCCTACGACCGGGAGCCGGTCAGCCTGGACCAGACCGTCGGCGAGGACGGCGAGAGCGCCCTCGGCGATTTCGTCGCCGCCGTCGACCCGCGCGAGCAGGGCGGGGAGTCCGCGTCCGAGGGCAAGCTGCGCAACGAGGTGGAGATTGTCCTGTCCACCCTGTCCCAGCGGGAGCAGGCGGTGATCCGGCTGCGGTTCGGGCTGGACGACGGCCGGCAGCGCACCCTCGACGAGGTGGGCCGGGAGTTCGGCCTGTCCCGGGAGCGGATCCGGCAGATCGAGAAGGTCACGCTGCTCAAGCTGCGGCACCCGTCGCGGGCGCAGCGGCTGGAGACGTACGCCGGCTGACCAGGGGGACAGCCGGTCCATCGGGGGCGGCGGCCGGTCGGAGCTCCTGCTCCGACCGGCCGCGCGACGTCAGGGCGGTCGGCGGCCGGGCGCGGGCCGGTACGGTCAGAGCCGGCGCGGGCCGGTGTCCGGACGGGCGTCCGGCGACCCGATCACGACGCTGGCGTGCAGCACCGTCAGCCCGCCCGGTCGGGCCAGGACCGGGTTGAGCCGTAACCGGTGGACCTGCGGCTGCTCGTCGGCGAGCCGCCCCACCCGCAGCAGCAGATCGACCAGGGCGGCCCGGTCCACCGGGCCGGCTCCCCGGTAGCCGGACAGCAGCGGCGCCGCCCGGGGTTCGTCGACCAGCCCGGCCGCGTCCCGGTCGGTCAGCGGCGCGGCCCGCCAGGCCCGGTCACCCAGCAGATCGGTCGCCACGCCGCCAAGCCCGAAACCGACCACCGGGCCGAAGGTCGGGTCGGTGGTCGACTCGACCACGCAGGCGACGCCGGGCGGCACCATCCGTTGGATCAGCACCTGCGCGCCGAACTGGGTCGTGACGTCGCGGTACGCCCGTTGCACCGCGTCCACGGTGGCCAGGTCCAGCCGTACCGCGCCGAGGTCCAACCGGTGTCGCAGCCCGTCCGCCGCGGCCTTGAGCACGACCGGCAGGCCGAGCCGCCGCGCGGCGGCCACCGCCTGGTCGACCGAGGCGGCCGGGATCGAGTCGACCACCTCGATGCCGTACCCGGCGAGCAGCCCGACCGGGTCGACCGGGTCGACGGTCAGCGCGGCACCGGCCGCAGCCGGATCGATCCCGGCCGGGTCCGGCACCGTACCGGGTGGCTCGCGCAGCCAGTCGGCGTAGTCGGCGACCCGGGCCAGCGCCCGGACCGACTCCTCCACCGACGGGTAGGTGGGCACCCCGGCCGGCGGCTGGCCGACCAGCAGCGTCGCGACCGTCGGCTTGTCACCGGCGAGTGCGACGCTGGCCAACGCCGAGGTGAAGTCGGCGTCCTCGTCCGCCAACTGGTTGGGCAGCGGCGGCGCGAACACCACCACCAGGGCGTCCACGGCGGCATCGACGGCGGCGTCGGCGAGCGCGTCGGCGAACTCGTGCGCGCCGGCTTCGGGCGCGACGGTACGCGGGTAGTCGGCCGCCACGGTGAGCCGCTGCGCCCGGCAGGCCGCCGCGGCCAGCGTGGTCAACGCCGACGAGTTGCCGACCACGGCCACCCGCCGGCCCACCGGCAGCGGCTGGTTGGCCAGCAGGGTGCCGACGTCGAACATCTCCGCGACCGTGTCGACCCGGATCACCCCGGACCGGGCGAACAGCCGGGTCACCGCTGCGGCGTCCGGGCCCTGCTCGACGGGTGCCGTCGAGCCGGCGCCGGAGGCCAACGCCACCACCGGTTTGGTGCGCCCGATCCGGCGGGTCAGCCGGGCGAACTTGCGGGGATTGCCGAACGTCTCCAGGTACAGCAGGATCACGTCGGTGCCGGGGTCGTCCTGCCAGTACTGCAGCAGGTCGTTGCCGGAGACGTCGGCCCGGTTGCCGGCCGACACGAACGTCGACAACCCGAGCCCACGCCGGTCCGCCTCGGCGAGCAGCGCCACGCCGAGCGCACCGGACTGGCTGAAGAAGCCGACCCGGCCAGCCGGCGGAAGCTGCGGCGCCAGCGTCGCGTTGAGCCGGATCCGCTGGTCGGTGTTGGCCACACCGAGACAGTTCGGGCCGACCACCCGCAGCCCGGCCACGTGTGCGGTACGGATCAGTTCCCGCTGGGCGGCGGCGCCGGCCGGGCCGGACTCGGCGAACCCGGCCGAGATGACCACGACGCCGTGGGCACCGGCCGCGGCGGCGTCGGCGACCACGGCCGGCACCGCGTCCGGCGCCACCGCGACGACCGCCAGGTCGACCGGGTGGCCGGCGTCGGCCGCCCGACGGTACGCGGGCAGCCCGCCGATGCGGTCGACCGCCGGATGCACCGGGACCACGTCCCCGGTGAACCCGCCGTCGCGCAGGTGACCGAGGACCGCCGCGCCGACCCCCTGGCCGGTGGCGCTGGCACCGTAGACGGCGACCCCCCGGGGGGTCAGCAGCCGGGCGATCGACCGGGCCTCGGCGCTGTGTTCGCGGCTCCACTGCACCTGCAGGGACGCCTCCGTCGGGGCGATCGGGAAGCTCAGGTGGACCACACCGTCGGCGTACCGGCGGCGGACCTGGAAACCGGCGTCGGCGAAGACCCGCAGCATCGGCGCGTTGACCGGCAGCACCTCGGCGACGAAGGAGGTGACGCCTTCGGATCGGGCTGCGGCGGCAAGGTGCTCCAGCAGCACCGAGCCGACGCCCCGGCCCTGATGGGCGTCCTCGACGACGAACGCGACCTCGGCTTCGGGCGAGCCCGGACCCATCCGGTCGTAGCGGCCGACCGCGAAGATCCGGTCACCGGAGACCACCACGAACGCCTCCCGGTCGTGGTGGTCGACGTTGACGAAGCGCGCCAGGTCGCGGTCGGGGATCCGCGGGTACGGGGAGAAGTACCGCAGGTAGCGGGTGCGGTCGGAGAACCGGGCGTGCATCGCGACGATCGCGTCGCCGTCGTCCGGGCGGATCTGCCGCAGGTGGACGGTGGTGCCGTCGCGCAGCAGCACGTCAGCCGATCGGTCCATGGTCAGTCCCGGGGGTCGTGCGGATCGAGTCCGTGCAGTGGGAAGACCGCCCGGCGGGTCGCCATGATCGCCCGGTCGATCGAGTCCGGGTCACCGGCCGGCTGCCACGGCTGGAAGTCCAGGTCGGCCTCGTCGGTCATCCGCAGCGGGACCTGCCGGCCGGGACAGCGGGCGGCGGCCAGCTTTCGCCACCGGGGTGGAGTCAGCGTGGCCGGGTCGATCGGCGCGCCGGTGGCGATCGCCAGCAGATGGGTCCAGGCCCGGGGCACCACCTCGACCAGGGCGTACCCGCCACCACCGGTGGCGACCCAGCGGCCGCCGCAGTGCTCGTCGGCGAGGGCCCGCAGCGCCAGGTACGCGGCCCGCTGGCCGTCGACGCTGAGCCCCAGGTCGGCCAGCGGGTCGAGCCGGTGCGCGTCCGCCCCGCACTGGGTGACGAGCAGCTGCGGCTGGAAGGCCCGCAGCAGCGACGGCACCACGGCGTGGAACGCGCGCAGCCAGCCCCGGTCGGCGGTGCCGGACGGCAACGCGACGTTCACCGCGCTGCCCTGCGCGCCGGGGCCACCCACCTCGTCGGGGAAACCGGTGCCGGGGAACAGCGACAGCGGCGTCTCGTGCAGGCTGACGGTGAGCACCCGCGGGTCGTCGTAGAACATCTCCTGCACCCCGTCGCCGTGGTGCACGTCGATGTCGACGTACGCGATCCGTTCGGCACCGAGGTCGAGCAGCCGGGCGATGGCCACCGCCGGGTCGTTGTACACGCAGAACCCGGCGGCCCGGCCGGGCATCGCGTGGTGCAGCCCTCCGGAGACGTTGACCGCCCGCCGTACGTCGCCGCGCCAGACCGCCTCGGCAGCGGCCATCGTGGCGCCGGCCACCAACGCGCTGGCGTCGTGCATCCCGGCGAACGTCGGATTGTCCGGGGTGCCGAGGCCGTACCCAGAGAAAAACGGGTCGTCGTGGGCGACCCGGACGGCGTCGAGGTAGTCGGCCCGGTGCACCCGGGTGAGCGCCACGTCGTCGGCCGGCTCCGGGGCGAGCAGCCGCACCCCGGGGCGGTCCAGCAGGCCGTACTCGCGGGCCAACGCGATGGTCAGCTCGACCCGTACCGGGTCCAGCGGGTGGTCACCGAGGTCGTACGCCAGCAGGCGCTCGTCCCAGACCACCAGCGTCGCGTCGGTACCGCCCACCGCCGGTTGCTGACTCGTCCCGTCCGGCATCTGACTCGTCCCGTCCGACATCTGGCCATCGTCGCACGCACCCGGCCGCCCTGGGCCTGATGGACAGCCCGGCCGGTAGCGGCCGCGGGTCAGCCGGGCTCTGGCCCGGTGGCGACCGGTCGGGCCGGGTCGGTGATCCACTCGCTCCACGATCCCGGGTACAGCGCCGCGTCGGTGCGGCCGACGCGGTGCAGGGCGAGCACCGTGTGCGCGGCGGTCACCCCCGACCCGCAGTACGCCGCGACCGGGGCCTGCGGCCGCAGCCCGGCACCGGTGAAACGGTCCCGCAGCGTGCCGGCGTCGTGCAGCAGCCCGGCGTCGTCGAGGTGCAGCGTGGTCGGCAGATTCACGGCGCCGGGGATGTGCCCGGCCACCGGGTCGACCGGCTCGTGCTCGCCCCGGTACCGGGCGTCGGCGCGGACATCGATCAGCAGCCCGCCCTGCCGGGGCAGCCGGCCGGCGGCGTCCGCGTCGAGCACCGGCAGACCTCCCGGGCGTACCGTGACGTCGCCGGGCGGCGGTACCGGCACGTCGGCGGTGACCGGCTGGCCGGCCGCCGCCAGCCAGGCGGGGTAGCCGCCGTCGAGCGCCCAGGTCGGCCGGTGCCCGGCCCAGCGCAGCGTCCACCAGGCGCGGGCGGCGGCGAGACCGTCGCCACCGTCGTAGACGACGACCGGGTGCCCGGTGCGTACCCCGGCCCGGCGCAGCGCCCGCTGCAGCGTCTCCGGGTCGGGCAGCGGGTGCCGGCCACCGGTGCCCGGTGGGCCGCACAGCTCGGCGTCCAGGTCGACGAAGACCGCGCCGGGCAGGTGGGCGGCGACGTAGTCGTCACGGCCCGGCGGGCCGACGAGCCGCCAGCGCACGTCCAGCAGGGTCGGCGGGCGCCCACCGGCCAGCGCGGCGGCGAGCCCGGTGACGGCGACGGTAGGGTCTGCGGTATCGAACACCATCCCAGTCAACACCATGCGGGGCTGCACCTGTCCCCTGCCGATCGTCCGTTCCGGCTGGTTATCGGCGCTGCAAGGTAGGATTGAACGCTGGAGGGCAGCTGACCGTGAATGATCTTGTCGATACCACAGAGATGTATCTGCGCACCATACTTGAGCTCGAGGAAGAGTCGGTGCCGCCGCTGCGTGCCAGGATCGCCGAGCGGCTGCACCAGAGCGGCCCCACCGTCAGCCAGACGGTCGCCCGGATGGAGCGCGACGGGCTGCTCACCATCGAGGACGACCGTAACCTGCGACTCACCGAGCTGGGCCGGGCCCAGGCGGTCTCGGTGATGCGCAAGCACCGGCTCGCCGAGCTGCTACTGGTCAACGTCATCGGCATGCCCTACGAGGAGGCCCACGAGGAGGCCTGCCGTTGGGAGCACGTGATGAGCGACGCGGTCGAGAAGAAGGTCTACGACCTGCTCAACCGGCCGACCCGGTCGCCGTACGGCAACCCGATCCCCGGCCTGGACGCGCTGGGTGACGGCCCGACGGAGCTGGCGAATCCGGACATCAGCCCGGACACCGAGCGAAACCTGGCGTTCCCCGGCCTGACCGGCACGGTCGTGGTCCGGCGGATCTGCGAGAGCGTGCAGACCAACGCCGACGTGCTGCGCCAGTTGCACGCCGCCGGGGTGGATCCGGGGGCGACGGTCACCGTGGCGCAGGAACGCGACGGGGTGACCATCGACCGGTCCGGCGACAAGATCCACCTGCCGCGCGAGGTCGCGTCCCGGGTGTTCGTCGCGGCCGCCGACCACGGACGGACACTGGCCGGCGCGGCCGCCTGAGCACCAACCCGCGGCCTGAGCACCAACCCGCGGCCGCCTGAGCACCAACCGGCCGGCGGTGCGCCACGCACCCCCGGCCGGTCACTTCGTCCTGCGGCCGGTCACTTCTTGCGGTTGTCGTGCACCACCCGGGCCAGCTCGACCATCTTGGGCGCCAGCTCCACGGCGGACAGTTCGTCGTCACCGGGAGCGAACGTCCAGCGCAGGCTGATCAGCTTCGGGTCCCCGGTGATCCAGTTGACCTCCAGTGCCGCCCCGTACCCGGTGTCCGGGTCCGGCTTGACCGGGATCCAGTAGGCGGCCTTGCCGAGATCCTTGATCTCCTTGGCACCGACCGGGGCGACGTCGTCGGCGAAGACCGACGCGCTCGCCTTGGTGTCCGAGATGGAGACCATCAGGTCGGGCAGCGGCTCCTCGGCCGGCCGCAGCACACACGACTGCGTCTTGTCGTGCTTGTTGGCCGCCGCCACCTCGAACCGGAACCCGACGGTCTGCTCGACCGCGTCGAAGTCGAGCACCGTGCATGCCCCGCCGGACTCGGCGGCCGGCGGACGGGGCACCTCCGGGTACGGCTCGACCGGGCTCGGCGACGGACTGGCCTGGGCCGGGTCGTCCGGGGCGGGGTTCTCGGTGGCCACCGCTCGGCCGGAGCACCCGGCGGCGAGCAGCAGCAGGATCAGCCCGGCGCCGGACAGACGCAGCCGAACGCCCACAGTGACCTC
Organism: Solwaraspora sp. WMMA2059; assembly: GCF_027497315.1. Classification (GTDB taxonomy): domain Bacteria; phylum Actinomycetota; class Actinomycetes; order Mycobacteriales; family Micromonosporaceae; genus Micromonospora_E. Next base: position 1,597,547 of record NZ_CP114908.1, on the reverse strand, counting down.
CCACGGTCAGGCCGGTCGAAAAAGGCGGATTGTTCGTCGCACACCGTACGGCTTCCGCCGCCGCCGCGAAAGCCCGCCACCCGCGCCGGCCGCGCCGCGTAGGAGATCCTCGGCATCACCGCAGATACGGGCAGTGCCGGCAACCCTGGTCACAGCAGGTGCCCCGACGGGCCAGGAACGCCGCGGTCAGCACGAACAGCCCAGTGTCCGGGTCAAGGTAGCCGGCCTGGTCGGCGTCGAGCGCCGCCGCGTGTGCGGCCAGCACCGCCGCCCGGTGCGGGTGGTCGGCTGGCAGCCGCGCCGGATGCGGTTCGGTGAGGGGGCGGTCCGCCAGCGGCAGACGCCTCCCCCGCTGCCGTGCCATGCCGGTGACCTTACGCAGGCCGCCGGTGTGGTAACACTCGTGGGTCCCACCGCGCCGTGACGGCGCGGCCACCGACCCGAACGGACCACCGATGACCTCGTACGCCCTGCTGATCCACCCGTCGGCGAACCGGGTGTACGCCGAGTCGGCGGTCGGGCTGGCCGCCGCCGAGCTGGGTGTCTTCGCCGACCGGGCACTCGGCGGCCGGGTGGACGACGTCGCGGTCACCACGATCGGCGGGCTGCCGTACGTCACCTTCACCGGCGTCGACCTGACCGACCGGGACCTGTCGGTACTGGCGAACCTGTCCGCCAGGTACGCGTTCTTCGCCCGCGACGGCGACCTGCTGCGGCCACTGGAGGTGACCGGCCGGGACCGTTTCGACAGCGATCTGATCACCATCCCGAAGTACGCCGGCAAGACCAACGAGCAGTTCACCAAGCTGCTGCTGAACGTGACCGTGCTGGCCACCGCTGACCGGGTCGGCACGGCTGGGACCATCGGCACCGGCGGGACCGCCGTTGCCGCCGGGGCGGCGGCCGGGCCGCTCGGCCCGGACTCGCCGCCGCTGCGGGTCCTCGATCCGATGTGCGGCCGGGGCACCACGCTCAACCAGGCGATGATGTACGGCTGGCACGCCGCCGGGGTGGAGATCGACGGCAAGGACTTCGAGGTGTACGCCAACTTCATCCGTACCTGGTTGAAGCACAAGCGGCTCAAGCACTCGGCCGAGATCGCACTGGTGCGGCGCAACCGGGCCGTGCTGGGCCGGCGGCTGGCGGTCACCCTGGCGGCCAGCAAGGACGACCACCGGGCCGGGCGGACCGTCGACCTGACGATGGTGCACGCCGACACCCGCCGCAGCCGGGAGGTGTTCCGGGCCGGCAGCTTCGACGCCATCGTCACCGACGCGCCGTACGGGGTGCAGCACGGCACCCGCGGTCAGGCGGACCGGTTGACCCGCGATCCGCTGGGTCTGCTGGCTGAGGCGCTGCCGGGTTGGGTGGCGCTGCTGCGCCCCGGTGGGGCGCTCGGCATCTCCTGGAACACCCTGGTCGCCGCCCGCGACGACCTGGCCGCGCTGCTGGTCAAGGCGGGCCTGGAAGTGGCCGACGGTCCGGGGTACGGCAGCTTCGCCCACCGGGTCGACCAGGCGATCGTCCGGGACCTGATCGTGGCCCAAAGAGCCTGACAAACGCCAATTCCTGACACGATCGACAGTTTGTCAATAACGGACAGAATGATCGACCATGTGACCAGCATCACACCTCGATATCGACAGCTCTCTTCATTGCCCTGCCACTCCTTGATACCTTCTGAATAGCAGATGACGGCACGCAGATGCGGACACCTCACGCAGATGCGGACACCACCGGAATCAGCATCTGACAATGTGCCGGCTCAGCAAACCACAGTTTGCCCAGCATCCGACGCCAGCGCCACAAAAGCGCCGCCTGGTGAACCACGGGGGATCATCGTGTCTTTCGAGCTGTGGAATCCAGCCACCTACGATGCGCTGCGGCGCCAACTCATCCCGTCGTTCGACCTGTTGTACGGCAGCGCATCCAGTGCCGTGCAGATGTCGGTGCCGAGCCGGCCACAGATCCTGGACCTGGGCGCGGGAACCGGGCTACTCAGCGCCGCCCTACTCGCCCGCATCCCGGATGCGACCATCACTCTCATCGACCATTCGGAACGGATGCTCGCGCAGGCCAGACAACGGTTTGACGGCGACGGCCGAGCCAGTTTCGCGGTTCAGGGACTGATGGATCCGTTGCCGACAGGACCGTACGACGCAGTCGTTTCCGGCCTGGCGATCCACCACCTCGAGCACCACGATAAACAAGCGCTGTTCGGTCGCCTTCCCGCCATTCTGCGGTCGGGTGGGATCTTCGTCAACGTCGAGCAGGTCCTCGCGCCCGCGCCGCGACTGGAGGAAATGTACGACCGGCAACACGAAAGCCACGTACACGCCGCCGGAACACCCGCCGACGAATGGGCGGCAGGCCGCGAACGGATGAAGCACGACATCTGCATCGATGTCGAAACCCAACTCGGCTGGCTGCGCGACGCCGGCTTCGACACCGTGGACTGCCTGGCCAAGGACTGGCGGTTCGCCACCTACGCCGGATGGCTGGCGCCGTGACCGCTGCCGGGCTCTACCAGGCCGTCCGTGACATGGCCGGCCGTCGACCCGACGCCGTGGCGGTGTGCACCACCGACGACGCGGCCGTGACATACCGCGAGCTCGTCGAGATGACCGACCGGGTCGCCGCCGGACTCGCCACCCGCGGCGTGGCGGCCGGCGACACCGTCGCCGTGGTGCTGCGCAACGGCATCGGCTACGTCTGCCTGATCCTGGCGGTGGCTCGGCTCGGTGCCCGCTACGTACCGCTGATGGCGAACTTCGACGACGCCGGGGTACGGACGGCTCTCGACCGGGCCCGTCCCGCACTGCTGGTCACCGACGGACACCGCCGGATCCCTGCCGACGGACCGGCCACGGTCGACCTCGACACACTGACCGCCGCGACACCCTGGCCGGAGCCCACCGCGGGCAACACCGCAGACTCCACCGCCGCAGCGGCTACCGTCTTCCGACTACTGTGGACCTCTGGCTCGACCGGCTTCCCGAAGATGATGGCCTGGCGGCAGGACCGCTTCGTCACCGAACGACGCCGCTGGCTGGCCGACACCGGGATCCGCCCCGACGACGTCTTCTTCTGCCGCCACACCCTCGACGTGGCACACGCCACCGACCTGCACGTGTTCGCGGCGCTGCTGTCCGGCGCACAACTGGTGCTCGCCGACCCGCACGCACCGGACGGCACGCTGCTGGCCCAACTGGCCGCCCACCAGGCGACCGTGACCAGCGCCCTGCCGCAGCACTACGCCGATCTGGTCGCCGCCGCCCGGCACCAGGGCCGGTTCCCGCTGTCGGCGCTGCGCCGCCCGCTGTGCGGTGGTGCCTATCTCAGCCCGACGATCGTCCGGGACGCCGCCGACGTACTCGGCATACACATCCGGCAAATCTACGGCTCGACCGAGTTCGGCCTGGCGCTGGGCAACATGGACGACGTACCGCAGACCGACACCGCCATGGTCCCGGTCCGTGGCGTCGGCACCCGGCTGGAAACCTTCGTGCCCGGTCACCCCGACGTCGGGGAGCTGGTGCTCTATTCGGACTGCACCAGCGAAGGGTACGTCGACGCGCCACAGGCAAACGCCCGTACCTTCCGCACGCCCGAGTTCTGGACCGGGGACGTGGCCGAACGCACCCCGCAGGGCGGCTACCGAATCCTGGGCCGGGTGTCCGAGACGCTGGCCACCCGGGACGGGCCGATGCTGGCACCGGTGCTCGACGAGCAACTCGCCACGGCCGAGGCGGTGGCGCAGGCCGTCAGTCTGGCCGTGCACCCCGGCGACTACCGCGACGCGGTCGCCGTGGCGGTCGTCGCCGCCGACGGGCACTCCGGCGACGAGGCCGTCAAGGCCGTCGAGGAACTGCTCTCCGGGCACGGGCTGACCGGTTCGGCGCACGCCGTCGCCGCGATGCCCCGTACCCCGGTCGGCAAAATCGACAAACCGTTGCTCCGCACGCGACTCGGACTGGTCGGAGGCAGCCGATGACCCGGCACCTGGACCGCGGTCACGGACCGGCGCTGGTCACGGGCGGTCACGGACCGGCCCTGGTCATGGTGCCCGGGCTGGCCGCCACCGCCGAGTTCTTCTCCGCCGCGGTGGCCCGGCTCGCCACCCGGCACCGGGTGGTGGTCGTCGAACTACCCGGACACGGCGACAACGCCACAGCCGACCGACCGGCCAGCCTCACCCGCGCCGCCGAGGACCTGCACACCACCATCGAAGAGCTCGACCTGGCCGGCGTCACCCTGCTGGGCTGGTCGCTCGGCGCGACCGTGGCCTACGGCTACCTGGAGCGGTTCGGGGCCGCGCGGATCCGGGCCCTGGTGTCGGTCGAACAGACGCCACGGCTGCTGTGCGACGACGACTGGCCGTACGGGGCCTTCGGCAGCCTCGACGCCGCCGGAGCCGACGCCGTCCTGGCCAGCGTGACCGACGACTACCCCGCCTTCGCCGCCGGACTGGTCCGCGGCTCGTTCGCCGCCGGCACCGACCCCGACCCGACGACGCTGGCCGACCTCATCGACCAGACCCGCCGGTGCGACCCGGACGCCGTACGGGCGCTACTCGCCGAGGCGCTCACCGTGGACTGGCGTGACCGGCTGCGCCGGATCAGCGTACCGACGCTGCTCGTCCACGGAGCGCACAGCCAGGTCTACCCCGGCGAGGTCGGCGGGTGGCTGCGCTCGGCGATACCGGCGTCCCGGCTGGAGGTGTTCCCCGGCAGCGGCCACCTGCCGTTCATCGAGGAACCTGACCGGTTCGTGGACCTCGTGTCGGCCTTCGTCGACCACCCGGTGGCTACCTGAATCATCCGCCGGGCACCGTCGTCCGCCCGGACCCGCCGACGCGAACCCGCACCACACCGCAAGGGAGAGGGCATTGACCGACCACCCGGCCGCGCCCGGTACGGCGCGGCGCCTGAGCTGGATCTACCCCGACCGGGGCACCGCCTGGCTGCGGCAGGCCGAGCAGGATGCGGTCTGGGGGCCGTACCAGGAGATCGCCGCCGACCTGGGCCTGGAGTTCACGGTGAACAAGCCCGAAGAAGTCGCGGTCGACGCGACCGACCCGGGCCAGCCCAAGGTCTACCTGAACGGTGCGCCGGTCACCCCGGCCGACACCATCTTCGTCACCTCGCTGTACTCCCTGCCGCACCAGACCCAGGACGTGTGCAACCAGGTGTTCCTGTTCACCATTCTGGAACGGCTCGGCTTCTACCTGCCGATCCCACCGGCGCTGTCCTACATCGGCGAGGACAAGCTGGCCAGCGTGGTGCACCTGGCCGGCAGTCCGATCCCGCTGCTGCCGACGGTCCGGGTGGGCAGCGGCCGGGAGGCGATGGCCGGGCGCAGCGACGCCGCGCTCGCCGCGCTGCCGTTCCCGTTGATCGTCAAACCCGCCTACTGGGGCATGGGCCTGGGCATCTCAGTGGTGCACAACATGCACGACCTGAAAGGCCTTATCGGACTCGCCGGTGGCTCGGACACCGCGCTGGTCGCCCAGCCCTACCTCAAGGTGGTACGCGAACAGCGGGTGTACGTCGTCGACGGGCAGGCGCACACCGTGCTGTACGGCTACAAGGACGGCTACTGCCTGGCCGTCACCAAGGCCAGCGGCGGTCGGCACGAACGCGGCTACTCCGCTCTGCCGCCGGAACTCGCCGACACCGTCGCCTACGTCGCCGAACGGCTGCCCACGCCGTACTTCACTCTGGACTTCCTCTTCGACGGCGAGCGGCACTGGGTGTCGGAGATCGAACTCGACGGCGCGGTCGCGTTCAACGGCATTCCCGAGCAGGACGCCGCCGCCCGGGCGATCGTGCGGGCCCGGTTCGAGGCGTACCTGGCCGGATTCGCCCGGTGGCACGCCGCTGGCGACGACCAGCCGCGTCGGCGGCAGGGATGATCGGCGCGGTGCCCTGGGACGCGCTGCGCGACCAGGCCCGACGTAACGCCGCCGCCGGTGCCCCGGCCGTGCCGGACGCCGCCGCCGGACTCGCCGACCTGCCGGTCACCGGACCGGACGAGATCTTCGCCGTCTCCCACGCGGTGACCCGGCGGACCGGTGCACTGCTGCTGTCCAGCGGCGGCACCACCGGGCAGCCCAAGCTCACCTACGTGGCGTACCACCAGGCCATCGACCGGCTGCTGCAGCAGTGGCGACCGCTGGTCGGCGGTGACCTCCTGCTCAACCTGTTCACCCCCGGAAGGCTGTGGGCGTCGCACTACTACATGCAGGAGCTGGCCGGACGCTGCGGCGCCGACGTGGCACCGTTCGGTCCGATCACCCCCGAGGAGGTCGATGGCTGGCTGCCGACCCTGCGTCGGCTCGGCGTCAACGCGGTCGCCGGCACCCCGACGGCCCTGGCCGACCTGGCCCGGGGCGTACTCGACGCGGGCGCGGCCACCCCGATCGCAAAAATCATCTGGATGGCCGAGCCGTGGACCGAGGAGAAGGCGACCATCGTGCGGAAGGCGTTCCCGCAGGTCCAGCTATGGGGCAACTACGGCTCGGTCGAAACGTACGTCATCGCCACGAACACCCCGGCCTGCGACCCCTCGGTGCTACACCTGATGCCCGACCAGGTGCTCGAGCTCGACGACGCCGGCGCCCTGCTGTCCAGAGTGGGTGACGGCTGGACGGTGCCGACCGTAAGGTACCGGCTCGGCGACCGGGTCGCGGCGGCGACCTGTGTCTGCGGCCGACCGGACGCGCTGCGGGTGCTGGGCCGCGCCGACGACGCGATCAAGCTGCACGGCGCGCTGGTCGGCATCGGTACGGTGCTGGACATCGTCCGCGCCGCACCAGGGGTACGCGACGCACAGCTGCTGCTGCGGCGGGCCGCCGGTGAACGCCACTCGGTCAGCGCGGTGACCGTGCACTACACCGGGGACGCCGACCCGGCGGCGGTACGCACCCGGCTGCTGCACCAGTTCTACGATCTGGGCGTCGTCGCCCGGCACCACCCGACGGCGGTCGCCGTCGAGCAGGTGCCGCGGCTGCGCCGGGTGGACCGCACCAACAAGATCCCCCCGATGATCTGGCTGGAGCCGACCGGATGACGACCGTGAGCGAGCCGAAGCTGTTGACCAGACTGCGCGGCAACCCGTGGGCGGTGCTGGCCGTCCTGTCGTTGGCGTACTTCCTCACCCAGCTCGACGTGGCGGTGCTCGCCGTCGCGGTACCCAGCATCATGGCCGACCTCGACGCGTCGGCCGACCAGGTGGTGTGGTCGCTGAGCGCCTACATCTTCCTGCTGGCGATGGCTCTGATCACTGCCGGCCGGCTCGGTGACCTCTACGGCCGTCGGCGGATCTTCCTGATCGGGGTCGCCGTCTTCACCGCCGCCAGTGTCGCGGCGGGCCTGGCCCAGGGGCCCGGCCAGCTGATCGCTGCCCGCGCGGTGCAGGGTCTCGGCGCGGCGCTACTCACCCCGCAGACCCTCGCCCTGCTGATGGAGGCCTTCCCACCGGACCGCCGGGGCACGGCGTTCGGCATCCGGGGCGCGGTCGGCGGGATCGCCGCGATCAGCGGACCGGCCGCCGGCGGGGTGCTGGTCAGCACCCTCGACTGGCGGTGGATCTTCTGGCTGAACCTACCGCTCGGGTTGCTGATGCTCGTGGTCGGCCGGCTCGTGCTGCCCGAGGTCGCGCAACGCGTCCGCCGCCGGCTCGACGTGACCGGTGTGGTGCTGGCCTCGGCGGTGTTGTTCTGCCTGGCGTTCGGCATCAGCCAGGGCGAACGGTACGGCTGGAACGCCGGTATCTGGGCGACGCTCGGCGTGTCCGGGGTGTGCGTGGCGGCCTTCCTCGCGCAGCAGCGCCGCCGCCAGGACCGGGAGCCGCTGGTGCCGTTCACCCTGTTCCGGCAGCGCAACTTCCCGCTGATGAACGGCTTCTCGCTGACCACCTCCGGCACCGTCATCGGCCTGGTGCTGGTGCTGTCGCTGTACTTCCAGCAGGTGCTCGGCCTCGACGCGTGGGCCGCCGGGCTGATGATCGTGCCGGCGTCACTGTTCTCCACCCTGCTCGACCCGGTGGCCGGCAAACTCGCCGACCGGGTCCAGGGACGCTACCTGCTGCTGGTCGGGGCGGTGGCCACCGTCGCCGGCATGGCGTGGGCCGCGGTCGAGATGCGCGACGGTGCGACGTGGACGGCGTTCGTCGCCCCGATGTGCGTCATCGGTGTCGGCAACGCTTTCCTGTTCACCCCGCTGGCGGTGGTCGCGTTGTCCGACGTCGAACAGCAGCAGGCCGGCGCCGCGTCCGGGGTGCTGATCACCTCGTTGCAGATCGGTTCGATGCTGGGCGCCGCGGCCGTCGGTGCCCTGCTGCACAATCAGATCGGCGAGGTCGTCACCATCGGGGCGGCCCGCGCGGCGATGCTGCTGCTGGCCGGGGTGGCCGTGCTGGGCAGCATCGCCTGCCTGGTCGCCGGCCCGAACCTGACCAGGACGACATCGCAACCGTGACGGCGGTCGTCGCCGGCCTGACCGTGGCCCACTGACTTCGCCACCGGTGTGACGCCTCGGCGCGCGGAGCCCAGGTGATCTATCTGCGGCGCGACGTGAGCCGTCAGACGTGCACCACCACGACCCGCTGCTCCTTCGGCCGGTCCAGCTCCTCGACGAGGCGGTTCATGTCGTCCGGGTCGCTGGTCAGCAGCACGACGGGACGCGGCATCTCCAAAGCGGTAACGGCAACCACCGCGTCGATGGCACAACGGTGCCCCGACAGCCCGGTCGCTCCGAGAAGTTCACCTGCCCGCCTGCCGATCTGCGGGCTCACCGGCTGCACCACGATCCTCGACAGCACCCTGTGGAGGCGGGCATCACGCGGCCCACCTCGAAGGACCTCCGTCAGCGTGACAGCACTCGCCACGACCCTGGCGCCGCGTTCCCGGGCCGCCTCCAGGAAGGCCCTCGACTTGTTGTCGCCCTGTGCGAGCTTTACCAGGCCTTCGCTGTCGAGTACCAGCGTGCCGCCTGTTCCTACCGCCCGTCTGGCCATGACGCCCTCGCCTCGTCCAACGCGTCAGGTGGCACAGGTCCGTGCTCCGAGCGGAGGAGATCCGAAAGCTCCCCGATGAGATCCGACTCAAGCTGTCGAGCGACCGCTTCAGTCACGTACTGGCTGAACTCCCCCCGGCCCACCCGCTGCTGCACGGCGATAGTCAAGTCTTCTGGCATCGACACACTCACTTTGCGTGCGCGGCCGACCAGCCGGAGCCTGCGGCCAGCGCCGGACGCCTCGCCCACGACGGCTGCTTCCAACTCAGCCAGCAGGTCGGGCGACGCTGCCCCAGGGTCACGAATCGCCTCCAGGACTTCCGGGAGCATCAGACGCAGGCGATCCGCAGGGTCGCCCGCGCCCGGTGGGAGCGGTTCGACAGCCATACGGCCAATGCTACCAGCGGTAGGAACCTTGCGCCGTCACCATCGAAGCGGACGACGGGTCAGCGGCACCCGTTGGGCTTGGTGGCCAGGGGGACTAAATTTGCTCCCTTACTGCCGCCACTATCAACATATAGCGCATAGGTGGTCTTGCGGCAAGACCCGGGTCGTCGTAAGTAGTCCCAGTTCCCGTGGGTGACTTTGTGTAGTCGGACAGTTGGTGCGTGCTCCGGCAGCCGTGGTGGTGTTGATTTGCGGCCGTGACGGTCTCGGTTGGTGCTTCGGTGGAGGCGGATGCTGACGCGGGGTTGAGGTCTGCGCTGGCTCGGGTGGTGGAGGCCAACGAGCGGTGGGAGCGGTTGGCCGGGCAGTTGCGGGAGGAGAACGCGGCGCTGCGGGTGGAGAACGAGCGGTTGCGGGAACGTGATGTGCGGCGTGAGGCCGAGTTGGAGCGGGTGTCGGCGGAGTTGGCGGTGTTGCAGCGGTTGGTGTTCGGGCGTTCGTCGGAGCGGGTTCGGCCGCAGCCGACGGCGGGCGACGGTGACGGCCAGGCGGGGTATGGCGGTGAGCCTGGCGAGCGTGAGCGGGAGAGGGCACCGCGGCGGGGGCCGGGAGGGCGGGCCGGTCGCAGGGATTACTCGCATCTGCCGCGGGTGGAGGTGGTGTGGGACTTCGCCGGGGGCGGGTACTGCTGCCCGGACTGTTCGTCGCGGTTCGAGGCGTTCGACGATCACGCCTTCGAGCAGGTCGATTGGCGGGTGACGGTGCGGGTGGTGGTGCACCGTCGGCGCCGGTACCGGCGGCGGTGCCGGTGTGCCGGGGCGAGGACGGTGACCGCGCCGGGCCCGCCGAAAGCGGTCGGCAAGGGCCGGTTCAGTAACGGGTTCATCGCGATGCTGCTGGTCGAACGGTTCGTGGCCGGGCGCTCCCAGAACTCCCTGATCGCCGGGCTGGCACGCCAGGGCGCCGAGGTCAGCTCCTCGACGTTGGTCGGGACCTGCGCGGCCGCCGGGACGTTGCTGGCGCCGTTGGAGGAGCGGATTGTCGCCCGGTCCCGTGATTCGTGGCATCCGCACGCCGACGAGACGTCGTGGCACGTGTTCACCCCCGATGGTGGTGACGGGCCGGCCCGCTGGTGGCTGTGGGTGTTCATCGGCGCGGACACCACCTGTTTCGTGATGGACCCGACCCGCGCCGGCGCTGTTTTGGCCCGCCACGCCGGGATCGACACCGCCACCGGACAGCTGACCCCGCACGCTGATGGTGGGCCACGGCGGCTGGTCGTCTCCAGCGACTTCTACACCGTCTACGCCTCGGCCGGGCGTAGGACCGACGGCCTGACCAACCTGTACTGCTGGGCCCATGTCCGCCGGTACTTCGTGCGCGCCGGGGGACGGGCCTGTAGGGAGATCTGTGTAACGGATGTCAGTAGAAGTCCGTTATGACCGGTGGGTAGCCGGTCGACACAGTGAGGACCAGTTTCGATGACACTTTCAACGGTGGAGCAGTACGACTCCGGCGTCGATGCCGACGCGGAGGTCGCGGCGTTGACGCGGCGGATCGCCGCTGACGGGCCGCGGCTGCCTCTGGCGGCGGCGGTGCCGGACGAGGCGGCGGCGCGTGAATCGGCCCGCCGGGCGGTGGCGGATCTGATCGACAAGCAGGCCCTGGACGCGTTGCTGGCCCAGGTCAAGGGTGACGGGCTGCGGCTGACCGGGCCGGGCGGGTTCCTGTCCGAGCTGGTACGCGCCGTTCTGGAACGGGGGCTGCGGGCCGAGTTGACCGAGCATCTGGGCTACGCCCGTCGTGACGCGTCGGGTAACGGCTCGGGTAACTCGCGTAACGGGTCGACCGCGAAGACGGTGCAGACCGAGATCGGCCCGGTCGATGTGAAGGTGCCCCGGGACCGGGCGGGCACGTTCACCCCGATGCTGGTGCCGAAGAACGCCCGCCGGCTCGGTGGCCTGTCGGACGTGATCATCAGCCTGTACGCGGGTGGGATGACGGTCCGCGACATCTGTCACCACCTGCAGCGGGTCTACGGCACCGAGGTGTCACCCGACACGGTCTCCACCATCACCGACGAAGTTCTGGAGGAGGTGAAGGCGTGGCAGCACCGGCCGTTGGACGAGGTGTACCCGATCGTCTACGTCGACGCGTTGATGGTGAAGGTCCGCGACGGCGCCCAGGTCCGTAACAAGGCCTGTTACCTCGTCGTGGGGGTCAACACCGACGGGGTCAAGCACGTCCTCGGTATCTGGGTGCAGCAGACCGAGGGGGCGAAGTTCTGGATGCAGGTCTGCACCGAGCTGCGTAACCGTGGGGTGCGTGATGTGCTGATCGCCTGCTGTGACGGGTTGACCGGTCTGCCCGAGGCGATCGAGGCGGTGTGGCCGCACACCACCGTGCAGACGTGTGTGGTGCATCTGATCCGGGCGGCGACGAAGTTCGTGTCCTACAAGGACCGTAGGGTGATGGCCGCCGCGTTGAAGGACATCTACACCGCTCCGACGGTGGAGGCGGCCGAGACCGCGATGCTCGGTTTCGCCGACAGCCCGCTCGGTAGGCGGTACCCGGCCGCGGTCGCGGTCTGGGAACGGGCGTGGGATCGGTTCACTCCGTTCCTGGCGTTCCCGCCCGAGGTCCGCCGGATCATCTACACCACCAACGCGATCGAGAGTTTCAACTACCAGATCCGGAAGATCATCAAGAACCGTGGGCATTTCCCCACCGACGACGCCGTGATCAAGCTGATCTGGCTCGCGATCGCCGACATCGAGGACAAACGCGCCCGGCAACGCGCCGCCGAGGCCGGTAGACCCGCGAACTCCCGCACCGCGCCGCCACGGCTGGTCGAAGGCGCCGGCGTGCACGGCTGGAAACAGGCCCTCAACGCGTTGGACCTGTTCTTCCCGAACCGTATCCCCATCGATGCCCGATAGTTGGACAGGATAGGGCGTTACACAGAAATTCGGACAGGCTCCCGGGGACGCGAACCCGACCCAACTGGCGTATTGGACCCGAGACTGGCTGGACCGGATCAAGGCCCTGTACCACGCCCACGACGAGCTGACCGACGCGTGGAACGCATCCACGGCCGCCGCAGGGACGGCGGCGACCCGGCTGGACGACGCGTACACCGCCTGGGACACCGCCCTGCAGGCGATCGACACCGCCCGGCAGGCCCAGATGGCCAGCCCCGGCCTGCAACAACCCGCGAAGAAGGCCCTGGCCACCCTGGACCGCGAGTGGGACGGCCTGACCGCGCACCGCGACTACCCGATGATCAGCCTGGACAACAACACGTCCGAGCGGGCACTGCGACGGCCCGTCATCACCCGCAAGAACGCCTACGGCTCCCGCACCGACGACGCCGCGCGCCTCGCCGCGACCGTCTGGACCGTCACCGCCACCGCCGAACAGGCCGGCCTCAACGTCCTGACCTACCTCACCGCCTACCTCGACGCCTGCGGTCGCAACGGCGGCAGACCCCTGACCGGCCCCGACCTCCAACGATTCCTGCCCTGGACCGCGTCCCCCGCCGACCTGCACACCTGGGCCCAGCCACCCCCGACCGGCTGACACCCACACCGACCACCGCGACGGCGACGCCACACCCGGCCACGCCGACCATCAGCATGCCCACAAACCGCGTCGCCCAACCCCACGAGACTTGGGACTACTTACGCACCACGAGCGTGTCGCAGGGGCGCCGCCGACCGCTCCGACGGAGGCGGGACCGGTGCCGGCGTGCCGGTAACACCCATCGCCCCGGCGGTCCGGGCGCTACCGGTAGCCCCGTAACGCCAGCCGGGGCGGTAACGCCTACGAGCACCTGGTAACGCCTCGACCCGAATGCCTCGCAACTGATCTGTGCATTTCGTCACACCCTATTGTCCCGGCCTGTGTCGGGCTTTGTTTTCCCGTGTCGCCTCGTGCCGGAAACGGCTGTCACCGAGGGCTACGGGTAGCGCGGGTGGTAACGCCCTCGCGTCATTCTCAACTGAAGGAAAGGCGAAAAGCGATGACCGCAGTGAACCGGAAACCAGCGGAACCGACCGTGGAGGACGATGGCCACAAGCCAGACGACACCTGACCCACGCCGTCGCCCACCAGGCGACCGGTCGCCGGACCTGGCCTCTCCCGGCCAAGACGGCGACCCCACCCCCGCCGACCACCCGACCGGCCAGCCCAACGCCAGGGGGGCGTTACCGCTGGCCACCCCTCCACCCCCGCACCCGAACAACAGCCCGCATCAGCCGACCGGACCCGCCAACCCCACCCAACCACGACCACGAGCAGGACAGCGACCCGTCCGAGGTGAAAGCGATCATGCGGGCACGCCTCGCCGCGATGGCCGCGCCCCGCGACACCGACGACCCCGAACTCGCGGCACTCCGCGCCATCCTCCGCGACCAGGCACTGATGGCCCACGTGACCGCCAACGTCGACCAGTGGCCGCCGCTCGCAGACGCGCAGCGCGCCACCGTGGCGGCGCTACTCGGCCGACGTCGACGGCAGACGAGACGCAGCAACGGATAGAGACCAACGCGCGTGTGGCGGGGCATCCCTTCGGGAGTGCCCCGCCCGGCAGCCGAGCCGCCGTCGAGGGCTGCCCAGTGCGCGTTGCGCATCGAAAATAGGTAAAAATGCGACAGCCGTGGCGGCCGGGGTGCGGCGTGGGAGCCTGCGCCCTGGTGGAACCATTCAGGAATCCGTCACTACTCTGAAGATCATTTCTTCAGGTGTCGAGCGTCCGGCCGAAGAAATTTGTCCGATTCGGAAATTTCTTGCTGATTTCTGTAAGTAAATTCGGAATTTGGATGAGTTGAGAGTTCTCCGAATGACTGTCTGTGACGGGGTGGCGCATTGACCCTGGGCGTTGGGGAGTGGTGTAGTGAATTCGGCTAGCCGCTGTCGATGCGTTCGTTGGTCATCCTGGAACGAGGATTTGGAGAATCGTATGAGGCGATTGGTCGGAGCCGTTTTGGCGGGAGCTCTGGGGTTGTCGGTCCTGGCGGTCGCTAGTCCCAATGCCGTTAACTTAGTGTGGGGCGGTCTATGATCTCTGCTCGTGGCGAGGGCTGGTCAGGTCAAGGCGGGGTCGCGGGTTCGGTTGCCGGATCTGGTGGGGGTCGGGGTGTTGACGGCGGCGTTCCCGCCGGAGTCGGTGGATCTGGCGATCGAGGAGTGGGATGCGCGGGAGCAGCGGCATCGGCTGCTGCCGGCTCGGTTGATGGCGTACTACGTGATGGCGTGCGTGTTGTTTCTCGACAGCGCGTACGTGGAGGTGTGGAACAAGCTGCTGGGTGGGCTGTCGTGGGCCCGGCGGTACCGGATGCGGCGGCAGGTGGGGATGCAGCCGTCGGCGGCGGCGCTGGCCAAGGCCAGGGTGCGGTTGGGGCCGGAGGCGATGCAGGGGGTGTTGGCGACCTCGATGCGGCCGATGGTGACCGACGCGGCCGCGGCGCCGTGGGCGTACTTCCATGGGTTGCGGAAGCTGGCCGCCGACGGGTTCACCATGAATGTGGCTCGGACGCCGGAGAACGTGGCGCGTTTCGGGATGCCCTCGAACTCGGCCGGACCGGTGGGGTATCCGCAGGTCCGGGTGGTGGCGCTGGCCGAGGTCGGTACCCGCTGCCTGCAAGGCGCCGCCGTGGGCGTGCTGGCCACCGGGGAGCAGAACCTGGCCCGCACGTTGTGGCCACGGTTGGGAACCGGGGACGTGGTCGTGGCCGACCGTAACTTCCTGTCGTACGAGGACCTGACCGCGATCGTGGCCACCAACGCGCACGCGGTACTGCGAGTCAAGGCGGGGGTGGACCTGCCGGTGCTGCAGGTCCTGGCCGACGGCTCGTATGTGTCGAGGATCGCCGACCCGCAACAGGCACGACGGCTGCGCCGCCGCAAGACGAAGGTACCCCCTGAGCAGATCCCCGGCATCAGCGTCCGGGTGATCGGGTACACGGTGGAATCCGAGCCGGACGAGCACGGCAACCGTGAGGTCAGCGAACTGTTCTGCCTGGTGACCACCCTGCTCGACCCGGACGCCTACCCCCTGCGGGATTTCCCCGAGCTCTACCACGAGCGGTGGACCCTGGAGACCGCGATCGGTGACGTGGAGACCCGGCTGCGCGGCGGCGCCGAGGTCGTCCCGCGGTCCGGGCGCCCGGACCTGGTCTACCAGGAGGTCTACGCATTGCTCTGCGTCTACCAGGCCATCCGCGCGCTGATCGTCGCCGGTGCCGAACACGCCGACCTGGACCCCGACCGCATATCGTTCACCCGCACCGTGCAGGCAGCCGCGCGTCACGTCAGTGACGACGCGGCCTTTTCCCCCTGACGACCTGGCCGATCTGGTCGCCGACGTCATCTACGAGATCACCGACGAACGCAACCTCCTACCGGCCACGCCCCGCATCCGCAGCTTCGCCCGCCAACAACGCCAACCCGGACGCCGCTACCCCCGCCAGACAGACGACTACAAGAAACCCCTACCACCCCGCACCAAGATCAGGTTGTGGGTCCTGACCAGGCCAGACACGTTAAGTTGACGGTATTGTCGCTAGTCCGGCATGGGCGGACCCGCCGGGCTGCTCCCAGGGCAACACTGCCTTTAGTCAGAGCGGTGGCTATATGACGGCGTGGAACAACGCTTCGTGCTCCTCGTCGGCGACTCGCACCTTCCGCGTCGAGATCAAGAGGAACGTGACACTGTTGCCCGACCCTGTGGTGTCCAGCTACGACGACTACTATACCGGTACCCTCTATATCGCCAGCACGAGTAGCTGTGACGGCGGACGGAGCGCCAACTACTACGGCCGTTCGTTCTTCACCTCTCACCCGACCTACGTGGACACCGGTAACCTGTTGGTTAACACCTGCTGAACCCAACCGATCGGGGATCATGATGGACGACCCAGTCGTGGGGCGCGGACTGACGCAGCGATACGGGAAACGTAAAGTTTTTCACGATCTTGACGTCACCGTTCCGGCCGGGGTGACGGTCCTCCTCGGGCCAAACGGCGCGGGCAAGACGACACTGCTGAGCACCATCGTGGGCCTCAAACGCCCAGATTCGGGAACTCTCCACGTCCTCGGTCGCGATGTTCTGCGTCGCGGCGGTCTCCGGGCCGTCGCGGCGCGTGTCGGGTTCCTGCCGCAGGTCGTATCCCACTATCCCGGCTACACCGTCCGGGAATTCGTTGCCTACGCCGCATGGCTCAAGGGCGTCTCGGGACGGGATCTCGACATGAAGGTGGATCGGGCAGTCGGGCTGATGGGCCTGACCGATCAGGCCAGCTCCCGTATGGGAATTCTGTCGGGCGGCATGCTGCGCCGGGCGGGTATCGCGCACGCCATCGTCCATGAGCCGGCGCTGCTCATCCTCGACGAGCCGGCAGCTGGTCTCGATCCACAGCAACGGATCGAATTGCGCCGCGTTCTACGTACGCTAGCCGGCGATGCGGCAGTGCTGGTCAGTACGCACGTGGTGGAGGATGCCCGGCATGTCGCGGACACCGTCGTGGTTCTTCACGGTGGTGCGGTGGCGTTCACGGGAACAGTCGGAGGGCTGGAGAGCCTCGCCAGTTCGGAAGGGGACGGGGACAGCGATCTGGAGCGCGGCTACCTCGCCACGCTGCATCGCTCGCGGGTGGTGTCTGTGTGACTCTGATCCGTATCGAGTTACGCCGAGGACCAGGTTTGTGGACCCTTCCGGTCCTGGTGGCCGTCGGCGTGTTCATGGCCCGCGCCCAGCTGAGCACGGACACCGTCTGGTCGTATGCCACGGGCGCGGCGGCAAGCGCCCCGGTACTGATGGCTCCGCTGGGTGCGGGCATCGCCGCCTGGGCGGGAGGGCGTTCGCAGCGTCGCGGCACGCGCTACGCCTGGCTTCTCGCAGGCCGGGATCCGGCGCAGGCTCCGCTGGTCGAGGCCGGCGTGCTGGTGGCGTGCGCCGTCACCGCCTACGGCCTGGTCACGGCGGCAACGCTGCTACCCACAGCAACTTCAGCGACGTGGGGTGGACCATTCTGGTGGTGGCTGGCGTCCGCCGGCATGGGGTTCACCGCCGTGATCGCGGTCGCCTACGCCGTTGGTGTCCTACTGCCGGGCCGG
This sequence comes from Solwaraspora sp. WMMA2059, assembly GCF_027497315.1. Classification (GTDB taxonomy): domain Bacteria; phylum Actinomycetota; class Actinomycetes; order Mycobacteriales; family Micromonosporaceae; genus Micromonospora_E. The sequence goes on along the minus strand of NZ_CP114908.1, from coordinate 1,580,028 downwards.
TTCACCCCGTTCGTGGCGGCTCTGGTCACCTACCTGTCGACCATCTTGAACCTCGGGCAAAGCGGGACCACGTACGCGCTGTTCCCGATCACCGTCGAGATCGTCCTGCCGTTCAACACGCCACACACCCCGACGATGCGAGGCCAGATCCTGTGGTTCACTGGCCTCGGTCTGCTGGCCCTCACCCTGGTCGCCATCAAGGTCCGCTCCCCGGCGCGGTCGGTGATCCCAGCGGCTGCCCTGTCGGCAGCACTTGTCGTCGCCGGCACCGCAACCGTGATCGGCGAGAACGGCCGATTCACCACCCTGAACCGCCACATCACCTGGTCCTGCGTTGGCTCCTCACCCGAGGTCTGCGTCCACCCCGCCTTTACCAGCAGCATCTCGGCGATCAGACAACGAGCACAGGCCATCGGCCAGCGACTGGAATCCACACCGTTCGCCATCACCCGGGTCGAGCACCGCCCCCGAGGCGTCGGCGGTCAGCCCACACCCGGCGCGATCGCCTTCGCCCTCGACGCCCCCAGCCCCGACCATTACGACCGCGCAGGCATCGACATCGCCATCGCAGCTCTCGGCGCTGACTCCTGCGCCGTGGGACGCGAGACCAGCGGTCACGCGATGGCCCAACTACTCGTCGCATGGGCAGCGGGCAACGAGAGCCTGTTCATCCCACGAGGCACCGCGCAGCAGCACGCCAAAAACCGCTTCCTTCGCCTGCCACTCACCGCTCAACAGCAGTGGCTGACCGTCCACGCCGACGCCGTCCGTCAGTGTTCCGTGACCCCCGGCGCGTTCACATGACCGGTCACCGGCTCCTGACCAAATCGCGACGAGCGGTGCCCCTGTTGCTCACCCTCGTCATCGTCGCGGCCGTCTCCCGGGAACTCGCCGGCCAGCACCTGATCATCGGCACCACCACACCGATCCCACTGCCATGGGCCGCAGTCCTTCCCGCGATCACCGCCTACCTCACGACCATCGCCATCTGGTCCACCCTGCCACTGCAGGAACACCTCGCCGTTCGCCGCGTCGACCGATACGACCTGTTCTACCTCACCGCCGCAGCCGCCGTCGGCGTCGGGCTCGTCGCCTGGGCCGCCCAACCAGTCACCGGCACCATCACCGCACCCGGTGCCATCCGCAACTACCTCGGACTACTCGGATACACCCTGATCGGAACAACGTTCTTCCACACCACCATGGGCTGGACCATCCCCACCACCCTGCTCACCACCGGCCTGGTCACCGCCGGTGCCGGCATCGATCTGCCCCCGCTGGACTGGCCAGCCCGCCACGACACCGACCCCAGGTCCTGGGCCGCCGCCATCACGATCCTCGTCGCAGGTGTCGCCACCTACGCCAACCCCACCCGCCGACGCGTCCACGCACGACGCGCAGCCCACACCCCACCTCAATAGCGGGCGCGCGCCCAGAGAGGGCACAGCGGCTACACGGCGGCCAAGGTGCCGAGGTCATGTTTCGGCTCAATGCGCACCGTGGTCGGGTCGAACCCGCGTCCCTTCCGCCCGGACGGCAGAATCGTGACCGTCATCAGCCGGTCGATCACCACCCGCTTGTCAGCGAGAGGGGCGTCCCGCCACGCCGTCACCGGGTCCGGGGCGTTCACCAACGGCGACAACGGATCACTACCCACACCCGCGTGCAACTGGGCGTCGATCTCCGCGACCATCGCGGCGGCCTCACGGCGGGCCTCCCGCGCGTACTCGCGGGTCTCCAACCCCCGCAACTCATCCGCCAGAATCCGCTTCATACGCTGCTGGATCGCGGCCCGCTGCGCCCGCAACCCCTCCACATCGACCTGCGGGGCCGGCTCGGCCAGCAACTCGAACGCACGCGGATGCGTCAACGCGTACACCACATGCGCGAACACCGCCGCGTCCACATGCGCCTGATTACGGGCCAGATGGTTGCGCGCCTTGCATGTGTACCGAGGCGCACGCCCCGCGACGGTGACATGAACAGTCACCGCACGCCCCGCTTCCACACCCAGCGGGGTACACACCCCGCACCGGTAGATCCCCGACCCCACCCACCGCGCCGCCGCCCCCGGCCCGGACCGCCGGGACGGATCGGTCAACAGATCCCGCACGGCGAAGAACACCGCCGGATCGACGATCGGCTTCCACGGCGCGACCACCCCCTCCAGGATCTGTCCGCCGTACACCATGAACCCGGCGTTACGCGGACGCAGCAGAATGTCCCGCAGCCCCTCAGCCGACCACGCCGCACCACTCACCGTCGACACCGACCCCGCCCGCAACTCCGCCGCCAACGACCGCAGGGACGCCCCCTGCAGCAGCCGCTGCGAACAGTCCTCGATCACCGCCGCCTCCACCTCGATGCGCGTGACACCGCTCTGGCAGTCCCGGCCACCGTGCCACGGACACACGTACCGGCCAGGGTCACCAGCGCCGACCGGCGGCGGACCGCCGCAGAACCCGAACGGACGCCGACCCCCACCCCACTGACCGTGCATCGCCTGCCGCAACCGCTCCCCACGGACCCGCCGCCCCGTGTCCCGGCTGGCCTTGTTCGCCATCGTCACCATCACCCTCGCCAGCGTGATCTCCGAGTCCGTGCCACCGTCGGTGAACCGCAACGACCCCGACAACGACTGCGCGTTCGCACCCGTCTCCTGAACAGCATCGATCATGTCCTCCAGATCCCGAGGATCACGCACCGCCCGGTCCAGGTCCACCGCCAACACCGCCTGCGACCGGCGGTGCCGCACCCGGTCCAACAACCGGGTGAACCCCGGCCGGATCACCCGCAACACCGTCGACCCGTCCGGCAGCCGGATCTTGCGCCGTTTGAACGCCGACGCCGGTTTAGGCTTGCCGTTAGCCATGTCGTTCTCGACAATGACCTCACCGACCGTCCACCCGAGCTGACCCGCACGGTCCCGCAACAACCGCTCGTGTTCCACGAGCCCCTTGCTCTCACCATCGCTGTTCAAGTCCTCGACCCGCAGGTCAGACAAGCGAAGGTACAGATCCACAACCGTTGGAGGAGTATCAATGCCCATGCACCAACTATGTGCTAGAACCGGGGACCGGGCAAGACCGTCGTCGCCCTGCACCGCACCGCATACCTGCGCTACCACGACCCCCGACTCGGCCAGCGTCGCGGCGGGGTGCTGTTCGTCGGACCGCACCAGCCCTATCTGGCGTACGTCGCCGACGTCCTGCCCAACCTCGGCGAGGACGACGTGCAGACCTGCACCCTGGCCGGCCTGGTCGCCGAGGGTGCAGGCGCAGCGGCCGAACCCGACCCTGAGGTGGCCCGGCTGAAGTCGTCGGCGCGGTGGGAGGCGGCGGTCGAGGCGGCCGTCCGGTTCTACGAGGAGCCGCCGCAGACCGCGACGACGGTGGCCACCGGTTGGACCGAGCTGACCATCACTCCCGGCGACTGGGCCGACGCGTTCGCCGCACCCGGGCCGGGTGTGCCGCACAACGAGGCCCGCGAGCAGATCATGGACGAACTGCTGACCATTCTGGTCGGTCGCTACGACGGCGACGAGCCGGAAGACCAGGTCCGCGCCGCACTGGACCAGAACCGGTCGCTGCGTACGGCGGTCAACCGGGCCTGGCCGCTGCTCGACCCGGCCGACATCGTCGCCGACCTGTGGTCGGTCCCGGCCTACCTGCGCCGGTGCGCGCCGTGGCTCGACCCGGCCGAGATCCGTACGCTGCAACGCGCCGACCCTCGGGCCTGGACAGTCGAAGACCTGCCGCTGCTGGACGCGGCCCGGCTGCGTCTCGGTGACGCGCAGGCGTCCGACCGCGAGCGGCGGCACCGGGCGGCGGTGGCCGTCGAACGGGTCCACCGGGCCCGGGTGATCGACGACCTACTCGACGCGCACAGCTACGACGACGGCGAAGGCGTCCTGGCGATGCTGCGCCACCAGGATCTGCAGGAAACGCTGATCGACGAGACGGCCGGGCCGGACGCCGACCCGGACGCGTTGGCCGGCCCGTTCGCGCACATCGTGGTCGACGAGGCGCAGGAGTTGACCGACGCGCAGTGGCAGATGCTGCTGCGCCGCTGCCCGTCGCGCAGTTTCACCATCGTCGGTGACCGCGCCCAGGCCCGGCACGGCTTCACCGAGTCGTGGCCGGACCGGCTCGCCCGGATCGGGGGGACCGGACACCCTGCGGGACCTGGTCACCCAGCTCGGACCGCAGGCGCGCGCCGCCACGCCCGGCGAGGCCGCCCGCGCCGGGGACGTCGTCGTGGTGACGACCCCATTCAAGGCCTACCTCGATGTCCCCCATCGCGCCGCTGCGCGGCACGGTCGTCATCGACACCATGAACTACTACCCGGAACGCGACGGCCACTTCCCCGAACTCGACGCCGGCCGGACCACCACCGGCGAACTGCTCCAGGCCCACCTGCCCGAGTCGTTCGTCGTCAAGGCGTTCAGCAACATCTTCTTCAAACACCTGGCCACGCTCGGCCGGCCCGCCGGCGCCGCCGACCGCAGCGCCATCGCCATCGCCGGTGACGACCACAACGCGAAGGCCACCGTCGCCGCCCTCATCGACACAATCGGCTACGACGTCCACGACGCGGGCGCCCTCGCCGACAACCGCCGGTTCGGCCCTGGTACGCCGGCCCACCACGCCTACCTCGACCCGGACGGCATGTTCACCGCCCCCGGCCGGCCGGCCGACGCGGCCCGACTCGCCGAACTCCTCGACAGCAACTGACCGGCCGCCAGCCGGCTAGCAGCCGGCTAGGAGACTCCGTGCCGACCTGCGTCAGGCCACCAGGCCACGACGATAGGCGTAGATCACTGCTTGGACGCGGTCACGCAAATCCAGCTTGGTAAGAATGCGCGAGACGTACGTCTTGACGGTCTCCTGGCTGATCACCATGGCCGCGGCGATCTCGCTGTTCGACAGGCCGTCGGCCATCAGCCGCAGCACCTCCAGTTCGCGCGGGGCCAGCGGGACCTCACCCGACGGGTCAGCGACCGGGCGGACCCGTTCCGCGTACCGGCCCACCAGACCGCGGGTCACCTCCGGAGCGAGCAGCGCCGCGCCGGAGGCGACCGTGCGGATGCCCTGGAGCAGCTGGGCCGGGGGCGCGTCCTTGAGCAGAAATCCGCTCGCCCCGGCGCGCAGCGCCTCGTACACGTACTCGTCGAGGTTGAACGTGGTCACCACGAGCACTTTGACCGGCGCCGCCACCCCCGCGCCCGCCAGCATGCGGGTGGCGGCGATGCCGTTCAGGACCGGCATCCGCACGTCCATCACCACCACGTCCGGGCGCAGCCGGCCAGCCAGGTCAACCGCCGTCTGCCCGTCGCCGCACTCCCCCACCACCTGCAGGTCGGGCTGCGCGCCGATGATCGTGGCGAACCCGGTACGGACCAACGCCTGGTCGTCGCAGACCAGGACCCGCAGCGGCACCGTCATGACGGATCCCCTGCGGGGATCCGGGCGCGGACCACGAACCCGCCGCCGGGCCGCCGTCCGGCGCTGAACTTTCCGCCGAGCGCACCCACCCGCTCACGGAGACCGGCGAGGCCACGCCCGCTGCCACCCGGTGACGCGGCGTTCGACCCTGTGCCGTCGGTGTGAACTTCCACAGTGACCTCCCGCACGTCGTAGCGCACCTGGACCACGGTTCGGCCGCCGTGGTCGTGTTTCAAGGCGTTCGTCAACGACTCCTGGACGACCCGGTACGCTGCGGCCTCGGCGCTTCCGGCCACCTCGGGTGGCCTGCCCTGCTGCGTGAACTCCACCGGCTGCCCGCCTTGCCGGGTTTGTTCAACGAGCGAGGCGAGCGAGTAGAGCGGGCCAACGGAACTGTTCGGACCGGTGTCGCCGTCCGCCGACGTGCGCGCCCCGGTTCCGTGATCCGGATTGAGCAGGTCAAGCAGGTGCCGCAGGTCCCCGACGGCTCGCCGGCCGGTGTCGGTGATCGCGGTCAGGCTCTCGTCGAGACGCTCCGGGGCAGCGGTCAGATATCGTGCCGCCTCAGCCTGCACCACCATCGCGGTCACGTGATGCGTCACCACGTCGTGCAACTCCCTGGCGATCCGGGTACGCTCCGCAGCCCGGGTACGCTCCGCGACATGCCGCCGGTGATCCGCCTCGGCGGCCCGCGACATCCGCAGCCACGACCCGACGCCCCAGGCGAAGGCCAACGCCAGGTAGAAGGTCCCGAACCCGATCACTCCCTCGGTCGAGCCGTGCCGGTGCAACGCGACGGCCAGCACCACGTACCCCACCGTGGCCACCGCGACAGTTGTGCGTCGGTGGCGGCCCAGGTGCAGCCCCGCGCTCAGCAGTGCGATCGGCAGGGCCATACCGGCAACCGTGTGGTAGAAGCGCAGCTGATCGATCGCGAAGCCGAGCGCCACCAGACCGAGGCAGAGGGCCGGCAGGCGCCGTCGCACCACGAGCGGCAGACACTCCAGCGCCAGCACCACGCCGGTCAGCCCGTCGAACGGGCGACTGGGCAGGTCACCGAGCTGTGTTCCACGACTGTGCAGCGCGGGCACCAGCGACGCGACCACGAGCAGCAGCGCGAGCGGCAGATCTCGGACCACGACGTCGGACCGCCGCCACAGCTCCGGCAGGCCCCGGAGATCGATCACCGGGCGACTGTAGCGTTCGTCCTGGCCCGACACGGGACGATGTGACCGCGGCGACGCGCGAGCCACAGAAAGAACACGGTCAGCGCCACCCCGGCGCCGACCGTGTAGAGGCTGCCCTCGGGCCCGAAATCGCCACCGGTCAGCAGATCCGGACCCGACGTCGTCGCTTCCAGCAGCCCATGCGGCTCTCCGTTGCCGGAGACCACCGTGCCGAAAATGCCGGCTGCGACGAAGTTCCAGCCAAAGTGCAACCCGATCGGCACCCACAGATTCCGGGTGGCCGCATAGCAGGCGGCGAGCATGAAGCCGGCCGAGATCACGATGGCGACCGCGCCCCACAGCCCGGCGTCCGGATTGCCCAGATGGAACAGACCGAACAGCACCCCGGTCAGCACCAAGGTGAACCAGGTGCCGAGTCGTTCCTCGACGATCCGGAACAACACGCCACGGAAGAGTAGCTCCTCCGTCACCGAGGCGGCCGCCATGAGACCGAGCAGGTCGGCGGCGCCGCTCACCGAGCCCAGGCCGTGCACGTGGTAGCCGCCGAGGAGGGCGATGTTGGCAATGACGGCGCCGAACATCCCGGCCCCGATCAGCACCCCCACGGCAGTTCTGACGACTGCCCCGGAAGCAGCCACCTCGACGGGGGCGCGCTGTTCGGTGCGCCGCACCACCCACCGGTAGACAAGGACGACGGCGACGCAGGTCACGACACCGATGAGCAAGGTGAGCCAGGCGTTGTCCTGTAATGCAGCGGCGCTGCCGCCACCGACGAAGGCGACTGCCCCGACGGCCACCAACTGTTTCACCAGACGCACGAGGATTCCCTTCACCAGGCCGCGACCTGGGTGCCGCGGCTACGACGAAAACGCTATGGCTGCGACGGACAGCCCACTTCACCCCGCAGTGGACACTTACCGGTAGCTCGCACGGGGGACACGTCCGCCGGGCGACTCGACGTGCCGATCGGTGGCAGGCGTAGATTCGGCGGTCGATGGCCACCTGTGACGATGTCCGCCGGGCGCTCGCCGCCCTCGCCGACCCGCGTCGCGCGGAGCAGGCACGCCGGTTCCTGCAGATCCGACCCGGCGGGTACGGCGAGGGCGACCGGACGATCGGCGTACCGGTGCCGGACCAGCGCCGGGTGGCCGGTCGATACTGGCGTGACCTGTCGTTGGCCGAGACGACCCTGCTGCTGACCAGCGAGGTACACGAGGAGCGGCTGACGGCGATCTTCATCCTGGTGCGGATGTTCGACAAGGGCAGGCAGCGGCAGCGGGCCGCCATCTTCGACACCGTGCTGGCCCACACCGACCGGATCGACAACTGGGACCTGGTCGACTCGTGCGCCCCGTACATCGTCGGGCCGTGGCTGTTGGGCACCGACCGGACGGTGCTGGACCGGCTGGCCGCCTCCGAGCTGGTCTGGGACCGGCGGATCGCGATCATCGCGACGTTCGCCTTCATCCGGGTCGGGGACTTCGACTGGACGTTGCGGCTGGCCGAGCGGCTGCTGCACGACCCGCACGACCTAATCCACAAGGCCGTCGGCTGGATGCTGCGCGAGGTCGGCAACCGCGACCGTACGGTGGCCGAGACGTTCCTGACCCGGCACCAACGCGACATGCCGAGGGTGATGCTGCGGTACGCGATCGAGAAGTTCGAGCCGCAGCGTCGCGCCGCGTACCTCGCCGGCACGGCCTGACCGCGCCAGTGTCCGCCTCACCTGCCCGGCCCGACTTGCGGGGGGTCCGGGTCGCCTACGACACCGTGGCCGGCGACTACGCGGCCCGCATGCCGGACACCCGCGTTGAGGCACCGCTGGATCTCGCCATGATCGACACCTTCGCCGAGGCGGTCCGCTCCAGCGTCGACCCGCTGGTGCTCGACGCGGGCTGCGGTGCGGGTCGGATGAGCCGGTATCTCGCCGACCGGGACTGTCGAGTGGTCGGGGTCGACCTGTCACCAGGCATGATCGCCATGGCCCGCCGCGACCACCGAGGGCTGCCGTTCGCCGTCGGCTCGCTGGCCGACCTTCCGTTCCCGGACTCCCGGTTCGCGGGTGTACTGCTGTGGTACTCGACGATCCACGCGCCACCGGCCGGTCAGGGCCGCGTCTTCGCCGAGGCCGCCCGGGTGCTGCACCCGGGCGGCCGGGCTGCGCGAGGTGTGCCGGCTGGTCCGTCGCGCCCGGGGCGCCGAACGCGACGACCAGGCGGTCATGCTGGCGACGGTGCGGTGACCCCCGGATGCCCGCCCGACCCCGTGGTCCGGGCGGGCATCCGCAGCTGTCGCGATGTCACTCGCAGAAGACCTTCACCTTGACGTCGGGCTGGTCGACGTCGACTGTGAGATCGTCGAGCTGCTCGACCAGCTCCTCGATGTGCTGCGGCTTGAGCTGGGTCAGGTCGATCGGCACACCCGACTTGGCCAGCTCCGCGTTGACGTGGGTCAGCGCCTGTGGCGGGATCAGGCTGGTGAGCCGGACCCCGGCGCGCAGCAGCTGCAACGGGACCCGGACGTTGACCCGGCCCGGCTCGTCGCCGCTGGGTCCGTCGGCGAAGTCCGCCATCACCCGCAGATACTTCGGCCGGGCCTTCGGGCCGGATGCGCCCCCCGGCGTCGCATCAGGCTGCTCTCGGTCGAGGGCGTCGATCAGCCGCTCGGCCTCCTCAGCGGTGATCTTGCCTTCGGCCAGCATCTCCAGAATCTGGCGGCGCTGCTCGTTCATCGTCACTCCGCTTCGACGGGCTCAGGTCCACCTGGACCTGGCTGCGGCGTTCACCACGCAGCCGGGCGGCGACCCGTCAGCTCTGCTTCACCTTCTGGCGGCCGAGCGCACCGCACCTCAGATCTTCCAGGTGCACGATCAGACCCGCACGCTGGTCACCGCCATGCTGGCCCGGGAACGTCGCGCCGCCACACCCAGCCTGCGCGCCTTGGCAGTGCGCGCCAGGATCGATGCCAACTGATCATGACTGGCACCGGCAAACCGACGCTGTACCTGGTTTCCTCCGCCGCTCCGCCGATTCACAACATCGACGAGTGCGTCGCCCTGTTGCAGGCCGACGGATGGTCGGTGTGCCTGATCGTCACGCCTACTGCGGCGACCTGGATCGACACGGACAGGCTCGCATCCCAGACCGGGTTTCCGGTCGCGTCCCGACTTCGCGCCCCTGACGAGCCCGGAACACTGCCGCGCGCCGACGCCGTCGTGGTGGCACCGGCGTCCTTCAACACGATCAACAAGTGGGCCAGCGGAATCAGCGACAACTTGGCGCTGGGTGTACTCAACGAGGCCCTTGGCACCGGGCTTCCGATAGTCGTCTCACCGTACGCAAAGCCGGCCCTCACCCAGCATCCCGCCTACCGAGCATCCGTCCGGACCCTGTCACACCTCGGCGTCCAGTTCACCGAGGACGAAGCTCTCAAACCCACGCTTGGAAGCGATAGATTTCGATGGGGCGTAGTTGCCGAAGCGTTCCGCGCCACCGATTGATCACGCCTCCGCTGAACAGCCACCAGGACAACGCCTCCGCATTCAACAGAGGATCAACGGACCGCCGCCCACGTCGACCGGACGTGTCCCAACCCGCCAACCGATCCAGCGGTAGAGACACTGTGGCCGCACACCTAACCGAAGTTCAAGAGCAGATGACGTAAATACTGGCCTGCACCGGCGTGTCGTACGGTTCTACGTCATCTGATCTTGAGTCGGCTTCCCATCTGCATAGGCTGGTCCAGAATCCGTCGATCAGCACGATGCTGTCGGGTGCCACGCCAGACGTCCTGCAGTGGGAGCAAATCAGTAGCGACGGGTCATGGTCTCGGTGCCGAGGACGGTCAACAGTCGCAGCTTGTCTGCCGCTTCGCTGCCAGGCGCCGCTGCGTAGACGACGATGCGCAGGTCGGCGCCGTGCGCCGACAGCACATCGCAGTCGAGTTCGACTTCGCCGACGTGCGGATTGTCGACGGTCTTTCGTTCGCTCCTGTGGTGCGCGACGGCGGAGCCTTCCCACAGTCGCGCGAATTCGGGGCTCGATGCCCGCAGCGTGCCGATCATGTCCTTCAGTTCGCGGTCGGCAGGGTAACGCGTCGCCACGTCGCGCAGGTCGGCCACGAGTGACGCCTTGTGCGCCTGCGGATCCGGATGCCGCACGCGTCCCGTGTCGTCGTGGAAGGTTCGCCACACGATGTTCGCCGACCGGAGGTCGCGGTCGTGCCAGTCGTCGCCGGTCAGCGCGGCCCACACATCATTGTGCTGGATGAGGTTCCAGGCCGCGTCGAAGACTGCGATCGGGGTGTCGGCGAGACGGTCGAGCACGCGCTGCACGCTGGGGCCGATGTGCCGGGGCACCAGTCCGCCCGGTTGGGGCGCGTGCCCCGCCAGGCGGCAGGCCAGTTCGTACTCGGCGTCGGACAGGCGCAGCGTGCGTGCTAGCGCGCGCACGATGGCGACGCTGGGATGCGCGCGGCACTGTTCGAGGCGTTTGACGTAGTCCGGTGAGATGCCAGCAAGCCAGGCGACCTCCTCGCGGCGCAATCCTGCCGTCCTGCGCGTGCCTGACCTGAAGGGCAGGCCCACGTCTGCCGGCTGCAGGCGGGTGCGCCAGGAGCGGAGCACCGCCGCGAAGTTGGGCACGTCGTGCATCACTCCATTGTCGGCCTTCTGCCCGGCCTTCAATCGATGCGTGGGTGGCCCGAAGTGGGCCAGGATGCCGCCCGGAACCGGTGCCAAGGTCGATTCCTGGCACACCTGACGGCCCCAGCGGCACCTTCGCCGATCGCGACGGCGAACTGCCCTGGTGATCACACCACCACGGAAGGAGCGGACATGTATCTCATCACCGGAGCGACAGGCAACGTCGGCAACCCGCTTGCACGGCAGCTGCACGAACAGGGTCACCCGGTCCGAGTCCTGGTGCGCGACCCTGCCCGGGCAGCCGACCTGCCGGCCGAGATCGAGCGCGCCGTCGGCGATCTCGACAACCCCGACGACGTGGCCAACGCCGTCAAGGGCGTGGACGCCGTCTTCCTCATGCAGGTGGGCAGCGGAACCGACCAGACCAAGGTCATGATCGATGCCGTACGCAACGCCGGCAACACCAGGATTGTCCTGCTGTCCTCGGTCGGTGCACGGCTGATGCCGATCAGCGACAATTTCGTCATCGGCGGAGCCCTTGCGGCGCGCGAGGACCTGATGCGCGAGTCCGGGCTGGGCGTCACCTACCTGCGCCCCAACGGCTTCGCGTCCAATGCCCTGTGGTGGCTGGACGGCATCCGCGCTGGCAAGGTCGTCGACCCTACCGGGGAGGGCCGTCTGGCGGTCATCGACCCCGAGGACGTGGCCCGCTGCGCCGCCATCGTGCTCACCGAAGTCGGGCACGTCGGCAAGGGCTACACCCTGACCGGGCCAGAAGCACTCACTTCTCGTGAGCAGGTGGCGATAATCGCCGCGGTGACCGGTCAGATGATCGACTTCCAGGAAGTCACTCCTAGTAGGGCAGCCGTACTTCGTGACTTGATCATGTGAGTCTGGATCGGTAGTGGTACCAGCGGGCGCGGGCTTGATGGCGGCGGCGCCACCAGGACCAGCGGAGATGGTGTTCGAGGCTGTGCCAGGCTCTGGTAGCGAGGTTGTACAGCCTCTTGATCTCGACAACGGTCAGCCGGATGAGTCCGAGGTCGGCCGGTGGTGGTTCGCTGGGGTGGGTGGGTCGGGGCGGTGGCGTGGTCCCGGCCGCGGCGTCGGCGGCGGTGACCGCGCAGACGGCGAGCGCGGCCATGACCAGCACTATGTGCCGCATGATCGGGGTGTGGAGCCGGTTCTGGAACTGGTCGAACCCGAAGTGGTCCTTGCCGAACCCGTGGTCCTCCTCGATCGTCCACCGCCGGCCGGTCACCCTCACCAACGCGGTCAGGGTCGCCGGAAGACGCTCCGGTATCCAGCAGTAGAAGTAGGCCAGGTCGTCGGGGTCAGCCAGGCTCCGGCGCACGAGCAGGTAGTGGCGAGGGCTGGCGGTGGCGATCCACGCCCACGCGTACCAGCGGTCGCCTTTGGAACCCGCCCCGCAGGACATGGTCTGCCAGGCGGTGTCGGTGGTCAGGGCGGTGACAGCGGTGTCGGCGCGGATCTTCGTCTTCCAGCCGGGCAGGGTGATCCGGAACGAGCACGGCACGCCGAGGCTGTAGCCGATTCCCCGGGTCTCGCAGGTGTCGCGTAGCCGCCGGTCCCGGCCGTAGACGGCGTCGGCGGTGCACCACCGCACCGGTACGCCGGCGTCGAGTGTCTCGGTGAGCAGGTCGGCGGCGAGTCGGGGTTTGGTCGCGAACTCGGTGTCGGCGGGGACGCCGGTGGCGGCGCGGCGGGCGTCGTCGTCGAGGTCGGCGGCGGGGATCCACAGGCGGGAGCCGACCAGGGCGTGGCCGGCGCGGGTGGCGTAGGTGGCGTTGACCAGGTTGACGGCGTTGGTGACCTTTCCCGCGCAGCCCACGTACTGGCGGGTCACGCCGCACGTGCCGGTGCCGGTCTTCTCCACCCCGCTCTCGTCGAAGATCAGCGTGTTGTCGCCGTCCGGGTCGGCCAGGCGTGCCACGGCGAAGTCACGGACCACGCCCTGAGGGGCCTCGCGTTTTCCGGACAGTGGTTCGGCCGGTTCTTTCACGCCGCGATTTGAAGGTTCTCGAACTCTGCGTGGACTTCCCGGGGAGGTCGGTAGCCCACCGCTGAATGCAGACGCTGACGATTGTACCAGAATTCGATGTAGGCAGTAACGTCCCGGCGCGCCGCCTCACGAGTGGGATACTTCACACGCGACACGCGTTCGTTCTTCAGCGCACCGAAGAACGATTCCGCCATCGCATTGTCGAAACAAGTTCCGGTCCGGCCAGCAGATCGCCGCAACCTCAGATCCCGAAGCGTTCTGCCGTAGTCGTCCGACATGTAGTTGCTGCCCCGGTCCGAATGAAAGATGGCGTTCTTCCTGAGTTCGCGATTCCGGGCGGCGTTACGGATGGCGCGGGATATCAACGGCGTCTGGTAGTGGTCGTCCATCGCGTATCCGATGACTTCCTTCGTGCAGCAGTCGATGACGGTCGCCAGATACAGCCACCCCTCGCCGGTCGGGATGTACGTGATGTCGCCGACGAGCTTCTCGCCAGGCGCGTCGGCGGTGAACTCCCGGCCGACGAGGTCAGGCACCGTGCCGGACGACGACTGGGTGAGACCCCACCGCCTCGGGCGGGGCTGGCACGGCACGAGCCCGAGCTCGCGCATCAGCTGGCGGACGAGTTCCGGCCCGGCGGACACGCCCTGGCGCCGCAGTTGCGCGTGGACACGTCGATGCCCGTAGGTGCCGTCGGACGCGGCGAACACCTCCTCGATGGCCGATCGAAGGTGGGCGCGGCGGGTGGCGGTCGCGGAGTCGGGGCGGGTTCGCCATTCGTAGTACCCGGACCTGGACACGCCGAGTTGTTCGCACATGAAGTCGACGGGGTAGGCGTACTTCGCGGTGTCGAGTCGCATCGTCTCGATGAACTCGTACAAGCTCGTTACCGAGGGTCCTTCGCGAAGTGCGCCGCGGCTTTTTTCAGGAAGCTGTTCTCCATTTCGAGTTCCCGGTTGCGACGTTCGAGTTCCTTCAGTCGAGCGCGCTCGTCGACGCCGATCTGTGGGCTGTCCTGGGCGCCGCTGTTTTCCCGCCGGTACTGGCGGACCCAGGAACGCAGCGTCTCCGGGTGAACGTCGATCTCCCGGGCAACCTGCGACACTGGCTTGTTCGACTGTAGAACGAGTTGCACTGCTTCTTCACGGAACTCTGGGGTGTATGAGCTTATGCGTGCCATCGCGCTTCTTCCCTCGACTTTCCTTACAGGGTAACCTTATTGGCTCCCTGTCCGGAATCCTCGGGGCACCTCACCCATCGCCTTGTCGGTGTCCCAGACCGCGCGTTCGAGTAGCCGTTGCATCCGGTCGGGGGTGGTGTCCCCGGCGTGTTCGGCCAGGGTCCAGCAGTTCTTGCGTGGCAGGTCGGCGATCAGGCCACGGACGTACTTGCCGGCCTGCCGTAGTGGTTCGACCCGGGCGAAACACGCGCCGAGGTCTCCCATCAGCGTGGCGAGGTTCTCCTCGACCCGACCGGCCTCTACCATGGCCGCTGCGGCCACCTCGTGATCCTTCGTTGTCCACACAACACCGGACGATCATGCGGTGGCCGTCTCCGTCGCCGCACATCCTGTCCGTCCATACCCCACCGCACCGGTCAGGTCACGAAGTACGGCTGCCCTACTAGAGAGTTTGCCCGGGCGCAGATCGCCAAGGGTGTGCCCGCCGAGCAGGCGCAGGCATTGGAATATCTGAACACGGTGTTCCGAAGGGTCGCGCCGCCTACGTGACCGACGATGTGCGGAACCTCACGGGCCGGGCGCCAGGGACGTTCCGCGAGTGGTGCGAACGCAGCGCAGACGCATTGCGCTGATGCAAGACCCAGTGCGACCGGGCTCCGGGACACCACTCAGCATTCTTCCCGACGCCACCAGGCCCGCAGGAACGTCTCCTGCACCGTGTCCGTGTCCTCGGCGTCCTCGAACGACCCGAGCATCCGGTCGGCTTGCTGCCATCAGCCGCGTCTCCACACCTATCAGGTCGTCGTTCCGCTCGTCGTGGCCCGTCGCAGGTATGACGGGGGTACGGACACGAATACTCATCACCAGGGAGCCGACGCAGCCACAAGATCAGCTGACGAGAATGCGGGAGTTCCTCGGCATGTCACCCGAATTTACGTCATCTGATCTTTGCGATCGGCTGGCACCGGCACCGGAGCAACCGTGTGCGCGTAGCGCTTGCCCGGCCAGCGCGACGGGCGGTCAGGTCGGTTCTGCGGACAGGCGGCGGTGCTCCGGCGGGACTGGGGCGTCTGATAGTTCCGGCAGGCGCGCCGGCGGCTTCGTCCTGACCTGTGACGGCGACGTCGTCGGTCTGTCCAACCTGTTCGCCGCTGACAGCGGCGAACAGTCCGATATCCGGGCGACCGCCATCACCGAGGCAGCCCTCCACTTCCCCGGGGCTGCCGCTGGTCGGCTACGAGCAGGGCGACGACCTCGCCCGCGCCCGAGCACACGGCTTCGCCCCGATCGGCGCCCTGCGGGTCTGGCTGCACCAGCCCGGCCAGCCATGATCACTTGATGAAAAGCCGGCCGACACGCCGACACGATCCCAGCAGAACATCAAATGATCTTGGTTGTGCCCAACCTCGGCCGGTTGCCAGACTGGTCCGGTGCCGGTCTCCCTCTGGCGAAACCGTGACTTCCTCCTACTGTGGACCGGCCAGGTCGTATCGACGCTCGGCACCCGGATCAGCGGCCTCGCGTACCCGCTGCTCGTGCTGGCCGTCACCGGCTCACCGGCGCAGGCCGGGCTGGTGGCGGCCGCGCAGGCGGCCCCGTTCCTGATCTGGTTCCTGCCGGCGGGTGCCCTGGTCGACCGCTGGCCCCGCAAACGGATCATGCTCGTCGCCGACGCCGGCCGGGCGGTGGCCCTGGCATCGGTCGCGGTGGCCGTCGCGCTCGGACGGGTCACGATCGGTCACCTCATGGTCGTGGCCTTCGTCGAGGGCACGCTGTACGTCTTCTTCCTGCTCGCCGAGACCGCCGCCCTGCCACACGTGGTACCCAAACCCCAACTACCGACGGCGATCGCCCAGAACCAGGCCCGCGACCAGGGTGCCGACCTGGCCGGCCACCCGTTGGGCGGCCTGCTGTTCGGGCTGGGCCACGCGGTGCCGTTCGCCGCCGACGCCGTGTCGTACGTGGTGGGCGTCGCCCTGGTCGCCCCGGTTCGGCGGGACCTGGAGGAGAAGCGGGTGGCGCAGCGTCGCCCCCTGCTGGCAGAGATCGCCGAGGGTGTCCGCTGGCTGTGGCGTCAGCATCTCCTGCGCGCCCTCGTGGCGATCGCGTCGGCTGGCAACCTGGCCTTCAGCGCCCTCAGCCTGGCCGTCATCGTGCGCGCCACTGACCTCGGCGCGTCCCCGACCGCCGTTGGTGTGCTGCTCGGGCTCTTCGGCGTGGGCGCGATCGCCGGTGCCCTGGTGGCCCCGCCGGTACAACGCCTCGTCTCCCCGAACGTGGTCCTGATCGGCGCGCTCTGGTGGTGGGTCGCGCAGATGGCGGCGTTGGCCCTGGCCCCGACCGTGTTCACGCTGGGGGCGGTCTACACGGTCGGCGCACTGATGGGCCCGATCTTCAACACCACCACCGCCGCCTACCGGTACGCCCTGACCCCCGACCGCCTCCAGGGCCGGGTCAACGGCGCCTCCCGAATGATCGGCTGGGGTGCCCGCCCCGTGGGTGCCCTCCTCGGCGGCATAGCGCTGGAGACCCTGGGCGCGGTGCCGACCTTCGCCGCCCTGGCGGCGTGGCTGGCCGTCGTCGCGGTGGCATCGACGACGAGCCGCCAGATCAGGTGCGCCCCCAGGCTGGAAACGATGGGCGAACGAACCGGATCCTGAGTTCGTGCGGTGGACCGTGCTGCCCTGTTCAGGGTGCCGGCTCCCGGCGGGCGCGTTGTTGGTGTCGGCGCGCCTTCAGCCGGTTGCCGCAGGTCTTCATCGAGCACCAGCGGGCGGTGTTGGCACGGCTGCGGTCCAGGTGGAACAGGCGGCACTCGGTGTTGTCGCAGGGCCGCAGTCGGCCGGGTAGCCGGGCCTGTACGTCGAACCAGGCGAGCACCAGCTGCACGGCGAGCATCCGGTCGGGGGGCCCACACAGGCGCCAGCGCAGGCCCGACGCGTCGACCTCGGGCAGCTGCTGGACGCCGGCGAGGATCCGCCGCAGGTCCGCTTCGGGCACGGCACCGCGGGTGGCGGTCTGCAGCGCGTCTCTGGCGGTCCGCAGCCAGGTGGTCGTTGCCGGGTCGCCGGAGCCTCCGTGCCGGTGTGCCCACTGCCGCAGTGCGGTGTCGTCGGCCCACCGGTCCTGTGGCCGGCCGTCCACCACGGGTGTGCTGTTCAGCGCCTCGATCAGCGCCTGCTCGTCGATCACGGTGACCTCACCCACCCTCGCCACTAACCCTCTCGCCGCGCTTGACAGGTTATCGCAGATCGGGTCCACTTGAATCCAGATAACCACCACGAAGTTCCGAGAGGGTTAGAGATGGTCGAAGTTCATCACCGGTACGCCACCGTGCGAGGGCACCGCGTCTTCTACCGACAGGCCGGCCCCCACGACGCGCCGACGCTGCTGCTCCTGCACGGGTACCCCACCAGCTCACGTATGTTCCGCCGGCTGATCCCGCGACTCGCCGACCGGTTCCACGTCATCGCCCCCGACCACATCGGCTTCGGCCACTCCGACGCCCCGCCCGCCGACACGTTCCCGTACACGTTCGACGCGCTCACCGACGTCACCGAAGCGTTCCTGGCCGAGCTCGGTGTCACCCGCTGCGCCATCTACGTGCAGGACTACGGCGCTCCGATCGGATGGCGACTCGCCCTCAGCGCCCCCGAGATGATCACCGCGGTCATCAGCCAGAACGGCAACGGGTACGACGACGGCTTCGTCCCCGACTTCTGGACACCCGTGTGGGCGTACGCCGACGATCCGGGACCGGACACGGAGCCGGCGGTGCGCACCGCCCTCGGTCTGGACGCCATCCGCTGGCAGTACCTGCACGGCGTGGACCGCCCCGACCTTGTCGACCCCGACACCTGGACGTACGACCACCGCGACATCAGCCGCCCCGGCAACGACCTGGCACAGCTGGCGCTTTTCCGCGACTACGCCACCAACCCTCCGCTGTACCCGAAGCTGCACGCGTACTTTCGGCGCAGTCAGGTGCCGCTACTGGCCGTTTGGGGGGCCGAGGATCTGATCTTCGGGCCGGACGGGGCGCGTGCCTTCGCGCGGGACCTTCCGGACGCCGAGATCCACCTGGTGCCCGGCGGCGGTCACTTCCTGCTGGAAAGCCACCTGGACACCGTGGTCGGCCGCATCCGGGACTTCCTGTCCCACGCGCTGCCGACAACCCGGCCGGCGACAACCCGCGACGCGCGAGCCGCCCACCTGTGAAACGGCCGCCGCCCGGGTCGGCGATCAGCCGAACCAGACAATCCCCTGGCCATGCGGTCGGGTCCAGGCCAGTGGCCGGCCGTCCAGGGCGAGCACGTTGTGCAGGGTGTCGTCCGGTGGCGGCGGCAGCGCGCCGTGGCGCAGGATGTCCGGCCCCTCGTTCGCCACCCAGTGGCCGGGCAGGCCGTGTACCAGGTCGACGAAGACCGACCGGCGCGGAGCCGGCACGTGGTAGAGCACTGCGGTGTGGAACACCACCAGCGTCGCGTCCGGCGGTGCCGACGCGGCCAACGCCGGCAGGTCGTCGACCAGATCACCCCGGACCAGCAGCGGCGGATCGGTCGCCGCGACGCCCGCCGCGGCCGCCAGCCGGGCCCGCCGATGCTCCTGCTCCGGCCAGATCAACGCGTCCAGCCAGGCGACGTCGTCGGCGTCGGTGACGTCCAGCGGAGTCAGGTCCAGCCCGGCCCGCCACACCACCTCCGGCCGGGTACGCGGCGGCGTCAAGCCGGTCGTCGCGCAGTCGAGCAACGGCTCGCCCTGCCCCACGGTCGGGCCGCCGTCGTAGCGGTAGGCGTACCGGTCCGGGTAGAGACACAGGCCCGCCGACGCGCCGACTTCGAGAAGCGCCAGCGGCTGCGGCAACGCCGCCAGCACCGGCAGCAGTACGGCACACCGCCCGGCCTCGTTGGTCTGGGTGAGGCGGCGACGCATCTGCGCCTCGACCTCCGGCCAGTGCGCCATGGTGAAGTCGTGGAACGCGGCCGGGTCGTCGACCGGCCCGCCGAGCAGCCGGACCACCCCGAACAGCAGATTCGGCTGCCGGGTCGGCGGCGGCAACGAGTCGAGCAGCGCCAAGAGATCGTCGTCGCGGGCGACCGCGTACGCCAGCCGTTCGTAGCTGGGCGACACCCCGGACGCCTGCCGGCGGGCGAAGTCGGCGTACACCTCAGCGGTGGTCATCGCTAGATGATCACCCTGCCCGGGCGGTGCCGTCATCAGCCCGACCGCGAACGGGGAGCCGGATCACATCCGGCTCCCCGTGACGCGTGTTCGATCAGCTGCAGCCGGAGGTGGAACCGCAGCCCTCACAGACGTAGCAGCTGCCGGCCGGGCGCATCTTCGTGCCGCAGGTGAAGCAGAGCGGCGCGTCGGCAGCCTTGCCGATCACCGCCTCCAGCAGCTCCGTCGACGAGTGCACCGACGACGGGGCCGGCGTGCTCGCGGCGGCCGGCTCGGTCGCCGTACCGCTGCCGGAGTCGGCCGACGACGGCGCCGACGCCTCCGGATGCTTCGGCTCGACCGGCGCGGACACCGCCATCTCCGACAGCTCCGACGCCGCGTTCTCCGCCTCCGCCTCGGCCCGCATCTGCGCGGTCCGCTCGGCGGCGGTGAAGATGCCCAGCTCGGCCCGGCGGTCGTATGGCAGGAAGTCCAACGCCAGGCGACGGAAGATGTAGTCCATCACCGACGCGGCCATCCGCACGTCCGGGTCGTCGGTCATGCCGGCCGGCTCGAAGCGCATGTTGGTGAACTTCGCCACGAACGTCTCCAGCGGTACGCCGTACTGCAGGCCGATTGAGATCGCCACCGAGAAGGCGTCCATCACCCCGGCCAGCGTCGAACCCTGCTTCGACATCTTGAGGAAGACCTCGCCGAGGCCGTCGTCCGGGTACGACGAGGCGGTCAGGTAGCCCTCGGCACCGCCGACCGAGAACGACACCGTCTCCGACGGACGCTTCTTCGGCAGCCGCTTACGCACCGGGCGGTACTCGACGACCTTCTCGACGACCTTCTCGATCACCTTGGCCTGCTCGGCGGCGGCGGTCTCCTTGGCCTTGTCCGACTTGGCCGCCGACAGCGGCTGGCCCACCTTGCAGTTGTCCCGGTAGATCGCCAGCGCCTTCAGGCCCAGCTTCCAGCCCTCGAAGTAGATCCGCTCGACGTCGGCGACGGTCGCCGCCTCCGGCATGTTGACCGTCTTGGAGATCGCCCCGGAGATGAACGGCTGCACCGCCGCCATCATCCGCACGTGCCCCATCGGCGCGATCGACCGCTCCCCCATCGCGCAGTCGAACACCGGGTAGTGCTCGGTGCGCAGGCTCGGCGCGTCGACCACGTGACCGTGGTCGGCGATGTGCTCGACGATCGCCTCGACCTGCTCCTCCGGGTAGCCGAGGCTGCGCAGCGCGCGCGGCACCGTCTGGTTGACGATCTGCATCGAGCCACCGCCGACCAGTTTCTTGAATTTGACCAGCGCCAGATCGGGCTCCACCCCGGTGGTGTCGCAGTCCATCATCAGACCGATGGTGTTGTGACTGACGAACCCGCCGGCGACGTAGGTGACGTTGGCCGGCACCGACAGGTCGTACGTCGGCTGCACGCCACCGTCCTCGTTCGCCGCCACTGTCTCGTAGAGGTAGCCGAGCGCGTGCCCGAGGCGGTCGTCCAGCACCTCGCCGTAGATCTCGCCGGCCAGCGTCCGCGACACGCCGCCGGTCTTCGCCAGCGACTGCACAACCGCACCGCGCATCGGGTGTCCGGCCGGCACCAGCAGATCCCAAAGCTCACGCGGCAGGTGGATTCGGTCCCGGTTGCCGGTCTGCTGTGGCGCGGCGACGATCTGCTCCGCCTTGCGGGCGCCGATGAAGCCGATCGTCTCCTCGTACCGGATCGCGTGGTCGGTATTGCGCAGCCGCACCTGCCAGATGTCGCTGCCCATGCCGCTGCGGGTCCGCCGGGTGGTGGTCGCCATCCCGAGGGTCAGCAGCAGGGTACGGATCTCCGCGGCGAACGACTCGGTGGACGTCGACACGGACGGCACTCCCTCGATCACCGTCCCGTCGGCCTCGAACAGGCCGCGCAGGAACGCGATGTAGACGGTGACGTCGTTGGTCTCCAGAATCGCCGACGGCACCCGGGGCGACCAGCCCTTGCCGGTGTGTTCCGGGTGCGGCAGCGTCTTGGCGAACCCGGCTGCCTGCCACCAGCGGGCCAGCCGCACCGAGGAGAAGACGACCTCCTGGTAGCCGGTGCGCGCCGCGACCTCCGCTTCCAGCCCGAACAGGCCCTTGCCGAGCACCCGCAACCGTTCCACAACGTCGAGGTCGGTGTCGGCTACGGCGAACCGCAGCCCCTTGGCGTGCAGGCTGCCGTCACCCATGAAGTAGCCGACCAGTTCGGCCAGCTCGGCGTCGACCGCGTCCGGCACGTACAGTCGCCGGTCGCCGGCGTAGTACGCCTGGTCGAGCACCGGCAGCGGCACCCGACGTGGCTCGCCGACCAGGGTGCCGAGCTGCACCGGTACCAGGTCGCCGGGGGCAACCTCGGCCATCCGCTTCCAGACCCATTCGCCGGTCGCCGGTTCCACCACCTTGACCCGGTGGGCCAGGGTGCCCTGGATCTGGTAGCCGCCGTTGGTGACCACCCGGCGAGTGGGCTCCTCACCGTTGACGAAGAACTTCGTCGCCTGGCGGGCGCCCTCGTCGGTCGACACCATCATGTCGAGGTCCTGCCAGCGGTCGCCGTAGACGTCGCCGATCTCACCGAGTCGCACCAGCCCGCGGTCGGTGGTCACCATTGTGTCCGCGGTGAGGCAACCAGTGGGCGCGAGTACACTTGCCTGGGAATTGCGCCAGCCGTTTTTTTCGCCGATCCTGTTGCCGATCTCCCATTGCCGGGCGGCTTCCCGGGCCAGGGCGGTGGCGGTCGGGCCGGTCGGGCGGATCTCATCGCTGGCAGCGGCGTGCTTGCGCATCACCCGCTTGTGGCCCTCGGCGTTGCGGGCGTAGCCGTCGTAGGCGCCGACCACGCCGGCCAGTTCCGCCGAACGGCGGTACGCCGTACTGGTCATCACCGAGGTGATGGCGGCGGCGTAGGACCGGCCGGCTTCCGAGTCGTACGGCAGACCGGAGGCCATCAGCAGGGCACCGAGGTTGGCGTAGCCGATGCCGAGCTGCCGGTACGCCCGGGTGGTCTCGCCGATCTTCTGCGTCGGGAAGTCGGCGAAGCAGATAGAGATGTCCATCGCGGTGATGACGAACTCGACGGAGCGGACGAACTTCTCCACCTCGAAGCCGCCGTCGGCCCGCAGGAATTTCATCAGATTCAGCGACGCAAGATTGCACGACGAATTGTCAAGGTGCAGGTATTCCGAGCAGTTCCGGACGACCACGCCGTTGGCGATGTACGAGTGGTTGCGCGGTTCGGACAGATTGTAGGTGGTCTCAAAGCCGTCGAACTCGCGGCTGACCAACTTCGCCGTCTGATCCGTCCGGTAGAACCGGTGCTGTTCGAGCCAACGGGCCACCCGCTGCGCCTTGGCCTGGTGGTCGAACCCGATCCGGCTGGCGAACAGGCGGATGTTCTCCCCACTGATCCGCAGGTCGTAGAGCTGCTTACCGTGGTACTCGCGCTCGTCGCCACCGTTCGTGGTGTACCGGAAGGTGGTGTCACCGGCCTTGCGGGTGGCGTAGATCCGGCTGCCGATGCCGAACCCACTCAGCAGACGCTGTGCCTCGCGGAGCAGTTCGATCGAGACCGCGCCGAGCCCGACGTAACGGGTGCCGTTGGCGGTCTCGGCGGCGCAGCCGTCCGCGTCGAACAGCCCGCGCAGGAACGCCGCCTGGATCTCGGGCGGCGCCTCCAGCACCGACGACGGCAGTCGCTTGTCCACGGCGCGGGCAGTGCTCACGCCGAGCCCGGTCAGGAAGTCGACGACGGCAGTACGGTTGCTGCGCAGCTGCACGGTGCCGTTGGGCATCTGGACCGGGTCGAATCGCAGGCCGACGATGCTTTCCAGCACCGTCTGGTGCCGCTGGACAATGGCCTCCGGGTCGGACTGGCTGTAGACCCAGCTAGCACCGGGGTTGTCACCGCGTACGCCCGGGGTGCCTTCCCGGACTGAGCCGTCGCCGACCAGCCAGCCGAGCAGGTGGGCGAAGTCCTCGGTCCACTTCTCCGGCAGTCGGGACTCCCGTTGCCACTTGGTCGGCACGACGTCGCCGGGTGACACCCTGCTGTCCGCGCGCATGCGGAACTCCCAGGACGCGGCGGTCGCCGGGGTGGGCTGGTTGAGCGGCAGGATCTGGTCGTCCGGGGTGAGGTCCTTGGCCTCGACGTACCCCCGGTTGGTGGTCCAGATCCGGTGGTTCGGGGTGCAGCGCAGCACCATGCCGTTGCTGAACTCGAGCCGGGTGATCTCGTTCGTCCCGGTGATCATGACCGCTTCGGGGCTGGTCAGCACGACCTGGTCGGCGGGGGCGTCCGGGTTGGTGGCGTCGTGGGTGTAGACACCGAACGATTCGCCCTGCCGGCTCCGGTCGATGAGTGCGTCGAACCGGATCAGGCCCTTGTCGGTGTGGACCAGGGTGTCGCCGGTGAAGCAGGGGTTGGACGCGGTGATGCGTCCGCTCTCCGGGCAGGTGTGCCAGTCGTTGATCGTGTCGTCGTACTGCAGACCGGGGTCGGCGCATTCCCAGGCGGCCTGTGCGATGGTGCCGAACAGCTTCTTGGCGTCGACGGTGTCGATCACCGAGCCGTCGAGCCGGGCCCGCAGGTCGAAGTTGCCCCCGTCCTCGTACGCCCGCATGAACTCGTCGGAGACCCGGACCGAGTTGTTGGCGTTCTGGTACTGGACGCTGACGATGTCGGCACCGCCGAGGTCCATGTCGAACCCGGCGTCGCGCAGCGCCCGGATCTTGTCCTCCTCGCGGGCCTTGGTCTGCACGAACTCCTCGATGTCGGGGTGGTCCACGTCGAGGATGACCATCTTGGCGGCCCGGCGGGTGGCGCCGCCGGACTTGATGGTGCCGGCCGAGGCGTCGGCGCCACGCATGAAGCTGACCGGGCCGGAGGCGGTGCCACCGCTGGACAGCAGCTCCTTGGAGGAGCGGATCCGGGACAGGTTCACCCCGGACCCGGAGCCGCCCTTGAAAATCAGCCCTTCCTCTTTGTACCAATCGAGGATGGAATCCATCGAGTCGTCGACGGCGAGGATGAAGCAGTTGTGCACTCGCAGGTTGTCGGAGAGGTACTCCCCCGACTCGGTCTGGATGTCGTAGACCTCCATCGCCCCGAGCGGTTCGACCCGGTCGATGACGAGGCGTTTCGTCGCCTTGGCGGACCGGCCCACCTTGGCAAAGCTCTCCTCCAGCTTGCCGGACTTGCGGGCGTCGACGAACCCGATTTCTGCGGCGAAGGTGTCCCGGTCGCCGTGGTTCTGGATGCGCAACGACCAGGTGCCGTGCCGGTTCGGTCGCGGGTCGGCCTTGAAACCGACCCGGGCGAAGATCCCGAAGCGCAGCAGCAGCCGCTGCAGCCCGCGAATCAACCGCTCGCCGATCATGTCCAGGCCGACCAAGGTGGACGCCTCACGCTCCGAGACATAGCCCTCTGCCTGGAAGATGCTCTTCAAATAAGCGGCGACGACCGGCAGCGGCGCGGTGAACAGCGTTGCCGGCACCTCCATCTCGGTGCCCCGGGCAAGCAGGCCCCACTTGTCGATGAACGGGCGCAGATTCTCCCCGTACAACCGGGTCCGCCGGCAGTCGAGGGTGACGTCCTGGGTGACGACGCGGCGTTCATGGCGGTGCGCGCCAGGGAAGACCTGGTCGATCGCGGCGACGACCCAGCTGAGTTCGTCGTCGTTGACGGTCATCGCCTCGATTGTCAGCGACCGGTTGGTGCCCTGATCGTACTGGCCGACAAAGCCGTCTGACTGCAGCCAACCGGCCAGCGCGGCCTCGTGGACGTCGCCGGGGTGGAACTCCGCCTCGCCGTCGCTACCCCGCCGGTGCCATTCGAGAGTGTCGCCAGCGACCAAGGTGCCGGCTTCGACGAACCGACCGGTGCCCTCGCCGGTCGCTTTCCAGACCAGGTGGTCCGCGGTTACGTCCAGGGTGTAGCCGGCTTTGGTGTGCAGGCGCAATACGTCCTTGATGCCGTTGGCCTGGACCGCGAGAATTCGGGTCAGCCCGTGTGCGTCGTAGACCTTGGCTCCGACGGCGTCCTCCTCGACCAGCTTGCCGATCGGGACGAGGCCGGCCGGCGTGCTCACGAGCGAGTGGTACGGCTGGCACGCTGATACCTGCTGTGGGGAGGCGGTGCCGACGTTGAACCAGACCGGCGAGTTGAAGCTGAACACCTGGTGCAGCAGCATCCAGGTCAGCTCGTGCTCGAAGATCTCGGCGTCGCCCGGGGTGGCGAAGTAGCCGTGCTGCTCCCCCGCCGCCCGGTAGGTCTTCACCACCCGGTCGATCAGCTGCTTGAGCGACCATTCCCGCTGCGGGGTCCCCACCGCCCCACGGAAGTACTTGGTGGTGACGATGTTGGCCGCGTTGACGCTCCACGACTCCGGGAACTCCACGCCGCGCTGCTCGAAGTTGACCGTGCCGTCGCGCCAGTTGGTCATCACCACGTCGCGGCGCTGCCAGGTCACCTCGTCGTACGGGTGCACACCCTCGCTGGTCCACACCCGCTCGACGGTCAGGCCACCCGCGCCGGCCTTGGCCCGTACCCGCGCGTTGGAGCCCGCGGCCGATCCGGCCTTGCCGTTGGCCTTGGCCGCACCGTTGGCCGAACCCGCCGCGCCGTTGGCCTTCGCCGTGCCGCCGCTACCGCTACCGCCTGTCTTCGCGGTCACACCTTCCCCCGCCATCTGATCGCCCCCTCAGGCTCTCGCGCAGCGTCGTGCCACGCGGTCGTTTCCGTCTTGCCGTTCAGCTTTTTTTCTCGGCCGTACCCGCCCCGCCGGGACCTGCGGTCGGCCGTACGCCTTGCTGTTCCGGGTTTGCCGCGGGGCCGGTCAGCCGGGCCCGGGCCCGGCTGCGGCCGCCACCGGGGTCGTCGCGGCCTCCCGCGCCCCGGCGGCGGCCCGCAGCGTCTCGATCTCGCGTTCGAAGTCGTCCAGCGAGTCGAAGGACCGGTAGACGCTGGCGAACCGCAGGTACGCCACCTCGTCCAGCTCGCGCAGCGGCCCGAGGATCGCCAGCCCGACATCGTGACTGGGGATCTCGGCCGCGCCCTTGGCCCGTACGGTCTCCTCGACCTTCTGGGCCAGCAGGGCGATGGCGTCGTCGTCCACCGGTCGGCCCTGGCAGGCCTTGCGCACCCCGCCCATGATCTTGGATCGGCTGAACGGCTCGGTGACGCCGCTGCGTTTGACCACGGCGAGCACCGCCTCCTCGACGGTGGTGAACCGCTTGCCGCATTCCGGGCAGGACCGGCGGCGGCGGATGAGCTGGCCGTCGTCGGCTTCCCGCGAGTCGACCACGCGCGAGTCGGCGTGCCGGCAGTACGGGCAGCGCATGCCGATGTCCCTTCCGTCGAGCCGCGGGGTCGAAATGGGCGCGCAGTGGTCACCGCAGGGTCACGCGGGTACGCGGGGCCGGCCCGCTGGAGACGTTGCTCTCAGTCAGGAGACCCAACCTGTGGACAACTTACGCCCTTGTAACTACTAGATGTTGGGGTCGACGGTAGGCCCGCAACCGGGGCCCGGTCAAGTTGGCCGGCGCACTTCGGCGCGTCGTCACTCTGCCAACACCGATCCCTGCCCGAGGGTTACCGCCCATGCCGCCACCGAAATCAGTCGAACGCGCGTACGATAAACTACTGCCAGGACGACACGCACCGACATCTCGTACAGATGTTTGAACCTGACCGGATCTCTGGTTACCGTCTTGGTCGACACCAATGGTGCCGATCAGGATGCGATCTGACGGCCGGGGAGAGGACGGATGTGTCGAGCGACGACAGGGCGGGCCCGCCCCAGCAGGGTGGAGGCAGCGGCGGCGCGACGACGGTCAACGCCGGCGCGTCGGTACGTGGACGGCGCGGCAGCCGTTCCGGCGAGTCCCGGTTGCGTGCCGTGACACCGGTGGTGAGCGCATTTCCCGAGCCGGTCAACGGCGAGCTGACTGCCCGGCAACGCCGGATTCTGGAGTTCATTCGCAGCTGGGTGGACCGGCACGGCTACCCGCCGAGCGTGCGGGAGATCGGCGAGGCGGTCGGCCTGGTCTCCCCGTCCAGCGTCGCCTACCAGCTCAAGGAGCTGGAGCGCAAAGGCTTCCTGCGCCGGGATCCGAACCGTCCCCGGGCGGTCGACGTGCGTCCGCCGCACGACACCGCCGATGACGAGGCCGAGCGGGCGCTGCGGCCGGCTCCGGCGTACGTGCCGATGCTGGGCCGGATCGCCGCCGGTGGGCCGATCTTGGCCGAGCAGGCAGTGGAGGACATCTTCCCACTGCCCCGCGAGCTAGTCGGCGAGGGTGAGGTGTTCATGCTGCAGGTCAAGGGCGATTCGATGATCGACGCGGCGATCTGCGACGGCGACTGGGTGGTGGTACGTCAGCAGCCGACCGCCGACTCAGGGGAGATCGTCGCCGCGATGATCGACGGCGAGGCCACGGTGAAGACCTACCGGCGGCGCGACGGGCACGTCTGGTTGATGCCGCACAACGCCGCGTTCGACCCGATCCCCGGTGACGAGGCCACCATCATGGGCCGGGTGGTGGCGGTGCTACGCCGGGTCTGACCCGGCGCGCAGCAGTTCTCGGCGGGGTCTCAGCCGCAGGAGTGTCAGCTGCGGGGTCTCAGCCGCGCCATTCGTCCGGCTGCTCGGGAGCGGACCGGCCGTAGACGCCGGGTTCCCGCTCGACGTGCCCGGCCGGTGGGCGCGGCCCACCGGCTCGCGGCTGGTCGTAGCGGTCGGCCGGGTAGCCGTCGCCCGGGTAGTCGCCACCGAGGTCCCAGGACCCGCCGGAGTCGCGTGCGTCCTTGGTGCCCCTGGACCGGCCGGAGTGCCCGGCACCGCCGTAGACGCCTGCCGCGCCGGGCCGGGCCGGTGGCGCCGGTTTCGCCGCCCCGTACACCGCCCCGGAGTCGACCCCGCCGGCCGGACGGTAGCCGCCGGTGTCCGGCCGTGGCGCGGCGGCCCCGTACACGCCGGCCCGGCCGCCGGTGGCGGGCTTGGCGGCACCGTATGTGCCGGCCCCGCCGGCGGGCGGTCTTGCCGCCGACCCGCCGTAGACGCCACCACCGCCTGGACCGGTCGGGGCGGCCGAACCGGCGGCGGGTTTCGCCGCGCCGTAGACACCGCCGGCTTTACGGCCGGCCGGGGCCGGTCCGCCACCGGGCAACGCGCCGCTGCCCAGCGAATCGCTGGCGTAGGCGCCACTGCCCAGCGAATCGCTGGCGTAGGCCGCAGCGCGGTCGCGGTCCCCCGGGTCGCGGTCGGACCGGTCCGGGTCGCGATCGGCGCGGCCCCCGCCGCGTCCACCGATCGCTGCCGACCGTGCCGTCCGCCGGGCCCGGACGATACCGAAGATGCCGAGTCCGACCAGCAGTGCGCCGAGCACACCGACCGCCGCGATCAGCAGGTTGATCTCCTGCAGGCTGATCCGGTTGAGCCAGGACGGTCCCTCCCGGTCACCGCCGCCGGTGTCGTCGACCTGGGCCGCGACCTCGGTGCTCGGGGTGTAACGCAGGATCTCCACCGGGGTCCCCTCGTCGAGGGTGGCGACGTCGGAGACGGTGAGGAAGGTGGCCCCGTCCGGGGAGTAGGCGATCGATTCGCCGAACGGGTCGGTGAGCGGGGTGGCCCGGGGGCGTTCGCTGGTGAGCGTCGTGACGATGTCGCCGTCGGCCGACAGGTCCCACTCGAAGGCGTCGGCATAGGTGCGCAGGGCGATCCGGCTGCCGTCCGGGGACCGGGCCGCGCCGGTGACGGTGAGCCGGCCGGCGGCGGCGAACAGGTTCGGGGTGCTGGTGGTGGGCAGTTCGAGTTCGCCGACCCGCTCCATCGGCACCGGGTCGTCGTTGTCGCTGCGGAGTTGTTCGACCGGGCGGTACAGGCCGGACGGGCCGGTCTCCTTGGTGATGATCAGCGGGGTGCCGTCGTTGGCTATCAGCAACGCCTCGGCGTCGTGCGGGCCGTCCGGGTAGCTCACCCGATGGATGACCGGTTGGGCGGAGCCGTCAACCGGCAGGGACCACAGCGCGATTCGTTCGCGACGCTCGTCGGCGGTCGGGTTGTCCCCTACGTCGGCGATCCAGAGAGTCTGCCCGTCCGGGGAGATCGCCAGGTCCTCGGGGTCCAACGGCGGCGTCGGGTACTGGACAGCGTTGGCGACGTCGCAGGACGAGTCGAGGAAGAACACCCGCTCGTTGCTGTCGATCTCGGTGCTGTCGTTGACCACGACGTAGCCGTCGGTGGTGGCGACGAGACCGGAGAGCTCCCGCAGCCGCTCGTCGGTGATCTCGCAGACCGGCTCACCCGGTGTCACCTGCTGGGTACCGGGCGGGGAGGGGTCCTGGGCGGGCAGGGCCATGGCCGGGCCGGGCGGAGCCAGGAGGTGGATCGTGAGCAGTCCGACGGCGATCGTGGCCGGGGTCAGGAGCCGACGCATCCGACGAGTGTCGCACGCCGGCCTGAGTCCGACTGTTACACCGTGATCAATCACGTGAAGTCTTCGGCGGATCACTGAGTCTGCGGAAAGAATGTCACTCGCCCGGAGTCAGGAACGGTTGGAGTTCGGCGGCGAGTGCCTCGTCGACGCGCGCCTGCAGAAGGGTACCAGCGGCGGTGTGCCGGGTGCCGAGGACCTCACCCCGGTGGTGCACCCGGGACACCAGGTCACCCCGGTGGTACGGCAGTATGACGCTGACCTGGACAGCCGGTCGTGGCAGGCGTTGCTCGATCGCGGCGCGCAGGGCCTCGATGCCCCGGGCCTGCCGGGCGGAGACGAAGACCGCGTCGGGCCAGAGCCGCTTGAGCCGCAGCAACTCCTCCTCGCTGGCCGCGTCAATCTTGTTGACGACCAGCAACTCGGGGCGACGGTCGGCACCGACCTCGGCGAGCACCTCGCGGACCGCGCGAACCTGCTCCTCCGGATCCGGATGGGCACCGTCGACCACATGCACCACCAGGTCGGCCTCGGCAACCTCCTCCAGGGTGGAACGGAACGCCTCGACGATCTGGTGCGGCAGATGCCGGACGAAGCCGACGGTGTCCGACAGGGTGTAGACCCGGCCGTCGGCGGCATGCGCCCGGCGGGTGGTCGGGTCGAGGGTGGCGAACAGCGCGTCCTCGACCAGCACCCCGGCACCGGTGATCCGGTTCAGCAGGCTGGACTTACCGGCGTTGGTGTAGCCGGCGATCGCCACCGCAGGCACCGCGTTGCGGGTACGGCGGGCGCGTTTGGTCTCGCGTACCGTCCGCATGCCTTTGATCTCCCGCCGCAGGCGGGCGATCCGGGTACGGATCCGGCGCCGGTCCGTTTCCAGTTTGGTCTCACCGGGGCCGCGCAGGCCGACGCCGCCACCGGCACCGCCGCCACGGCCGCTGCCTCCGGTCTGCCGGGACAGCGTTTCGCCCCAGCCGCGCAGCCGGGGCAGCAGGTACTCCAGCTGGGCCAGCTCGACCTGGGCCTTGCCCTCCTTGCTCTTGGCGTGCTGGGCGAAAATGTCCAGGATCAGCGCGGTCCGGTCGATGACCTTGACCTTGACTCTCTGCTCCAGGTTGCGCAGCTGTGACGGGGAGAGCTCACCGTCGCAGATCACCGTGTCCGCGCCGGAGGCGAGCACCACGTCGCTGAGTTCGCCGACCTTGCCCCGGCCGACGTAGGTGGCCGGGTCAGGCCGGTCGCGGCGCTGGATCAGGCCCTCCAGGACCTGGGACCCGGCGGTCTCGGCGAGCGCGGCGAGCTCGGTGATCGAATTCTCCGCGTCGGTGACCGTCCCGCTTTCCCAGACTCCCACCAGCACCACGCGCTCCAACCGCAGCTGGCGGTACTCGACCTCGGTGATGTCGGCGAGTTCGGTGGAGAGCCCGGCGACGCGCCGCAGCGCGTGCCGGTCGGCCAGCTCCAGGTCGCCGACGGTGGTGTCGTCGTCTGTCGGCTCGATCGGGCCGTTGGGGCCGGTTCGGCCGTCCGGGTCGGTGGCGGTCGACAGGTGGAACGGCGGGTGGACCGTCTCCTCGGCACGATATGTACGCAAAAGCTGCCTCCTCAGGATTCGATCGTGACACGCCGACGGCCGCGCCGCACCTACATATCAGGACGCGGGCTACCCACATGGCCGGGACCGGGCCGGATCGCGGCCGACTCCGGACCGGATGACCGCCGCCGTGACCTGCTGCTGAACGGCTCCGGCACGCCGTACGCGGGGTGGAGCGGGCGCGGCGCGGATCACGCGCAAGAATGGTGCAGCGGCCCGGTCCGGCCGCCCCCACCAACGACGGAGGGATCCCGTGGCGACCACCCGCCTGCCCAGTGCCGGCTTCTCCATCACCATCCGGATCAGCATTCCCGCCGACGCGTCGGCGATCGGCCGGTTGACCACCTGTGTCGGCGAGGCCGGTGCCATCGTCACCGCGCTCGACGTGGTCGACTCCGACCCGGTCAGCGTGGTGGTTGACCTGACCTGCGACACGGCCGACGCGGCGCACGCCGACGACGTGGTCAAGGAGCTCGAGGCGCTCGACGGCGTCGAGGTCCGCAAGGTGTCAGACCGGACGTTCCTGCTGCATCTGGGCGGCAAGATCGAGGTGGCCCCGAAGGTGTCGCTACGTAACCGAGACGAGCTGTCCCGGGCGTACACGCCGGGGGTGGCGCGGGTATGCCTGGCGATCGCCGACAATCCGGCCGACGCGCGCCGGCTCACCATAAAGCGCAACACCGTGGCGGTGGTGACCGACGGTTCGGCCGTGCTCGGGCTGGGCAATCTCGGTCCGGCGGCCGCGCTGCCCGTGATGGAGGGCAAGGCGGCGCTGTTCAAGCGGTTCGGTGACGTCGATGCCTGGCCAGTGGTGCTGGACACCCAGGATCCGGACGAGATCGTCTCGATCGTACGGGCCATCGCCCCCGGCTACGGCGGGATCAACCTGGAGGACATCGCCGCGCCGCGCTGCTTCGAGATCGAGTCGAAGCTGCGGAAGCTGCTCGACATCCCGGTCTTCCACGACGACCAGCACGGCACGGCGATCTGCGTGCTGGCCGCGCTGACCAACGCGCTGCGGGTGGTCGGCAAGCAGCTCAGCGACGTACGGGTGGTGGTCTCCGGGGCGGGCGCGGCCGGCACCGCCATCATCAAGCTGCTGCTGCGTCAGGGCGTCGGGGACGTCATCGCCTACGACCGACCGGGCGCACTGCATCGAGGGCTGAGCGGGTTGAACCCCACCTGGCAGTGGCTGGCCGAGCACACCAACTCGACCGGGTACGCCGGGGATCTGCCCGGCGCGCTGCGCGGCGCGGACGTGTTCATCGGGGTGAGCGCGCCGAACCTGCTGACCGGTGACGACATCGCCACCATGGCACCGAACTCGATCGTGTTCGCGTTGGCGAACCCGGACCCCGAGGTCGACCCACGCGAGGCCCGCCGGCACGCGGCGGTCGTCGCGACGGGGCGTTCCGATCAGCCGAACCAGATCAACAACGTGCTGGCGTTCCCGGGTGTGTTCCGTGGCATGCTCGACGCGCACGCGGAGTCGTTCACCGACGACATGGCGTTGGCGGCAGCGCGGGCCATCGCGGACGTGGTCGGCGAGGAGCGGATCAACCCGACGGTGATCGTGCCGAGCGTGTTCGATCCCCGGGTGGCGCCGGCGGTGGCCGCTGCGGTCCGAGCCGCGGCGCAGGCCTCGGAAGCGGCCGCGCAGACGGCCGTCGCCGCGCAGCCGGCCGTGTCCACCGCCCCGGCCGGTGTACCGACCATCCAGCAACGGTCGGCGGCGGCCGACAACTGACCCTGGGCGGCTGGCGGCGGCCAGTCCGCGGTTGGCGCAGAGCCGGCACCGCTCAGCGCTGCGGAGCGCGCAACGCGGCGTGCGCCGCCCGAACCAGGTCCGGATCTGCGCCGTCGAGCCAGCGCACCCGGGCGTCGCGGCGGAACCAGGAACGTTGCCGGCGGACGAACCGGCGGGTCGCCCGTACCGTGTCCCCACGGGCCTGCTCGTCGTCGTACTCGCCGTCGAGCATCCGGAGCACCTGCTGGTACCCGAGCGCCCGGCTGGCCGTACGGCCGTCCCGCAGGCCCTGCCCGAGCAGCGCGTGGACCTCGGCTACCAGGCCCTGCTCCCACATCCGGTCCACCCGGCGGGCGATCCGGTCGTCGAGCTGTTCGGTGGGCAGGTCGACACCGAGTTGCACGGCGTCGTAGTGGGGCACCGGTTCCGGCAGGGTAGCGGTGAACGGCCGCCCGGTCAGCTCGATCACCTCCAGCGCCCGAACGATCCGCCGCCCGTTCCCGGGCAGGATCGCGGCGGCGGCCGCCGGGTCGGCGGCGGCCAGCCGGGCGTGCAGCGGAGCCGGGCCGGTCTCGGCGAGTTCGGCTTCGAGCCGGTCGCGCAGCGCCGGGTCAGTGCCGGGAAAGTCAAATCTCTCCAGCACCGCCCGCACGTACAGGCCGGAGCCGCCGACCAGCAGCGGCAGGCGCCCCCGACGCAGGATGTCGTCGATGGCGGCGCGGGCCAGCCGCTGGTACTCCGCGACGCTGGCTGGCGCGGTGACCGGCCAGATGTCGAGCAGGTGGTGCGGTACGCCGGCCCGTTCGTCGATGGTGAGCTTGGCGGTGCCGATGTCCAGCCCCTGGTACAACTGCATCGAGTCGGCGTTGACCACCTCGGCGCCGAGTTGCTGGGCGAGGGTGATGCTCAGCGCGGACTTGCCGGCCGCGGTCGGGCCGATCACCGCCACCACTCGGTCCGGGCGGATCGACGCGGGTCGGCGCGGCCCGGTGCCGCGGCCGTTGGTCAGTTCCGGTGCCACGAGGCGACAAAGTACGCGACGCCGTACGGTGCGGCGTAGTAGGTGAGCCGGCCGGTCCAGTCGGTCACGTCGCCGGCCGCCGCACCGGCGGCATCAGCGTCAGCGGACGCCGCACCGGCACCAGCAGTCGCCGCGCTGGCGGCCACCTGCCAGGCGGCCCGGCCGGCGACCCGCAGTGCGCCGGCCAGAGCCGGGTCCAGACGGGCGAGTCTCCGGTGGTCGGCGGTAGCGAGGGCGGCGGCGACCTCGTCGTCGAAGGGTTCCGCCCGGTCGTCCTGGTAGCCGGGTGAGGCGAGGCCCCGGCAGGCGGAGCCGTCCCCCATCACCAGGGCCGCCCACGGTCGGTCGGCGGTCCGGGGTCCCGCCGCTGCGGACCCGGCGAGCAGCCGCCCGCGCCGTAGGCACTGTTCGGGTGGCGAACCGGCGGGGACCGCGACCATCTCGACCGCCGTACGGGCGGGGTCGACGTCGGCGCGGGCGAGCAACCACGCCGCGACGGTCAGGCTCAGCGGCAAGCGGCGGCCGGCACCGGTCGACGTGGCGTCGGGGGCGGGTACGGCGTCGACGACGGCGGCCGCCGGGTTCAGGGACGTGCCCAGGGGTACCTCGACCGCCGCCCCCCAGGGTCGGAAGCTGGCGGACAGCGGTGGCCGCCAGATCCGCTCCATCGGATCGGGAACTATCGACGGATCGGGTTCGGTGGACGGATCGGGAACCATCGACGGATCGTCGGTGCCGATGACCACGATTCGCTCGGCGGGGCAGTCGACCAGTGACCGGACGGCGGCGGTGGCGGCGCACCGCAGCTCGTCGAGCTCGGCGGCGGCCCCACCGGCCAGTTCGGGAACGATCACCGGCGGGTGTGGGCAGAAGGCGACGCGCAGCGGGGGCACGGCGTCCACGGTAGCCCGCAGTCCTGTCGCTCCACGCAGCCAACCGGTCACCTTGAGTGTCGGAATTTGGCCCCTTTGGCACCGACTCGTGGGCCAACCACCGACAAGGACACCGTATGGTCACGGTCGGCGACAGGCGCTCGACGCAGGCAGGGTTGGACCTGTGACAATGCGCGGGGGAAACTTACCCGCAACCTAACTGCGCCGTGGCGGCGTCCATCGGGACATCTCGATCCTGCGACGCCGGGAGAACGAGGATGGGCACATGAGCGACTGGACTTCCTTCGGACGGGTTGATGCGGACGGCACGGTCTACGTCAAGACTGCCGAAGGGGAGCGCGCGGTCGGATCCTGGCAGGCTGGAGCGCCGGAGGAAGGCCTGGCGCACTTCGCCCGCCGGTTCGCCGACCTGGTGACCGAGGTCGACTTGACGGAGGCCCGGTTACAGTCCGGTGCCGCCGACGCGACGCATTCGCTCAGCACGATCCGACGACTGCGCGGATCACTGGCCGAGGCCCATGTGGTCGGCGACCTCGATTCGCTGGCCGACCGGCTGGACAAGCTGGCGACCCTTGCCGAGGACAAGGCAGCGCAGGCCAGAGCGGCCCGGGACGCCGCCCGTGCCGCCGCGCTGGCCCGCAAGACCGAGCTGGTGGTCGAGGCCGAACAGCTCGCGGCCGAGTCGACCGGGTGGAAGAGTGCCGGTGACCGGTTCCGGGAGATTCTCGACGAGTGGAAGACGATCCGCGGCGTCGACAAGAAGACCGACGGGGAGCTGTGGAAGCGGTTCGCCGCCGCCCGGGACGGGTTCACCCGTCGGCGGGGCGCGCACTTCGCCACCCTCGACGCGCAGCGCAAGCAGGCCCAGTCGGCGAAAAACGAGCTGGTCGCCGAGGCCGAGACGCTGGCCGAGTCGACCGACTGGGCCAGCACCGCGAGCCGGCTCAAGGAGCTGATGGCCGAGTGGAAGTCCGCCCCACGCGCCTCGAAGGAGGCGGAGCAGAAGCTGTGGGAACGGTTCCGTTCGGCCCAGGACACCTTCTTCACCCGCCGCAGCGAGGTCTTCTCGGCCCGCGACGCCGAGCAGCGCGCCAATCTGGAGCGCAAGCAGGCGCTGCTGACCGAACTGGAGGCCGTCGACATCGACGCGGATCCGCGTACCGCGCAGGCGAAGCTGCGTGAGGTGCAGGGCCAGTGGCATGACATCGGCCGGGTGCCACGCGAGTCGACGTCGGGGCTGGACCGTCGACTGCGAGCAGTCGAGGACCGGGTACGGGAAACGATGGACTCGGCGTGGCGGCGTACCGAGCCGTCGGCCAATCCCCTGTTGACTCAGATGCGCGAGCAGGTCGCCGAGGCCGAGCAGCGGCTGGAGCGGGCGCGGGCGGCCGGTGACGCCAAGCGGATCCGCGAGGCGGAGAAGGCACTTGCCGGCAAGCGGCAGTTCCTGGCACTCGCGGAGCAGGCCAAGTAGCGCCAACCGGGCAGCCGACCGAAGAGCACTGACAAGACACCGGCGGGATCCGACCGCGAACTCGACGGCGGATGCCCCCGGGAGCCGCCGGCCGCCAGGAACATCAGCGGCCGGCGGCCGATGCCGCTGGTGATCTTGACGGGCAGCCGGCGACCCCGCTCTCCGGGTAGCCGGCCCCTGCGGAGGCCAGTCGCCCTACCGCCTACTCATGACACACCCCTTTGACATCGCGATACTTCTATGTTTCGCTAAGGAAAGCGCTTCCCCGCCTGTCCAGCGGGATCCGTCCTGTAATACCCACGGCGTGGTGCACCGCCAGCACCCGCACCTGCGAGCCAACCGGGCTGGCTCTCCCACCGGCGACGCACCCCGCCATGCCGTAAGGAGATCTCAATGCACGCAGCACGGCGCCGCACGGCGCTGGCCACCACTGCGGTCGCTGCCGTCGCCCTCACCGGTGCCACGGTCGTCAGCGCAAGCACCGCCCACGCCGCTACCGGCTGCCGAGTCGACTACTCGGTCGCCTCCCAGTGGCCGGGCGGTTTCACCGGCAACGTCGTCCTCACCAACCTCGGCGACGCGATGTCGTCCTGGTCCCTGCAGTGGACCTTTGGCGCCGGCCAAGAGGTCGTTCAGGCGTGGAACGCCGACATCTCACAGAGCGGGAGCTCCGTCACCGCTCGCAA
The DNA here is from genome assembly GCF_027497315.1 of Solwaraspora sp. WMMA2059. Classification (GTDB taxonomy): domain Bacteria; phylum Actinomycetota; class Actinomycetes; order Mycobacteriales; family Micromonosporaceae; genus Micromonospora_E. Next base: position 1,542,516 of record NZ_CP114908.1, on the reverse strand, counting down.
TGTGAGCTACAACGGCAACCTCAGTTCGAACGCGAGCGTCTCGTTCGGCTTCAACGGGTCGTGGAACAACTCGTCCAACCCGGCACCGAGCAGTTTCAGCCTGAACGGCGTGGCCTGCACCGGTGGCACCAACCCGACCACACCGCCACCCAACCCGACCACACCACCGCCCAACCCGACCACACCGCCACCCGGCCAGACGCCGACCGGCCTGGTCGGCTGGGCCACCCAGAACGGCGGCACCACCGGTGGCGGCAACGCTTCCCCGACCACCGTCACCAGTTCCTCGGCGCTGTCCTCGGCGATCAGCGGATCCGGCTCCGCCGTCATCCGGGTGTCCGGGACCATCTCCTGCTCCGGCATGCTGAACGTCGGTAGCAACAAGACGATCGTCGGCGTCGGCTCCTCAGCCACGATCTCCGGCTGCGGATTCAACATCAGCAACCAGCGAAACGTGATCATCCGCAACATCAACTTCCGCAACTGGAATGACGACGCCATCAACGTCCAGACCGAGTCCACCAACGTCTGGGTCGACCACAACAGCTTCACCAACGGGTACGACGGAGCCGTGGACATCAAGCGCGGTTCCGACTACATCACGGTGTCGTGGAACCGCGTCTTCAACCACAGCAAGTCGATGCTGCTCGGCCACTCGGACAACAACGCCAGCCAGGACCGCGGTCACCTGCGGGTCACCTACCACCACAACTGGTTCGACGGCTCCGGTTCCCGGCATCCGCGGGTCCGGTTCGGCAACCCGGTACACGTGTTCAACAACTACTACTACGACAACGACTACGGTGTCGCCTCCACCATGGACGCCGGCGTTCTCGTCGAAGGCAACTACTTCGAGAACGTCGACGACCCGACGCACGTCGGCTACGCCGCGTCGGACCCGGGCACCCTCGTCGCCCGCAACAACCACTTCGTGAACTCCGGCACCCCGGAAACCGCCGGCGGGGTCGCGAGCATCCCGTACTCCTACTCGTTGACCACCGCCAGCCAGGTGAAGTCCGTCGTCACGAACGGCGCCGGCGCCGGCAAGATCGGCCTCTGACCCGATGACGTCCGTCTCCCGGCCGCGTGGTGCGGCCGGGAGACGGCGCGGTGCCGGATCAGCAGCTGACGGCACCCGGGTCAGACGCGGCTGACAGGGTTCAGCGGTCGCAGGCCGAGGTGGCCAGTGTCGCCGGAGGTGGTGCACCCACCGTCGGCAGCCCCAGCAGCACCCCGCCGGTACGCGGTGTCCGCCCTGCCTCGTAGGCGTCGCCGGCCCGGGTCCGGCGGTGGGCGACCGGCTCGCCGTCGGCGTTGAGATGGTGCGGAGCCGCGTAGCTGACGACCACCTCGACGAGGTCACCGGGACGGATGCGCCCGGCGAGCGGGCCGGCGTCGAAGTGCACCAGCCGGCCGTCCCGGGCCCGGCCGGACAGCCGCCCGGTCCGCCCGTCCTTGCGGCCCTCGCCGACCGCGACCAGCACCTCGACCGTCCGGCCGAGCAGCCGACGGTTCTCCGCCCAGGTGATCTCCTCCAGACAGGCGATCAGCCGGTCGTAGCGCTCCTGCACCACCGGCTTCGGCAACTGGCCGGGCATCTCGGCGGCCGGGGTGCCGGGGCGTTTCGAGTACTGGAAGGTGAACGCCGAGGAGAACCGGGCGGCCCGTACCACGTCGAGGGTGCGTTCGAAGTCGGCGTCGGTCTCACCGGGGAAACCGACGATGATGTCGGTGGTGATCGCCGCGTCCGGCATCGCCGCCCGCACCTTGTCGATGATGCCGAGGTAGCGGTCGGCGCGGTAGGAGCGGCGCATCGCCCGCAGTACGGCGTCCGAACCGGACTGCAGCGGCATGTGCAGCGAGTGGCAGACGTTGTCGGTCTCGGCCATCGCGGCGATCACGTCGTCGGTGAAGTCCTTCGGGTGCGGGCTGGTGAACCGGACCCGTTCCAGCCCGTCGATCCCGCCGCAGGCGCGCAGCAGTTTGCCGAACGCGAACCGGTCACCGAACTCGACACCGTAGGAGTTGACGTTCTGGCCGAGCAGGGTGACCTCCAGCACACCCTCGTCGACCAGGGCCCGTACCTCGGCGAGGACGTCGCCGGGCCGACGGTCCTTCTCCCGGCCGCGCAGCGACGGCACGATGCAGAAGGTGCAGGTGTTGTTGCAGCCGACGGAGATCGACACCCAGCCGGCGTAGGTCGACTCCCGCCGGGTCGGCAGGGTGGAGGGGAAGACCTCCAGCGACTCGAGGATCTCCACCTCGGCGGCGGAGTTGTGCCGGGCCCGGTCCAGCAGGGTCGGCAGCGCACCGATGTTGTGCGTGCCGAAGACGACGTCGACCCAGGGGGCCCGGCGGACGATCTCGCCCCGGTCCTTCTGCGCCAGGCAGCCGCCGACCGCGATCTGCATCTGCGGCCGCTTCTCCTTGACCGGTCGCAGGTGACCGAGGTTGCCGTACAGCCGGTTGTCGGCGTTCTCCCGCACCGCGCAGGTGTTGAAGACGACGACGTCCGGATCGTCGGACTCCCCCGCCCGGACGTAGCCGGCCGATTCCAGCAGGCCGGAGATCCGTTCGGAGTCGTGCACGTTCATCTGGCAGCCGTAGGTGCGCACCTGGTAGGTACGTGGGTGGCGGGCGTGTGCTGCGCTGGTAGTCATGACATCAGACAGCGTAGCCGGCCGCCCGCCGCCGGGATCACGCGGCGAGTGTCGGAGCCACCGAGTCGGGCCCCCACCGCGAGCCGCCGCAGAACAACCCGGCCCGGCAGCCGGGGTCGGTCAGGCTGCACAGCCGCAGGTTGGTGCGGCGGTCACCGACGCTGGTCGGTTCGATGTCCAGGTGCACCGGACGGACCGTGCCGTCCGGGGACACCAGCAGGTGGCGGGTCGCGTCCAGCGTGTCGTCGGCGAGTACGCAGCGACGTCCGGTCCGGCGGGCGAACGCGGCGAGGACCCGGTGCTCCGGCGGGTCGACCGGTGCGGCGTAGCAGTCGACGTTCACCGGGAAGTCCCCGGCCCCGTCCCAGACGTCGCAGAGCACCACGCCGTCGGGGAACCGCTCCGCCGAAGCCCCACCCAGCGACACCACCGGACGACCGATGATGGCCGCGAGGGTGGCTCGGATCTGACCTGGGGCGAGCGGTCCGTCGACGGACCAGTTCCACAGCGTGGTGCAGAACGGTGCAATCGCCATACGATCATGTTGCCCGGACAGCAGCCGGCACGTGGGCTGTGTTACCGCTCCGTGACCATTTGAGTTGCCTTCCGACACATCACGCCGCCTAAAGTGGCGGGACCACGTGAGGTGACCTCGACCGATCGTGACGACTAGGACGGTGCATGGACAGGGACGGTGCATGACGGTGACAACCAGTGAGCCGCTGATCGTGCTCAGCGGAGTCAACAAGTGGTTCGGTCCACTGCACGTGCTCCAGGACGTCGACCTCTCGGTCGACCGTGGTGAAGTGGTGGTGGTGATCGGGCCGTCCGGCTCCGGCAAGTCCACTCTGTGCCGCGCGATCAACCGTCTGGAGCCGATCAGCTCCGGGACCATCCTGTTCGACGGCCGACCACTGCCGGCGGAGGGCCGGGCCCTGGCCCGGCTGCGCAGCGAGGTCGGCATGGTGTTCCAGTCGTTCAACCTGTTCGCGCACCGGACGATCCTGGACAACGTCACGCTCGGCCCGATGAAGGTACGCCGGGAGAAGGCGTCGGTGGTCCGTGAGCGGGCACTGCAACTGCTCGACCGGGTTGGCATCGCCAACCAGGCGGACAAGTTCCCGGCCCAGCTCTCCGGCGGTCAGCAGCAGCGGGCGGCGATCGCCCGGGCGTTGGCGATGCAGCCCAAGGCGATGCTGTTCGACGAGCCGACCAGCGCGCTCGACCCGGAAATGGTCGGCGAGGTGCTGGACGTGATGACCTCGCTGGCAGCCGAGGGGATGACGATGGTCGTCGTCACCCATGAGATGGGCTTCGCCCGGCACGCCGCGAACCGGGTCATCTTCATGGCCGACGGGCAGCTGGTCGAGGACGCCCCGCCCACCGAGTTCTTCACCAACCCGCGCAGCGACCGGGCGAAGGACTTCCTGTCCAAGATCCTCACCCACTGACATCCCGCTCGAGGACGAGTTTCATCCAACGTGGAGTCGGCCGCGACCCGGCGGGCTTCCCATCGTGAAGGAGAAAACTGAGCAATGCGTATGTCACGTATGGCGGCGGTAGCCGCAACTGCCGCGTTGGCGGTGTCCATGGCGGCCTGCGGCGACAGCGGCGGGGACGGCTCCGGCAGTGAGAACCCCGACGTGGCGACGCCGAGCTTCGAGGCCGGTACCACGATGGCCGAGCTGAGCGAGGCCGGCACCATGACCGTCGGCACCAAGTTCGACCAGCCCGGCTTCGGTAAGCTGGGCCTCGACGGTGAGCCGGCCGGCTTCGACGTCGAGATCGCCAAGCTGATCGCGGCCGAGCTGGGCATCGCCGCCGACGACATCGAGTACGTCGAGGCGCCGTCCGCGGTCCGCGAGGAGCTGCTGGAGCAGGACCGGGTCGACATCGTGGTTGCCACTTACACGATCAACCCCACCCGCAAGGAGCGGATCGACTTCGCCGGCCCGTACTACGTCGCCGGCCAGCACATCATGGTCCGCGCCGACGACGAGTCGATCACCGGGCCGGAGTCGTTCGAGGCCGGGGACAAGAAGATCTGCTCGGTGCAGGGTTCGACGCCGGCGGAGAACATCCAGGAGTACCTGGCGGATGTCGGCGAGCAGCTGGTGCTCTTCGACGTCTACGAGAAGTGTGTGGACGCGCTGCGCGGCGGTCAGGTCGACGCGGTCACCACGGACAACGTGATCCTGCTCGGCTTCATCGCCGACAACGAGGGCGACTTCAAGCTGGCCGGTGAGCAGTTCACCGAGGAGCCGTACGGCATCGGGGTGAAGAAGGGCGACGACGCGTTCCGCGACTTCATCAACGACACCCTGGAGAAGATCTACGACGACGGCTCGTACGCCGCGGCGTGGGAGTCCACCGCAGGTGCCTTCGACGACAACACCCCGACCGGTCCCGCGGTCGACCGCTACTGACCGTCGAAGGTCGCCCCTGATCGATCCCGGCCGGCCCGGCGCAGTCAGCTCCGGGCCGGCCGGTCGCCCAGGTGGACGGTTCGCAGAAGGGTCTTTCGTGTGAGAGTGCTCGTCGACCACTTCGACGTCTTCGTCGGAGGTTTCTGGCTCACCCTGCAGCTGTGTCTGCTGTCCGCGACCGGCGCGCTGCTGATCGGCACGCTCGTCGCGATCCTGCGGATCTCACCGGTGCCGCCGCTACGCTGGCTCGGCGGGGCGTACGTGACGGTGCTGCGCAACGTGCCGCTGACCGTCGTGATGTTCTTCTCGGCCTTCGGGTTGCCCGCACTCGGGTCGAACGCCGACTTCCTGCGGATCCCCGGGCTGAGCATCGTGTTCAGCCGGCTCGGCATCGACCTGCCGTACTTCCGGTTCGCGATCATCGCGCTGAGCGTCTACACCGGTGCGTTCGTCTGCGAGGCGATCCGCAGCGGGATCAACGCGGTGCCGCCCGGTCAGGCGGAGGCCGCCCGCGCGATCGGCCTGACCTTCACCCAGAACCTGCGGTACGTGGTACTCCCCCAGGCGTGGAAGGCCGCGATCGTCCCGCTGGGCAGCGTCATCATCGCCATGATCAAGAATTCGGCGCTGGCCGGCTTCTTCGGGGTGGTCGGTGACCTGTCCAACTCGGCGCAGAACCTGACCAGCGCCCTCGGCGAGCCGATCATCCCGGTCTTCGTCGGCATCTCGATCGGCTTCCTGATCATGACCGTGCCGCTCGGGCTGCTGCTCGACCGGGTCGAGGCCCACCGGGCGGTGGCCAGATGACCGCCCCGTCCCCCGCGAGCGCCGCAGCCGTCACCGGAGGAACCACGCCATGAGCCAGCAGCAGAGCGTGTTGTACGACGCCCCCGGACCACGGGCCCGACGGGTCACGCTGATCGTCAGCGTGCTGTCGGCCCTCGCCGCCGTCACCGCCGGGTACTTCCTGGTCTACCGGCCGCTGGCCGAACGCGAACAGTTCACCATGGAGAAGTGGGGTCCACTGATCGACCCCGGCAACGAGGTGTTCGGTCAGGTCTGGACACTGCTCGGCGAGGGGGTCACCGCCACGCTGACCGCCGCCGGCCTGGCGATCGCGCTGTCGTTGCTGTTCGGCACCGCGCTGGCGGTGCTGCGGATCCAGCTGAAGGCGCTGCTGCGCCGCCGGTTCACCGGGCTCGCCACCTCGTTCGCGCTGGCGTTGCGGGCGCTGAGCTGGCTGCTGAACCTGGTGACCCGGTTCTGCGTCGAGGTGTTCCGCGGCCTGCCGGTGGTGATCACGATCTTCTTCGTCGCCCGGGGCCTGCCGGACCTCGGCCTGGAGATCGTCCTCCCGTTCGGCCACGAGATGCTGCCGTACCTGGTGCTGGGTCTGACCATCTACAACGGCGTGGTGATCGCCGAGATCCTGCGCTCCGGGATGGAGGGTCTGCCGTCGGGGCAGCGCGAGTCGGCCGCCGCGATCGGGCTGACGTCGTTCCAGACCACCCGGATGATCCTGCTGCCACAGGCGTTCCGGATCATGCTGCCGGCTCTGATCAGCCAGCTGATCGTGGTGCTCAAGGACACCTCGTTGGGCTTCATCATCGGCTACCAGGAGACGCTGCTGGTCGGCCGGACGATCATCCAGAACCTGCGTAACCCGATCCAGGTGTATCTGGTGATCGGGGTGCTGTTCATCGCGGTCAACTACGCGCTGTCCAAGCTCGCCGAGTCGGTGCAGCGGCGGCTGGCTCAGGGCCGGCGGACCAGCGCCACACCCCAGCCGCCGGCGGCACCGGCGTCGACGGTGGCCGGCCAACAGACTGCGGCCGGCACCGGCGGCAGCGCCACCACCGGCGGCACGGCTACGTCAGGCAGCAGCTAACCGGACGGCCCGCCCGTTGACCGGCCGTCCGGCCGGTCAACGGGCGATCTCGGTGACCCGGGACTCGCGGACCACGGTCACCCGGATCTGCCCCGGGTAGGTCAGCTCCTCCTCGATCTGCTTGGCCACGTCGCGGGCCAGCACCGCGGCACCGATGTCGTCCACGTCGTCCGGCTTGACCATCACCCGGATCTCCCGGCCGGCCTGCATGGCGAAGACCTTCTCCACGCCGATCTTGCCGGCGGCGATCTCCTCGATTCGCTCCAGCCGCTTGACGTACGCCTCCAGGCTTTCCCGCCGCGCGCCGGGACGACCACCGGAGCACGCGTCGGAGGCCTGGGTGAGCACCGCCTCGACGGTCTGCGGCGGCACCTCGTTGTGGTGTGCCTCGATAGCGTGCACCACCTCTTCGGATTCGCCGTACTTGCGGGCCAGGTCGGCGCCGATCAGCGCATGACTGCCCTCGACCTCGTGGGTGAGCGCCTTGCCGATGTCGTGCAGGAACGCGCACCGCTTGATCAGCGGGACGTCCAGACGCAGCTCGGCGGCCATCACCCCGGCGATGTGCGCGGTCTCCACCAGATGCTTGAGCACGTTCTGGCCGTACGAGGTCCGGTAGCGCAGCCGGCCCAGCAGGGTGGCCAGCTCAGGGTGGATCTCGGTGATGCCGACGTCGACGAGCGCCTCCTCGGCAGCCCGGTGGCACAGCTGCTCCACCTCCTGCCGGGCGGTCTCGAAGACCTCCTCGATCCGGTGCGGATGAATCCGGCCGTCGAGCACCAGTTTCTCCAGGGTGAGCCGGCCGGTCTCCCGGCGTACCGGGTCGAAGCAGGACAGCAGGACCGCCTCGGGTGTGTCGTCGATGATCAAATTGACCCCGGTGACGGACTCGAACGCCCGGATGTTGCGGCCTTCGCGCCCGATGATCCGGCCCTTCATCTCGTCGCCGGGCAGATGCAGGACGCTGACCACGCTCTCCGCGGTCTGTTCGCTGGCGACCCGCTGGATGGCGTCCACCACGATGTGCCGGGCCCGCTGGTCAGCGGTGTTGCGGGCGTCGGCCTCGATGTCGCGGACCAGGATTGCCGCCTCCCGTTTGGCCTGGCCCTCGATCGCTTCAACGAGCTCACCCCGGGCCGCCTCGGCGGTCAGCCCGGCGACCCGCTCCAGCTCGCGCTGCCATCGCTCCTCGGCGGCCGTCAGGTCCGCCTCCCGGGCGGCCAGGGCTGCCTTGCGCTCGGCGAGTTCGGCGGCGGTGGCAGTCAACCGGCGGTCCCGCTCGGCGACCCGGTCGGCTTCCTCGGCGTGCTGACGTTCCCGCTCGTCCATCCGCTGGCCGCGCCGGTCCAGCTCGGCGGACTGCTCCTTGACGGCCCGGGAGAGCATCGCGATCTCCCGCTCGCCGCTGCGCCGGGCCGCTGCCCGGACCTGCTCGGCTTCGGTCTCGGCCTGCCGGTGGGCCCGCTCCAGGATGGTGTCCGCCTCGGCCCGGGCGGCGTCGAGCACTCGACGGGCCTCGGCCCGGGCGGCGGTCGCTTCGGCCTTGGCGGCGGCGGCGTCGGTACGGGCCGCAGCGGCGGCGGCCTTGGCCTGCTCGACGGCGGAGGACGCCTCGTCGGCCGCGGTACGCAGCGCGGCGAGGGAGCGTTCCTGCCGGTCGCGGGCGGCGACGAAAGCCGGGTCCTCCTCAACCGGCGTCGCGGCCGCCGGTGTGGTGAGCCGGCGCAGCGTGCGGGCACCGAGCGCGAGGCCGGCGAGCACCAGGCCGGCGAGCACGACGACCGCGGCGAAGAGCATCCACTCCAGCCCGGTCATGCCGACCCTCCGAGCCTACCGACACTCGCGTGTCCCGCCGGCTTCCTGCGCTGCGCCACGACCGCCTCCAGTCCGCCGTCGGCCTTCCCGGAGGCTTCTCGCTCCGGCGCCGGCCACGGCTATGGGAACACCCGACCGTGGCGGCTGACCAACGACCAGACAGCACCGACGTGGGTGCGGGCACGATCACGGCGAAAGCGGCCGTTGTGCGTGCTGTCGCCGCCGGACCGGCCTGTCCGGTTGCGGCATGTCTGGCTACTGAACTGCTGCTGCGAAGTGATGCCGTACTGTTATGCGATCTATGTTGTGCGGTTAGCCTGCGACGGGTCGGTTGTTCGTCTGTAACGCGAGGCTAGGTCGCGAGGGGCCGTTCGGTCAAGAAGTCATGATCAGACCGACAACGGAACGTAGGGCATCGGCCCACTCACAGGCAGCATATCGCGCTCAGGACGCGCCGGGATGAGTCGGAAATTTGGCGCATCCCGCAGGGGATGGTGTCCCGTCAGGTGGACCAGGGCTACTCAGCATCCGGGTCGGGAACCTCGCCGATCAGTGCCTCGGCATCCACCGTGTCGGTGAACTGGGCGGCCTCGGCGGACCGGACGGCCAGTGCCTCCCGGACCACCGGCACAGCTACCCCCGCCGAGTAACCCTTGCGGGCAAGCATCGCGACCAACCGTCGGAACACCACGTCCGGAGCACCCCGGGCGGTACGCAGCTTGCGCTCGACGAGCTCCGTCGCGGTGGCCCGCTCGGTCGACTCGTCCAGCCCGTCCAGCGCGTCCCGGGCAGTCTGTGGATCCACGCCACGCTGACGCAACTCGGCGGCGAGGTTGCGCCGGGCCAGCCCTCGACCGTGGTGCCGGCTGGTCACCCAGGCTTGGGCGAACGCCGCGTCATCGATCATCCCGACCTCGTCGTACCGGTCGAGGACCGAACTGGCCGTGGCCTCGGAGATGCCGCGTCGCCGCAGCACTGCGGCGAGCTCCGCCCGAGTCCGAGGGCGGACGGCGAGCTGTCGCAGACAGATGTCGCGGGCCTGCTGCGCCTCGTCCACCGGCTGCCCACCGCCGACCGCGGCGGACCCGGTGGTGCGGCCGTCGCGCTCAGCGGTGGGGTCTGCGAACCCGGCGGTGGGGTCGGCCGGCCGGCTGCGGCCGGCACGGGAGGCGCGTGGACGGGGCGGAGCCGCATCCCAGCCCCGGCCCGTCCGTGCGCCGCGTCGTCGCCCGGCCATCCGGATCAGAAGTCGACCGGCGGCAGCTCGGGCCCGCCGGCCTCGTCGGCACCGAGCGCGCCGACGCCGAGCTTCTCCAGGATCTTCTTCTCGATCTCAGCCGCCACGTCCGGATTCTCCCGGAGGAACTCCCGGGCCTTCTCCTTGCCCTGACCGAGTTGGTCGCCCTCGTAGGTGTACCAGGCACCGGACTTGCGGATGATCGACTGCTCGACGCCGACGTCGATCAGCGAGCCCTCCCGGGAGATGCCCTTGCCGTACATGATGTCGAACTCGGCCTGCTTGAACGGCGCGGAGACCTTGTTCTTGACGACCTTGACCCGGGTCCGGTTGCCGACCACGTCGGTGCCGTCCTTGAGGCTCTCGATCCGTCGCACGTCGAGCCGCACCGAGGCGTAGAACTTCAGCGCCCGGCCACCGGTGGTGGTCTCCGGCGAGCCGAACATCACGCCGATCTTCTCCCGCAGCTGGTTGATGAAGATCGCGGTGGTGCCGGTGCTGTTCAGCACACCGGTGATCTTGCGCAGCGCCTGGCTCATCAGCCGGGCCTGCAGACCGACGTGGCTGTCCCCCATCTCGCCCTCGATCTCGGCACGGGGCACCAGGGCCGCGACCGAGTCGATCACGATAATGTCCAGCGCGCCGGAGCGGATCAGCATGTCGGCGATCTCCAGCGCCTGCTCACCGGTGTCCGGCTGGGAGACCAGCATGGCGTCGGTGTCCACGCCGAGCGCCCTGGCGTAGTCAGGGTCGAGCGCGTGCTCGGCGTCGATGAACGCCGCGATGCCGCCGGAACGCTGGGCGTTGGCCACCGCGTGCAGGGCGACCGTGGTCTTACCGCTGCTCTCCGGGCCGTAGACCTCGACCACCCGACCCCGGGGCAGGCCGCCGACGCCGAGTGCAACGTCGAGCGCGATGGAGCCGGTGGGGATCACTGCGGTCTGGATCACCGGCCGCTCGCCCAGCCGCATCACCGAGCCCTTGCCGAACTGTTTGTCGATCTGAGCCAGCGCCAGATCGAGCGCCTTTTCCTTGTCTGGCACTGCCGCCATTGCTGCCACCCCTACGTTCGCCGACTTCCCAGGCGTCCTGGCCGAGCTTCTCGTCACCCGGGTCACGCTAGGCGCTGGGTCCGACAGAAAACAGCCGACGGGCCGCAACCTGTGGATGAGCACCTAGCTGTGGACAATAGCCGAACAGATGTACGAGTGGAAAACCAGACACGCCCACGAGTTTCACCACCCAAAGCATCCATTGGACCGCAAAGAGTGAATTCAGCTACGCGAACGCACGCCCGCCAAGCAGAGGTACCCCGTCAAGCGGAGGCACGACCAGCCGACAGGAGTACGACCGACCCGACAAGCGACGCGCGACACACAGGCCGACTCCGGTTGCCCCGAGACACTTCCAGTTCCGATGTCACCGGTGCTCTGATGCACCGGTGACATCAGAGCCCAACCAACACCCGACAACCGAGACAGTGACACTATGCGCATTGACTGAGGCGTACCGTAATCAACAGGTCGTGAATCCCAGCTCGACCGGCTCGCGATCAGCGCAACCGGCCAGGGACCCGGTCGGGATACGCGGCGCAGACCGCCCGCCAGACCACCGCCGTCTCCTCACCCGCCGCCAGTGCCTGGGCGATGGTGCGCCCACCCAACTGGGCCAGTACCTGATCGGTGGCGATACTGCGGGCGTACGCCGGCCCGAACGCCTCGTCCAACCGGCCCCAGAAGTCCGTCAACCGCATCCCTGCCTCCTTACTGCTTCGACGGAGCCGGCACCGGGCGCAGCACCAACCCCAGCAGCGGCACCGTGGCCAGCGCCGACAGCAACGTCAGGACGCCGTAACCGGACAGCCCGACGATGATTCCGCTGACCCCGCCGGCGAACGCGCCGGCCAGACCCATCACCAGGTCCGACAGGCCTTGCACCGACGGACGGACGTCGACCGGCACCGACTCCGACAGCAGGGTCGAGCCCGCGACCATGGTGCCCGACCAGCCGAGCCCGAGCAGCACCAGCCCGATCACCAGGCGTACCGGGTCGTGGCCGGCGGTGCCCGCCACGGCACACGCGGCCAGCAGCAGCCCGACCCCACCGACGATCACCGGCCGGCGACCGGCCCGGTCGGTGAGCCAACCTACCACCGGCGACAGCGCGTACATCCCGGCGATGTGCAGGCTCAGCACCAGCCCGACGGTGCGCAACAGATCACCGCCGGTGTGCCCCATCCCGATGTGGACCGGCGTCATCGCCATCACCCCGACCATCACCAGGTGGCCGACTGCGACGGCGCAGACCCCGAGCCGCGCGGCGGGCCGGGCGGCTACCACCACGAACGCGGCCCGCAGGCCTCGGCCGGACCTGGCCTGCGAAGCCCGGCCGGACTGCACCGGGGCGGTCGCCGCAGCGGGGCCGGCGATCCGCCGGGCGGTCAGCAGCGGATCCGGTCGCAACAACACCAGCACCAGCAGCGCGGCCAGCAGGAACGCCAGCGTACTGACGGCGAACGGGCCGGCCAGCGGCGGCAGCCCGACCCCGCTGGCCGACCGGTCGGCCAGCCCGGCCAGGTTGGGGGCGGTCACCGCGCCGACCGTGGTCGCCCAGACCACCAGCGACAGCTGCCGGCCCCGACGACGCGGCTCGGTGAGGTCGACCGCCGCGTACCGGGCCTGCAGCCCGGCAGTCGTCGCCCCGCCGAACAGGACCATGCCGACGAACAGCAGCGGCACCCAGCGCCCCGCGGCGGCGGCCACCACCAGCACCGCCCCGGTCGCACCCGTCAGGTAGGCGAAGACCAGACCGGGTCGGCGGCCGTGCCCGTTCATGATCCGGACCACGGGTACGGCGAGCAGCGCCCCGCCGACCACTGCGGCGCTCTGCGCCAGGCCGGAGACGGCCACCCCGCCGAGCTCGGCGGCGAGCAGGCCACCGACCGAGATCCCGATGGTGACGCCTACGCCGCCGATCATCTGGGTACCGGCGAGCAGCCGCAGCGTACGGCGTTGGATGCGGGTGACGTCACCGGATGGCGGCGGGTCGGTCACCGACGACGGTGCAGTGAGCGCGGTCATCGGCGTACCGCCTGGGTCGGGCTGCCCCGATCGGCGAGCAGTCTGCGGGCGACGCCGAGGTCGGTGACCAGCCCTCGGAAGGCGATCTGCTGGGCGTCGGCACGCAGCACCGCAGAGGGATGGATGGTGGCCACCAGTTGCGCCGGACCCACCGGAAACTCCTCGGCCCGTTCGGCCGAGGCAGGCCACGGCAACGGTACGCCACGCGAGCGGGTCACCCGGAACGCCGGGCCGAGCAGTGCCCGGGCCGCGGTCGCGCCGAGCACCACGACGACGTCCGGGCGCAGCATCGCGAACTCGGCAACCAACCATGGCCGGCAGGCCACGATGTGCGCCCGGTCCGGGGTCTGGTGGATCCGTCGACCGCCGCGCGACACGAAGCGGAAGTGCTTCACCGCGTTGGTCAGATAGATCTGGTCGACCGGGATCCCGGCGTCGTCCACCGCCCGGCGCAGCAGCCGGCCGGCCGGGCCGACGAACGGCAGCCCCTGGCGGTCCTCGACGTCCCCGGGCTGCTCGCCGACCATCACCACCCGGGCATCGGGGTTGCCCCGGCCGAAGACCACCTGGCTGGCGGGCTGGTGCAGTTCGCAGCCCTGGCAACTGGGGGCGGCAGCGCGCAGGTCGGCGAGGCTACGGGCACCGGTGGGGACGTACCCATCGGCTCCGGCGGTGGTTTCGTGCACGGTCACAAGTCCTTCCTACCCGGTTGCGGATTGACCGGAGCGCCTGGGTTGACCGGTCCGAGTGCGGCCCGCGTACCTCACCTGCCGACCCCGGTGAGTCCTGCTGGGCGCAGCGCGTCGCGCACCGCCGCGGCGAGCTCGCCGGCCCGGTGCTCGTCGAGCCCGCTGACGGTGATCCTGATACCCGGCGCGCTGCGTAGCCGGTAGCGGGCTCCGGTGGAGACGGTGAATCCGGCCGCCTGCAGCGCGGCCACCACGTGGGTCTCGTCCGTCACCGGCACCCAGACGTTGATCCCGCTGCCGCCGTGGCTGGCGACGCCGTGGTTGGCGAGCGCGGCCCGCAACGACTCCCGGCGGCGCTGGTAGACCCGGCCGGCCCCGGCCACGGTGGCGGCGACCGAGGGATCGCGCCACAACTGTCCGAGCAGCCGCTGCAGGACCGTGGAGACCCAGCCGGAACCGATACGCATCCGACCGGCCACCCGGCTGAGAGTGGTCTCGTCGCCGGTCAACAGGGCGATCCGCAGGTCCGGGCCGTACGGCTTGCTTACGGAGCGGACGAACGCCCACCGGGGTGTCACGCCGGCCAACACGTGCGGCGGACCATCGGAGAGCTCAGCGGCGTGGTCATCCTCGATGAGCAGCACATCGTCGGCCTCGCGCAGCAGCCGTCGCAGCCGGTCGGCCCGGTCCGCGTCCAGGGCGGCGCCGGTCGGGTTCTGCGCCCGGGTGGTGACCACGATGGCGGAGACGCCGGCGGACAGCACCGCCCGCAGGCCGGGTTCGGTCGGGCCGCGGTCGTCCACCGGCATCGGGACCGGAGTGAGGCCCAGTGCCGCGATCAGGTCCAGCAGGTTGGCCCAGCCGGGATCCTCCACCGCGACCCGGTCGCCAGGGCGCAGAGTGCCGGTGAGCAGGCGTTCGATCCCGTCCAGCGCGCCACTGGTGACAGTGAGACCGCCGGCCGGCAGGCCGTCGTCAGCCAACCGGACCATGGCTAGCGCGGCAAGGTCGGGCAGCAGGCCGGCGTCGGCGTAACCCTGCCCGGACGCGGTGTCGGCCAACTCCCGGGCGACCGCAGCGAGATGTGTCGCCAGCGGCGGCAACAGCCGTGGATCCGGCTCACCGGTGGACAGGTCCAGGGTGCCCGGCGGGGCCGGCGCGGACGGGCCGGGCCGGGTCACGGCGACCGGCGGGCGGGCGCGGACCCGGGTGCCGCGCCGGCCGTCGGTGTCGACGATCCCACGTTGGCGCAGCGCCTGGTACGCCTTGGCGACGGTGGCCGGGCTGACCTCGAGTGCGTCGGCGAGCGTACGCACCGCCGGCAGCAGGGCACCAGGTGCCAACGCACCCGTACGGACACCGGCCTCGACGCTGGCCGAGATCTCGGTCGCGGTCGCACCGGTCGGCTGATATTGTTCTGACACAAATAGCATATTGTACTAGAACAAACTTGGGAGCCCGAATGTATCCCGCCACCGCCCGGACCACCGCCACGCGACACCTCAACCGGGTCACCTACCAGCGCACCGAGGCACACCGCATCCTCGACGAGGCGTACCACTGCTGCCTGGCGTTCGTCGCCGACGGCGCGCCCCGGGCACTGCCCACTCTGCACGTACGCGTCGACGAGACCCTGTACCTGCACGGCTCCACCGCGAGCACGCCCCTGTTGGCCGCCCGGGACCCACAAGGGCTCGCCGTCTGTGTGGCCGTCACCCTGCTCGACGGCCTGGTCTATGCCCGCGCCCAGGCGCACCACAGCGCGAACTACCGGTCAGTCGTCGTACACGGCACCGCCCGGCTGGTCAGCGATCCGGCCGACAAGCGGCGGGCACTCGACGCCCTGATCGACAAGGCGGCTCCGGGCCGGGTCTCGGACAGCCGGCCACCGACGAACCGGGAACTCGCGCAGACAGCGGTGCTCGCCGTCGCTCTCGACGAGGTGTCGGTCAAGGGCCGCACCGGTGACCCCGTCGACGATCAGGCCGACCTCGCACTGCCGTACTGGGCCGGGGTGCTGCCGCTGCGCACCGTCGCCGACCCGCCGCAATCCGCTACCGGAGTCACCCGGGCGGTGCCGACCTACTTCACCACCAGCGAAATTTCTCTCGCCAGCGGACCGGCGGACAGGTGAGGATGACCCCCATGCTGGGCATCACCGACATCTGGACGTACGTCCTGGGCACCGTGGCGATCATTCTGCTGCCCGGGCCGAACTCGTTGTTCGTCCTGTCCACCGCCGCCCGACGCGGCGTGCGGCACGGCTACCGGGCGGCCGGCGGCGTCTTCCTCGGCGACACGGTGCTGATGGTGCTCTCCGCAGCCGGGGTCGCCTCCCTGCTCAACACCCATCCGGCGGTGTTCACCGTGATCAAGTACGCCGGGGCGGCGTACCTCGGCTATGTCGGCGTCACCATGCTCCGTGGTGCCTGGCGGCGCTGGCGGCGGCGGGACGACCCGGGCGCGCCCCGGTTGGTGGACGCAGCCGAGCCGGCGGCGGCGCGTCGCCCGTTCCGGCGGGCGACGGTGATCAGCCTGCTGAACCCGAAAGCGATCCTGTTCTTCGTGTCGTTCTTCATCCAGTTCGTCGACCCGGCGTACCCGTACCCGGCGCTGTCGTTCCTGCTGCTCGGCACGATCGCCCAACTGTTCAGCGTCATCTACCTGACCGTGCTGATCTTCACCGGGACTTATCTGGCGATGCAGTTCCGGCAACGGCGCCGGCTCGCCGTGACGGTCACCAGCGGGGTGGGTGCCCTGTTCCTCGGTTTCGGGGTCAAGCTGGCGACCGCCAGCGCCGGAGCAGCGTGACCCGCCGGAGCAGCATGACCGCCGGCCCGGCGAGACCACACCGTCGACGCGCAGCTCAGCGCATCCGCCGTCCCCTCGGGACGGCGTCGGTCTCGTCGTCGAACTCGCCGATGACCTCTTCCAGCAGGTCCTCCAACGCCACGAAACCGATCGGCCGGTCGGCTCCGGCACCGTTGGTGACCAGCGCCAACTGGACCTGGTCGGCGCGCATCGCCGCCACCGCCTCGGTGACGGTCGCCGTCGCCGGCAGCAGGAACGGCCGGCTCATCAGCGACTCGGCGGTCGGGGCTCCGTCACAGGTGTTCGCCCGCACCGCGTCGCGTACGTGCACGATGCCGATCAGATCGCCGGCCTCGCCGTAGACCACCAGACGGGACCGACCGCTACCCCGGGACAGCTCCTCCACCCGCACGGCGGTGTCCGTCCGGGCCACCGCGACGACCTGGTCCACCGGCTGCATCACGTCCCGCACGGTGGTGCGCTCCAGCTGGAGCATCTTGGCCAGCAGCTCGTGCTGGTCCGGCGGCAGCAGGCCGTGCTCCCGCGACTGTTCCAGCAGGATGCGCAGCTCGTCCGGGCCGTGCACCTGGGCCAGCTGGTCCTGTGGTTCGACCCGGAACGCCCGCAGCACGGCGTTGGCGATCGCGTTCAGCCCGGACAGGACCGGCCGGGACACCCGGGCGAATGCCCGGAACGGCAGCGCCAGCAGCAGCGCCGATCGCTCCGGGTGGGTGATCGCCCACGACTTCGGTGCCATCTCGCCGACCACCAGATGCAGAAAGACCACCAGGGCGAGGGCGAACAGGAACGCGACCAGGTGACTGGCCGCGTACGGCAGACCGGCCCGCTCCAGCAGGGGCGCCACCAGCCGCTCCACCGCCGGTTCGGCCAACGCGCCCAGACCGAGGGTGCAGACGGTGATGCCCAGCTGCGCCCCGGCGAGCATCAGCGACAGCTCGCGCGAGCCGTCCAACGCCGCCCGGGCCGCCCGCGAGCCGCCCGCCGCAGCCTGTTCCAGGCGGTACCGCTTGCTCGCCACCAGGGCGAACTCCGCAGCCACGAAGAATCCGTTCAGGGCGAGCAGCACCAGCGAGGTCAGCAACGCCCACCCGGCGCTCACCCGATCACCTCCAGCCGGACCGAGTCGGGCACGTGCCGGTCGACGGAGATAACGTGCAGTACGGCCCGCCGGGCCCGATGATGGCCGTTGCCGGCGGCTGTCTCGTCCAGGCTGATCGAGATCTGGTCGCCGACCTCGGGCACCCGGCCCAGCTCCCGCATGACCAGGCCGGAGAGGGTGTCGTACTCGGGGGCGGTGGGCAGCTCGACCCCGGTGGTGTCGGCGACCTCGTCGATCCGCCAGCGGGCCGGGACCAGCCAGGAGCCGTCCGGCTGGCGGGCCGGGGCCGGCTCCGGGGGGTCGTCCTCGTCCCGGATCGGTCCGACCAGCTCCTCGGCGATGTCCTCCAGGGTGATCACCCCGGCGAAGCCGCCGTACTCGTCGACCACGCAGGCCAGCTGCCGGTGCCCCTTACGCAGCCGGTCCAGCACCGCCGGCAACGGCAAGGTCTCGGGCACCAGCAGCGGGGGAACCATCACGGCCGCGACGGTCGTCATCGCCCGCCGCGACGGCGCTACGGTGAGCACGTCCGCGATGCTGGCGATGCCGACCAGATCGTCGACGCCGTCCGAGCCGTGCACCGGGAAGCGGGAGTGCCCGGTGTCCAGCAGCTCCACCAGCCCGGTCAGTGGCGCGTCGACCCGCACCGTGTGCACGTCGACCCGCGGCACCATCGCCTCACCGGCGGTCAGCTGCCGGAAGTGCAGTCCCCGATCGAGCAGCGTGGACATCGCCGAGTCGAGATGCCCCTCCTGGCGGGACTCGGCGATGATCTGGCCGAGGTCCTCGGCGGTGGCGCCGCTGGGCAGCTCCTCGATCGGCTCGATGCCGACCCGTCGCAGCAACCGGTTCGCCGCGATGTCGAACATCCGGATCAGCGGCCCGGCGACGGCCAGGTAGATCAGGGTCGACCGGCTGAGCGCCCGGGCCAACGTCTCGGCCCGTGCGAGGGCGAGGTTCTTGGGGGCCAGCTCACCGAGGACCATCTGCACCACGGTCGAGATGATCAGCGCCAACCCGACTGAGATGGTCAGACTGGCGGCCGGCGGAACTCCGACCCCGCCGAGCAGCTCGGACAGTCCGGCGCCGAGGTACGGCTCGGCGACGTAGCCGACCAGCAACGCGGTGACCGTGATCCCCAGCTGGGCACCGGAGAGCATGAACGACAGCCGGCTGGTCACCCGCAGCGCCCGGGCGGCAGCCGGGTCGCCCCGGTCGGCCAGGGCCCGGAGCCGGCCCCGGTCGACGGCGACGTAGCCGAACTCCTGGGCGACGAAGTAGCCGGTCGCGACCGTCAAGACGGTGATCAGGAAGAGACCGAAGACGATCAGCACCGGGGGCTCAGCGCTCCGGCGACCGGCGGCCGGAATGTCGGCAGCCGGGTCCTACCCGGCTGGCTACTGCTGCCCTCCTGGGCAGGAGCATCGGTCATGGCCGGATTATATAGTGGCCCGCCGCTGCCCACCGGTTCCGTCGCCGCCGGTGGCGCCCGTCGTGATCCCGTCCGCCTCGTCGGTGACCAGCAGGTCCCGCCGTACCAGATCGGCCCGGTAGGCGGCCCGGCCGATGATGTGGGCCGCGACCGGCGCGGTCGCCATCTGGAAGACCGCGACCATCAGCAGAGTGGCCAGTTCGGTGCCGCTCTGCAGCCGCAACGCCAGCCCACTGAGGAACAGCAACAGGCCGAGAACCTGCGGCTTGGTCGCCGCGTGAATCCGGGCGGCAACGTCGGGGAAGCGCAGCAGACCGATGCTGGCCGCCAGGCTGAGCAACGCGCCGCCGATCAGCAGCGTGCCGGACAGTACGGTCAGCACCCCGTTCACCGTTGCTCCCGTTCGGCGGCGGCCACCGCAGGCGGGCGGGCGGCGACGAACCGGACGATGCTGACCGAGCCCACGAACCCGAGCAGGGACAGCACCACGAGCACCGGCAAAGTGGTGGCGTGCCGGTTGACCGCGGCCTCGGCGGCAAGCCCGCCGACGATGATGGCGATCAGAACCTCGGCGGCCACTACCCGGTCGAGCAGTGTCGGACCACGGATGATCCGCCCGACGGTCAGCAGGGCCGCCACGGCCAGCAGGACGGTCACCACGACAGCCACAAAGGTCATCGATTCTCTCCGTGATGGTCGGCCGGGCGAGGGTCGGCGAGGTGACGCACGTCGTCCGCCGAGCCGACGGCCCGGACGATCCGCTCCTCCAACGCCAGCACCTTCCGCCGGGCCTGCTCGACGTCGTGGTGGTCGACGACGTCGAGCACGTGGACGTAGAGGGTGCCGCTGGCCGGGTCGGCCTCGACGATGAGGCTGCCCGGGATCAACGACAACGCCTCGGCGGTGAGGGTCAGGTTCAGGTCCGTCCGGACTCGGAGCCGCACCGCGAGGACCGCGCTGCGCGGCGTGTGCCCAAACCGGACGGCGGTCCAGGCCACCTGCGCGCTCGCGATGAACAGGTCGACGACGAACCGGACGAGGAAGCGCAGCACCGCCAGCGGCCGGATCCGGCCCTCGAAGGCGACCGGCGGCAGCGGGAAGACGGTGACCACCACCAACGCGACGGCCGTCCCACCGAGCAGGTTGCCGACGGAGAACCGCCCGTAGAACAGGTTCCACAGCACCACCAGAGCGGCGACCGCGACGATCTGGGCACGCCAGCGCGCGGCCCTGGACACCGGACTCATCTGGCTCCTCCCTGCGGGAACACCGCGTCGACGTACGGCGTACGACTCACCAGGTTGGCCGCCGCCTCGGTGCCGATCTGGTACAACGGTCCGGCCAGCACGGTCAGCGCCAGGCCGAGCAGCACCAGTGCGGTGGTCGCGCCGACCAGCAGGGGCGGCATCGGTTCCACCGACCCCGGGCCGTCGGCGGCGAGCGGGGTGGAGGCCGAGTCGGTGGACGGCACCCGGACACCGGACACCGCCCGGGTGGCGGACGGCACGGTCGCCGGCTGCGGGGCCGCAGCAGGTGCCGGTGCCGTCGCCGGACCGCCCGCTGTGGCCTGCGGTGCGGTTTTGCGCCAGAAGGCGAGATTCCACACCCGGGTCACCGCGTACAGGGTGAGCAGGCTGGTCACCACCGCGCCGGCGGCGACCACCCAGACCAGCGGGCCATCGTCGGCGACCCCGGCCTGCAGCAACCCGAGCTTGCCGAGGAACCCGGAGAACGGTGGTATGCCGGCCAGGTTCAACGCGGGCAGAAAGAACAGCGCGGCGAGCAGCGGCGCGGCTCGGGCCAACCCGCCGAGACGCTCCAGGTTGGTGCTGCCGCCCCGGCGCTCCACCAGGCCGGTCGCCAGGAACAGCGTGGTCTGGACGGTGATGTGGTGCACCACGTAGAAGATCGCCGCCGCCAGTCCGGCAGCGGTGCCGAGCGCGATCCCGAACAGCATGTAGCCGATGTGACTGACCAGGGTGAACGAGAGCAGACGCTTGATGTCCGACTGTGCGACCGCACCGAGGATGCCGACCACCATGGTCAGCAACGCGACCACCAGCAGCAGGTCGCGGGTGCGTCCGCCGGGGAACAGCAACGTCTCGGTACGGATGATCGCGTAGACGCCGACCTTGGTCAGCAGACCGGCGAAGACGGCGGTGACCGGAGCTGGCGCGGTCGGGTAGCTGTCCGGCAGCCAGGCCGACAGCGGGAAGACGGCGGCCTTGATGCCGAACGCGAGAAGCAGCATCAGCTGCAGCATCAGCCGCAGGTCGTCGGGGAGTCCGTCGAGCCGGTCGGCCAGCTGCGCCAGGTTCACCGTGCCGGTGGCGGCGTAGATCAGCCCGATGGCGGTGAGGAAGATGACCGAGGAGAGGATGCTGACCACGACGTAGGTCGTGCCGGCCCGGATTCGTACCTCGGTGCCGCCCAGGGTGAGCAGCACGTAGCTGGCGCCGAGCAGGATCTCGAACCCGACGTACAGGTTGAACAGGTCCCCGGAGAGGAACGCGTTGGTCACTCCGGCGGTGAGAATCAGGTACGTCGGGTGGTAGATCGCCACCGGTGTGCTCTCCCGGCCGTCAGCGCGACCTTCACCGATCGAATACAGCAGTACGCAAAGCGTCACTGCGGTGGAGACCACCAGCATCAGGGTGGCGAGTTGGTCGGCGACCAGCACGATGCCCAGCGGCACCGGCCAGCCACCCACCCGTACCACCTGGGGTCCCTCGATGTGGGCGGTGATCAACAGGGCGAGCGCGACGCCGAAGGTGACGGTGAGGGCGGCGACGCTGATGGTCCGCTGGGCGCGCGGATGCCGGGCCAGCACCAGGGTGATACCCGCGCCGAGCAGCGGCACGATCACCGGCAACGGCACCAGGAAGCTCACGGGTCGCTCCGATCGAGATCGCCGGCGCGGGCCGGGGCGGTACGGGGGGCACCGATCGCGTCGATCGGGTCGGTGTCGTTGTCGTCGCTGTCCTCGGCATCGTCCTCGGCGTTGGGTCCCTGGTCGGCGAGGGCGCGCTGAACGATGAGCCGGTCCTCCAGGTCGTCCTGGACCTCGTCGTGGCCGAAGAGCAGCCAGCTGCGGTACGCCATGGCGAGCAGGAACGCGGTGAGCCCGAGCGTGATCACGATCGCGGTGAGGATGAGCGCCTGTGGCAGCGGGTCGCTCATCTCCTCGGCGGCGGTCACCTCGGCGATGGGCGCCCCGCCGGGCCGCCCGCCCAGCAGGATCAGCAGGTTGGCCCCGTTGCCGAGCAGGATCACCCCGAGCACCACCCGGGTGAGACTGCGTTCCAGCAACAGGGTGACGCCGGCGGCGAAGAGCACCCCGACGACCAGGACGAGCACGATGTTGGGCGGCATGTCAGCTCCTTCCTCCGGCGACCCGGTCGCTGCCGGCACCCGGTGCGGTGGCGTTGCCGGCGGCACCCGGTGCGGTGGCGAGCTCGCCCTGCGGGGTGTCGTCCACCTCGACGTCCGGCTCGGCGGACCGCGCGATCTGCCGGTCGACCTCGGCGCCGAGGCTGCGCAGGATGTCCAGGACCAGGCCCACCACGATCAGGTAGACGCCCACGTCGAAAAAGAGCGAGGTGACCAGGTGGAC
Organism: Solwaraspora sp. WMMA2059; assembly: GCF_027497315.1. Taxonomy (GTDB): domain Bacteria; phylum Actinomycetota; class Actinomycetes; order Mycobacteriales; family Micromonosporaceae; genus Micromonospora_E. Next base: position 1,519,745 of record NZ_CP114908.1, on the reverse strand, counting down.
GTCGCCGATCACCGGCAGGTGCAGGTCCACGATGGCGCTCTGCAGCACGTCGGCGCCGACCAGGATCGGGCTCAGCCCGGCGCCGATCGCCAGGAACAGACCGACGCCGAGCACCAGCCCGGCGTCCACCGGTGCCGCCTCGTTGAGTTCGTGGCGGCCACCGGCGAGATAGCGCACCGCCAGTGCCAGTCCGGCCACCAGCCCGCCGGCGAACCCGCCCCCGGGTGCGTTGTGGCCGGAGAAGAGCAGGAATATCGAGTACACCAGGATGGCGTGGAACAGCAGCCGGGTGACCACCTCGAAGATGATCGACCGGCCCCGCGCGGTCTGGGTAGCGCCGCCCCGCAGCCAGATCCGTTGGCGCCGGGACCGGGCCGGCGGTGACGGGCCGCCCGGCCGGCCACCGTGGCCGGCTGCGGTCGCGGCGCCGACCCGGCGGGGACCCGGCCCGGTACGCGGCCGCAGGAACACCAGGCTGGCCACGCCGGTCGCCGTGACGACCAGCACCGAGATCTCCCCCATGGTGTCCCAGGCCCGGATGTCGACCAGTGTCACGTTCACCACGTTGCGCCCGCCGCCGTATTCCACCGCCTGTTCGGGGTAGGCCGCCGAGACGGGTGCCGCGTCCCGGTTGCCGACCGCCGCCATCGCCATGCCGGCCATCACCACACCGACGACGACCCCGAGGGCGATCCGTGCGTACCGGCTGGAGCGCAGTGGACGTTCCGAGAAGTAGATCGGCAAGCGACGGACCACCAGGACGAACACCACGATGGTGATCGTCTCGACGAGGAACTGGGTGAGCGCCAGGTCGGGCGCGCCGTGCAGGACGAACATCAACGCGGTGCAGTACCCGGTCACCCCGGCCAGGATGACGGCCTTCAGCCGGCGTTGTGCCCGGACCGTGGCGATCGCGGCAACCACCAGGACGGCGGCCACCCCGATCTGCGCCGGCGTGTCGTACCAGCGCCACTGCCCGGTCCATGGGCGGGTCACCAGCAGCGCCCCACCGGGCACGGTGACCAGCACCAGCAGGATGATGCCGAGGTACTGCGGCAGCGACCCGCGCTGGGTGGCACCGGTGACCTCCACCGATATCCGGTCGAGCAGGTGGGTCGCCTGGGCGTAACTGGTCGCCCCGTCGGTCGGGGCCCGCAGCCGCCGCTGCACGGCGGCCACCCGCTCCCGGGCCAGGAACAGCGCGGCGCCGCCGACGAGCGCGACCAGGGACAACCCCAGTGCGGGGGTGAATCCGTGCCACAGCGCCAGGTGGTAGTCACCCGGGCCGAACAGTCCGGCGTACGGAGTGAGCACCGTGTCGACGACGCCGGCCGCCGGACCGAGCAGCAGGCCGAGCAGCGCCAGTACGCCGGCCGGCAGCACGAACACCGGGCCGACCGACGCGGCGGTGGTCGGCTCCCGACCGGGCTTGCCGGCGAACGCGCCCCAGATGAACCGGGCGCTGTACGCGGTGGTGAGCACCGAGCCGAGGACGATCAGCGCCAACACGACCGGGTCCGGTGCGAACGCCTCCAGCACCGCCTCCTTGCCGACGAAGCCAAGCAGCGGCGGCACCCCGGCCATCGACGCGGCGGCGAGTGTGGCGGCCACGGCGACCGCCGGCATCCGTCGACCCAGCCCGCTCAGCTCGGTGAGGTCGCGGGTGCCGGCGCACCGGTCGACGATGCCGACCACCAGGAACAGGGTCGCCTTGAACAGGGCGTGAGCGAGCAGCATCGTCGCCCCGGCCAACGCCGGGGCGCGTTCGCCCGCGCCGGTCACCAACACCAGCAAGCCGAGCTGGCTCACGGTCCCGTACGCCAGCAGCAGCTTGAGGTCGGTCTGGCGCAGCGCCGCCCAGCCGCCGACCAGCATGGTGGCGGTGCCGGTGGTGACGATCAGCCAGTACCACCAGGGGTTGCCCGCGTACACCGGTGACAGCAGGGCGACCAGGTAGATGCCGGCCTTCACCATGGCGGCGGCGTGCAGGTAGGCGCTGACCGGGGTGGGCGCGGCCATCGCCGAGGGCAGCCAGAAACTGAATGGGAAGATCGCCGACTTGGACAGCGCGCCGACGAGGACCAGCACCAGCGCGACGGCCAGGTAGCCGCCTGCCGGCTGCGGGCCGGCCGCGATCTGCGACCAGCGGTAGGTGCCGGCCTGCTCACCGAGCATGATGAACCCGACGAGCATGGCCAGGCCGCCCAGGGTGGTCATGATCAGCGCCTGGGCGGCGGCCCGGCGGCTGGCCCGCTTCTCCGGATGATGGCCGATCAGCAGGTAGGAAAAGACGGTGGTCAGCTCCCAGAAGACGTAGAGCAGGATCAGGTCGTCGGCGAGGACCAGACCGAGCATGGCTCCGGCGAATCCGACGAAGTTCGCGGTGAAGCGGCCGAGCCCGGGCTCACCCGGCGCGAAGTAGCGGGCGCAGTAGATCAGGACCAGGGCTCCGACGCCGCCGACCAGCAGCACCATGAGCCAGGACAGGGTGCCCACCCGAAACGCCAGGTCGAGGCCGAGCTGCGGCACCCACCGGTACGTCTCGTCGAGCGTGGCACCGTCGCGTACCGCACCGGTGTTGGCCAGTGCCCAGCCGGCGGCGGCGCCGGGCGCGGCGGCCAGCAGGTAGCAGGCACGCGGACCCCACCAGCGGACCAGCGCCGGCGCCACGAGCGCCGTCGCCAGGTGGACGATGAGCAGTACCAGCACGCATGGCTCCAGGTAGGTGTCGTCGCGGGCCCGCGCGCCGGCACGGGTCCGTTGCCGGGCTCGCCGGCCCGGCGGGTGAGGAACGCCGGACGGCGCGTCGCGGCCGTGGCGCAGGGGGTGACGTGGAGGTGGCGGAGGCTCGGGCCGGCCGGCCCCGGACTCCGCCGGGTCGGTGGCCCGGCTCAGTCGGGAATGGGCAGGTGCGCCGCCGCGGTGGTCAGCTGCGCGGCCAGCCGGTCGGGTGGTGCCCGGCTGGAGCAGGGCAGCGTCCCGCGGCGCAGGAGCGGACCAGCGGCCGACGACCGGGCGGCCCGGCCGGTGGCGGATGGCGAGGCGGACCAGGTTGGCGTGGTGACGGTACCGGTCGGTGTGCCGTGGTCGTCACCGGCTGGGCCGGGCCGGGCCGACATGCTCTGCTGCTGCCGGTGGTCGGCGTCGTCGACGCAGTTGCGACCACCGGGCGAGACGGTCTGGTGCAGCAGCGTGGCTCCGATGGAGGCCGGCCCGGCGGCGACGGCGACGGCCGGTACGGCGACCGAGGCGGCACCGTGCACGGCGGTGACGGTGAGCAGGACGAGTAGGACGACGGCGATCCTGCGCGGAGCCGGGAGGTGGCGCAGCTGTGCCATCCGTGCCCCCCCTCCGCTGTCGATCCCCGCCAGCCTACCGGTCTTTCGGTGACGGCTGCCTGGCTGGCCGTGCCTGCCTGGCGGTGGCCGGGCCTGGGCGTCGCCGGATTCCGGACTTTGGATGGTAAGCGATCACAGCGGATTCGGTGGTTACCGTACGGTTACCGTCATGTGCCGGCTGGTTCGGTGGGAGCCGTCGTCGGCGTGGCGGGCATCGCCGGGCGGGCCGGCGTCGCCGGTCCGGCGGGTGCGGGCACGTCGGCGAGCGGCAGCCGACCTCGTCGGCTGGCCAACAGCATGTGGTAATGCACGGTGGCGCGTACCCGCGCCCGGTCGGCGGCGCTCGCCGATCCGCTGTCGACGACCAGGGCCCGCAGGGTGTCGGCGAACCGGTCCACCGCCACTGGGTCGAGCCGGTGGTGCCGCAGCCGCAGCAGGGCCACCAGGCCGTCCACCTTCCGGAGAAGCACCTCCGTGTCGTGGTGGAGGCCGCGCTCGACAACGGGCATGGGGGTACTCCTTGAGAGATCGGACGATGACAGAAAGTTACTCCATAACTACTAAGTCGGGCAAGCCAGACCTGCCGGTCTCACCCGAATTTGTGGGATTCGGTCGCTCGGACGGCCCAGCTTCGTCGTACCCGGCGGGCAGGATGGTTCACGCTGGCAGCCGGACGGACCGATGGAGGGACAGCGATGACCGCGGTGTTGGAGCGCTTCGGGGCAGCCACCCGGGAGTGGTTCTCCGCCGCCTTCGCCGGGCCCACCGCCGCGCAGACCGGCGCGTGGGAGGCGATCAGCGACGGCCGGCACGCCCTGGTGGTCGCACCCACCGGATCCGGCAAGACCCTCGCCGCGTTCCTGTGGTCGCTGGACCAGCTGACCCGCTCGCCCGCTCCCGACGATCCGCGGCTGCGGTGCCGGGTGCTCTACCTGAGCCCCCTCAAGGCACTCGCGGTCGACGTCGACCGCAACCTACGTACCCCGCTCGTCGGCATCGGCCAAGCCGCCGCCCGCATCGGTGCACCGGCACCGCAGGTGACCGTCGGCATTCGCACCGGCGACACCCCGGCCGATCAGCGACGCAGCTTCCTCCGGCAACCGCCGGACATCCTCATCACCACTCCCGAGTCCCTGTTCCTGCTGCTCACCTCGGCCGCCCGGGAGTCGCTGCGCGGCGTGCGTACGGTCATCGTCGACGAGGTGCACGCGGTCGCCGGCACCAAACGCGGTGCGCATCTGGCGCTGTCGCTGGAGCGGCTGGACGCGCTGCTGCCGGCGCCCGCCCAGCGGATCGGCCTGTCCGCCACGGTCCGGCCGATCGAGGAGACCGCCCAGTTCCTCGGTGGCTATCAGCCCGTGCAGGTGGTCGCCCCGGCCACGGCCAAGACGATCGAGGTCAGCGTCCAGGTGCCGGTGCCGGATCTCGACCAGCTGGACGAACGCGAGACGGTGCAGGAGGACGCCGACGGTCCGCCGCCGGCCGGCCGGTCGATCTGGCCGGCCGTCGAGGAACGCGTCTTCGACCTGATCCGGCGGCACCGGTCGACCATAGTGTTCACCAACTCCCGGCGCTCGGCGGAACGGCTCTGCGCCCGGCTCAACGAACTCGCCGCAGACCGGGCGGACGGCACGGACCAGCAGTCCGGCCCGCCCCGCGCCGACAGCAGCGGCAACGACCGGCGGTCCAGCACCCGGATGCCGGCGGAGATCATGGCCCAGTCGGACACCGCACACGGCGCCCCGGCAGTGATCGCCCGCGCCCACCACGGCAGCGTGTCGCGCTCTGAACGGCAGCAGATCGAAGAGGCGTTGAAGTCCGGCCAACTGCCGGCGGTGATCGCCACCTCCAGCCTGGAGCTCGGCATCGACATGGGTGCGGTCGACCTCGTCGTACAGATCGAGGCACCGCCGAGCGTCGCCGCCGGCCTGCAGCGAATCGGCCGGGCCGGGCACCAGGTGGGCGCGCTGTCGCACGGGGTGATCCTGCCCAAGCACCGTGGTGACCTGCTGGCCTGTGCGGTGGTCAGCGAGCGGATGTCCCACGGCGCCATCGAGCAGCTGCGGTACCCGCGCAACCCACTCGACGTCCTGGCCCAGCAGATCGTCGCCATGGTGTCGCTCGATCCCTGGCCGGTGGACGCGCTGGCGACCCTGGTACGCGGCGCGGCCCCGTACACCGACCTGCCCGACTCGGCGCTGCACGCGGTGCTGGACATGCTCTCCGGTCGGTACCCGTCGACCGCTTTCGCCGAACTGCGGCCCCGGCTGGTCTGGGACCGCGACGCCGACCTGCTCACCGGACGGCCGGGCGCGCAGCGGCTGGCCGTCACCAGTGGAGGCACGATCCCGGACCGTGGCCTGTTCGGTGTCTTCCTGGCCGGGGCGGAACGGCCCGTGCGGGTCGGCGAACTCGACGAGGAGATGGTCTACGAGTCCCGGGTCGGCGACGTCTTCCTGCTCGGCGCGACGTCGTGGCGGATCGAGGAGATCACCCCGGACCGGGTGCTGGTCACCCCCGCCCCGGGCCAGGCAGCCCGGATGCCGTTCTGGAAAGGCGACCAACCCGGTCGCCCGGTCGAGCTGGGCCGTGCGCTGGGCGCCCGGCTGCGCCAGGTCGGCCGGCAGGACCCGACCGCCGCCCGCGCCGGGCTGCTGTCGTCCGGTCTGGACGACTGGGCCGCCGACAACCTGCTGCGCTACCTCGACGACCAACGCGCCGCCGCCCGCAGCCTGCCGGACGACCGGACGGTCGTCGTCGAACGGTTCCACGACGAGCTCGGCGACTGGCGGCTGGTCGTGCACAGCGTCTTCGGTGCCCAGGTGAACGCGCCGTGGGCACTGGCGATCGGCCAGCGACTGACCGAGCGATACGGCGTCGACGCCCAGGTGCTGCCCGCTGACGACGGCATCGTCATCCGGCTACCCGAAGTGGCCGACACACCACCCGGTGCCGACCTGGTCGCCTTCGAGAGCGACGAGATCAGCCAGCTCGTCGAAACCGCCGTCGGCGGGTCGGCCCTGTTCGCCGCCCGGTTCCGGGAATGCGCCGCCCGGGCGCTGCTGCTGCCACGCCGGGATCCGCGACGCCGGCAGCCGCTGTGGCAGCAGCGGCAACGCGCCGCCCAACTGCTCGACGTGGCCCGGGAGTTCACCGATTTTCCGATCACCCTGGAGGCGGCGCGGGAATGCCTGCGGGACGTCTTCGACATGCCGGCGCTGGTCGGGCTGATGGGCGACCTGGCGGCACGGCGGCTGCGGTTGGTAGAGGTCGAGACACCGCGACCGTCACCGTTCGCCCGTTCCCTGCTGTTCGGCTATGTCGGAGCGTTCCTCTATGAAGGGGACCTGCCGCTGGCCGAGCGCCGGGCCGCCGCGCTGAGCCTCGACTCAACATTGCTCGGTGAGCTGCTCGGCCGGGTCGAGCTGCGGGAACTGCTCGACCCGGCGGTGCTCGCCGAGACCCACCGGCAGCTGCAGTGGCTGGGCGGGCACCGCCGGGTGTGCGACGCCGAGGACCTGGCCGAGCTGCTGCGGGTCGTCGGCGACCTGGCCGACACCGAGTTGCTGGCCCGGCAGGTCGACCCGGGCTGGCCGGCCGAGCTGTCCCGGGCCCGGCGCGCGGTGCGGGTGCGGATCGCCGGGCAGGAGCGGTGGATCGCGGTGGAGGACGCCGGGCGGATGCGCGACGCGCTCGGTGTCGCGCTGCCGGTCGGCGTCGCTGCGGCGTACCTCGCCCCGGTGGCCGACCCGCTCGGCGACCTGGTCGCCCGCTACGCCCGTACCCGGGGGCCGTTCGACACCGCCGCGTGCGCCGCCCGGTTCGGGTTGGGCGCCTTCGTCGTCGAACAGACCCTGCGGCGGCTCGCCGCGACCGGGCGGATCGTGGCCGGCGAGTTCACCCCGGGGCGGGCCGGCACCGAGTGGTGCGACGCCGATGTGCTGCGGCTGCTGCGGCGCCGATCGCTCGCGGCGCTGCGCCGCGAGATCGAGCCGGTGCCGGCCACCGCCCTGGTCCGGTTCCTTCCCCGGTGGCAGCAGGTCGCCGGCCCGGGTCGTGGGGTGGACGGCGTGGCTGCCGCCGTCGAGCAACTGCAGGGGGCGGTCCTGCCGGCCGCAGCGGTGGAACGGCTGATCCTGCCGGCCCGGGTGGCCGACTACTCCCCCGCGCACCTGGACGAGCTCTGCGCCTCCGGCGAGGTCACCTGGTCCGGTGCCGGCGCGGTCGGCGCGGGTGACGGCTGGATCCGGTTGGTGTTCACGGAGACCGCGCCCCTGCTGCTACCGGCGCCGGACCCGGCGCTCACGCTGACCCCGGTGCACGAGGCGGTGCTCGCCGCCCTCGCCGACCAGCAGGCGCTGTTCTTCCGGCAACTGGCCGACCGGGTCAACGCGGCGCTCGCCGGCACCGCTGGCGTTGCGCCCGCCGACACTGCCGATCCGGCCGGGCGGATCGAGACGGCGATCTGGGATCTGGTGTGGGCCGGCTGGCTGACCAACGACACACTGGCTCCACTGCGGGCCGTACTCGGCCCGCGCCCGACACAACGGGTCCGCACCGCCGCCGGGGCACGGGGTCGGGCCCGGCGGGTCGGTCGGGAGTTCGTCGCCCGTACCGCCGCACCGCAGTTGGCCGGTCGGTGGTCACTGCTGCCATCCCGCGACCCCGACCCGACCCGGCGGGCGGCGCTCACCGCCGACGTGCTGCTCGAACGGCACGGGGTGGTGACCCGGGGGGCGGTCGCCGCCGAGGGGCAGCCGGGTGGGTTCGCCGCCGTGTACCCGGTGCTGGCCGCGTTGGAGGAACGCGGCGCGGCCCGCCGGGGCTACTTCGTCGACGGACTCGGTGCGGCCCAGTTCGCCGTACCGGGTGCGGTGGACCGGCTGCGGGAACTCGCCAATTCCGATCCGACGCACCGCCGGCAGCCGGAGGCGGTGGTGCTGGCGGCAGCCGATCCGGCGAACCCGTACGGCGCGGCACTGCCCTGGCCGGAGCGACCGGTGGACAGCGCCGACGAGTCGAACGCGGGGCACCGACCCGGGCGCAAGGCCGGGGCGCTGGTGGTCCTGGTCGACGCGGAGGCGGCGCTCTACGTCGAACGAGGCGGTCGCAGTCTGCTCTGCTTCACTCAGGACGGACAGCGGCTCGAGGCGGCGGCCCGGGCGCTGGCCGACGCGGTGAGCTCCGGGGCACTCGGCACCATCACGGTCGAACGCGCCGACGGGGAGCGGGTGCACAGCTCCACGCTACGGACGGCGCTGGCCGCCGCCGGCTTCCGGGCCACGCCACGTGGACTGCGGTTACGGGGCTGATCGTGAACGTCGGGCCAGGCACCGCCGGCACGGGCGGGTGCGCCGGAGGTACCCGCCGTCGGCGGTGCGCTTGTCGACGGACCGCCGACGGGGTACCTCAGGCACATGCCCGAAACGTTCCTGTGGAAGGCTTAGCGGGTGGTCCCGTACTCCGTCGACAGATGCCCCTGCTGTGGCTACCGGACCGGATGCACCACCTGCCCCGTCTGCTTCTGGACCGACGACGGCCAGGGCGATGGCGACGCTGAGGTGGTGCGTGGCGGGCCGAACGGCGACTTGAGCCTGTCCCATGCCCGGCTCAACTTCGCAATCTACGGCGCCAGCCATCTGCGCTACGCCGACATCGTCCGGCCACCGCGTCCCGACGAGTCACCGTAGCGATTCCAGTGATCCGCCGGGTCAGGAATTGGCCGACATTCTGCTACGGTATCGGCGCCCTGTTACCGCGACGCCACGAACCGCACTCCTACCACGAGATACCAGGCGGCCAGATTCGCGCTATGTGAACAAGCCCGTGACCTCCACGTTGAACCGGGAACATCAGCTGAACGGACGATGCCGGCAATCTCAGTAAGATTAGCCACAGCAAACGTTTAGGTGCTCCTTTTTTTCTGTGGTTCCGAGCCGAAAGCATTGACGCGCAGGCGGCATTCGACATAACGTTCTTGTCGATCATCGACCGCTCTGTCGACCCCACTCGGAGGTTGAAACACTATGGCCCGGGCACGATCTGCGGCACACACCCCGCGCCGGTTGGCAGCAGTCCTGGTGGGTCTCGTCGCCGGGCTGCTCGCACTGCCCGGCGCCGCGCTCGCGCAGCCCTCCGGAGCGACCCAGCTCGCCGCCACCGACATCCAGTTGCTCAACGGCGTCCGGCTCGCCGGACTGTGGGAGATCCCGGCTGGTGTGCTGGCCGCAGAGAAGGGCAGCACGCAGAGGGTCCGCGAGGTCGGCGCCGAGATTGCCGACCAGCACATCGAGCTCGACCTGTTGGTGGTCGAAGCGGCCAACGAGCTCGGCGTGGAGCTGCCTACCGACCCGACCCCCACCCAGCAGGGCTGGGTCGACGAGATGAAGGTCGCGGAGGGTGCCCGGTTCGACCGGATCTTCGTTGAGCGGCTCCGCGCCGCCCACGGCAACATCTTCCCGGTCATCGGTGCGGTCCGAGCGAGTACCCGTAACGACGTCGTCCGGCAGCTCGCGCAGGACGCCAACGGCTTCGTCCAGACCCACATGTCACTGCTGGAGAGCACCGGTCTGGTGCGGTACGGCGAACTTCCCCCGGTTCCTCTGCCGGCACCGCCGGACGACAGCCTCCTCGCTGCGGTACAAGCCAACGCGGAGATCAACAACGGTATCAACTCGACAGCGATCTGGGTGGTGCTGATCGGTGCGCTGGCGCTCGGCACCGCAGCCACCTTCGCCGTGTTCCGACGACGATACTGACCGTCATCGTCACCCTGACTGCCCGGGCCGGAGACATCTGGCCCGGGCAGTCGGCTGTCCGGCCTGAGGCAGTCGGCCGGCTATCGGCCCGCCCGGTCACGACCTGCGGCAGGATTGTCGTCGTGCCTGAAGGCGACACCGTCTGGAACACCGCTCACCGGCTGCGGGAAGTGCTGGCTGGCCGGCTGCTCACCGGCAGCGACTTCCGGATCCCCCGGCTCGCGACCACCGACCTGTCCGGCTGGACCGCGCTGGACTGCGTGAGCCGTGGCAAGCACCTGCTGCTGCGGCTCGCGGCACCGGACGACCGGCGGTACACCTTGCACTCGCACCTGCGGATGGACGGCAGTTGGCGGACCTACCGGGTCGGTCAACGCTGGACGGCCCGGCCGGCACACCTGATTCGCGTGGTGCTGCGCACCGGTGAATCCGTCGCCGTCGGCTACCACTTGCACGAACTGATGCTGGTGGTGACGGACCGCGAGTCGGAGCTCACCGCCGGGCTGGGGCCGGATCTACTCGGTGCTGACTGGGACGCGACCGAAGCGGTCCGCCGGCTCGCCGCTCGGCCCGAGACGCCCGTCGTCGAGGCGCTACTCGACCAGCGTAATCTCGCCGGGATCGGCAACGTCTACGCTTGCGAGTTGCTGTTTCTGCGTGGTGTCGCGCCCGGTACGCCGGTCCGCGAGGTGCCGGACCTGGCCGCCGTCGTCGACCTGGCACGCCGGCTGCTGGTCGCCAACCGGGGGCGGGCCAGCCGCAGCATCACCGGCCTACCTGGGGAGGCCACCTACGTGTACGGCCGCTGGCGGCGGCCGTGCCGCCGCTGCGGCACGGCGGTGCGACGCACCGAGTCGGCGGGCCGGGTCACCTACTGGTGCCCGACGTGCCAGCCGGGTCTGGTGGCTGGCGCAGCTCCGCCAGCCCGGCGGCAACCCCCCGCAGCAGGTCACCGGCCTCGGTGAGCCGGCTCACCGACGGGTGCTGCCCGACCGCACGACCGTCCTCGGCGACGTAGTTGGCGGCCGCCGCGACGAGACCTTCGTAAGCGACGGTGCCGGCTTCCAACTGCTCGACGAGCACCCGATGCGAGTTGGCCAGCCCGGCATCGGCCGGAGCCAGCCGTACCGCCTTCTCCACGCTGGCCACCCGGTACGCCAGGTCGCGCAGGGACTGCTCGGCCACCGCGGCTTCGAGCTGGGCCGACTCGCCCGGCCCGGTCAGCCGCGGCACCAGCCCGGCGAGGGTACGCGCGGCCCGGTCCAGCCGGGTCCAGACGTCCGCCGCCACCGTTCCGCGCAACGCCAGCAGCGCCTGCTGTCGGCGTACCTCACCGACGGCGGCCCGGCCGAGCGGAATCCGCTCGACGGTGGCGACCAGCTTGAGCCGGGCCTGCTCGGCGGCGATGGCCGGATCCGGCGTGGGGGGTGGCGGTTGCCCGGCCAGCGCCCGCAGGTCGGACCAACGCCAGAAGGCCAACGCCGTGCTGGCACCGGCCGCCGCCGCCCATACCGCGTCGACCGGACTGACCCCCGCGTACGGCAGCAGCACCGCCGCCGCGCCACCGAAGCCGCCAGCGAGTACGGTCCACCGGCGGGCACCCCGACGCAGGCGACGCAGCCTGCGGAAGTAACGAGTCCGTGGATCCACCACCGTTGCTCCTTCCCGCCCCCCTGGCCCGATGGTCAGCCGGCGGCGGAGGCGTCACCGGTGTTCTTGTCCTTCGCCATCGAGGCACGGAGCTGGTCGAGGCGGGCGACACTGGCACCGTCCGCGCCGGCCGTGCTGTCCGCACCCGCCGGGGTCTGCTCGACCGCCGGCCCTGGCTGTGCCCCGGCGAGCTTCTCTCCCGCCATGCTGGCCCGGATCTGGTCGAGCCGCGACGAACCAGCCATGTCGAGGGTGGACTTCTGCACCTCGAGCATCCGCCCCTCGACGGAGTTGCCGGCCAGCTCGGCCCGGCCCATCGCGGTGGCGTAGCGCTGCTCGATCTTGTCCCGCACCTCGTCGAGCGACGGCGTGTTCTTCGGCGCGGCGAGCGCCGACATCGACTCCAGCGACGACGCCACGGTCTCCTGCATCTTGGCCTGCTCGAGCTGGCTCAGCAACTTGGTCCGCTCGGCCAGCTTCTGCTGCAGGATCATCTGGTTGTTCTCCACCGCCTGACGGGCCTGGGCGGCGGCGGCCAACGACTGGTCATGCAGGGTCTTGAGGTCCTCCATCGACTGCTCGCCGGCGACCAACTGGGTGGCGAGAGTCTGGGCGGTCTGCTCGTACTTGTTCGCCTCCGCCTCGTCGCCCTCGGCGCGGGCCTTGTCGGCCAGCACCAGCGCCTGCCGGGCCATCCCCTGCAGTCGCTCGACCTCGCTCATCTGCCGGGAGAGTTTCATTTCCAGCTGTCGCTGGTTGCCGATCACCGCGGCGGCCTGCTGAACCAGTGCCTGGTGCTGGCGCTGGGCGTCCTCGATCGCCTGCTGGATCTGCACCTTGGGGTCGGCGTGCTCATCTATCTTGGCGCCGAACAGCGCCATCAGGTAGCGCCAACCCTTGACGAACGGGTTCGCCATCTCTGCGGTATCCCCTCACTATCGGCGCGAACGGTCAGGCGGTCACGGCGGCCCGACCCGGGCGGTACGGTGCGCCGGCACCCCTACCATCGTCCCAGGCCGTCGCCACCGCGTAAGCCGCCATCGGTGGGATCCGGCAGGGTGGGCCGGTTGAGGGTCAACCTTAGTGTCCCGGATCCAGCGGTGGCGAGCCCAGGATCCGGCAGCCCGCAGCCGCTCGACCGGCTGCGGCTCAGGCGGCGCAGACGACGTCACGGTCCCGACCACCGGTGTTCGGCACCCGCCGGGAGGCCCGCAGCGTCGTCTTGAGCGGCGAGTCGCTGCGGACCGAGACGGTCACCCCGCCCTCGGAGGCGACCTGGTGCGCCGAAGCGTCGCCCCGCTCGGTCGTACCGACGGCGCCGTCCGGGGCGGAGCGCAGCGCTTCGCTGTGGCTCGGCCGCTCCTCCAGGGGCCGCTCGGACGACGTCGGGGACTGCTCGGGAAACGGAACCAGCAGGCCCTGCCGCTGCTCAGCGACGGCGACGGTGTGGCTCACGTCACGCAGCACCTCCGACAACTGGGCACCCAAGGCGTCGCAGATCGCAGCGAGCAGCTCACTCGAGGCTTCCTTCTGGCCGCGCTCGACCTCAGAGAGGTAGCCGAGGCTGACGTTCGCGGCGGTGGAAACCTCGCGCAGAGTCCGGCGCTGACCCTGCCGGCGGGCACGCAGCGCGTCACCGATAACGCGGCGTAGCAGGACCATCGCACCTCCCCCTGTCCGGGACCGGCCGGCGAGTGCCGGAGGCTTCCCGCAACCTTATCCGTTCGCCACCCGATCGACACCCCACCCGAGAGCACGAATCGGGCCCGGCAGGGCGATCAGAGTCAGATGTCAGTTATATCCGCTCGGCGTTGCGGGTGTCCCCCGCTCAGGGCCGCGTGGCGTGTAGTTGCGTCGTCAGCAGCCGCAGGGCAGCGGTCACGCTCGACCTGCGTACCGCATCCCGACCGCCGCCGAGGTCCAACCGCCGGACCTGATGCACTCCAGCCGGACCGGCCAGGGCAACGTAGACTCGCCCGATCGGCTTGCCGCCCTGCGGCTGTGGGCCGGCCACCCCGGTGGTAGCCAGCGCCCAGTCGGCGGCGCACCGGACCCGGGCACCCCGGGCCATGGCGACCGCGACGTCCGGGTCGACCGGTCCCCGGTCGGCGAGCAACCGCTGCGGCACCCCGGCCAGGGTACGCTTCAGGTCGGTGGCGTACACGACCAGCCCACCGCGGAAGACCAGGCTCGCCCCGGCAACCTCGACCAGGGCGGACGCCAGCAAGCCACCAGTGAGCGACTCGACGACCGCAAGCGTCTCGCCCCGCTCAGCCAGGGCGTGCACGACCGCCGCAGCCGGGCTGCCGCTGGCCGACCGCCCCATGCCGAGATCGCCGCCGTCCGGCGGCGGCCGCCCGCCCGCTGACGCGCCGGCCGGAGGCACCCGGTCCGACCCGGCCGAGGTCACCGGTCCGGCCCGGTACGGCGCAGCCGCAGCGCGCGGACCAGGTAGTCCAGCCCGGTCGCCACGGTGACCAGCAGCGCGGCCGCCATGATCCACGGAGCGACTGCGGCGAGCACCGACGGCAGCGGCAGCAGGTACCAGACGATCGCCGTGATCTGCAGCGCCGTCTTCGCCTTGCCGCCCCGGCTCGCCGCGATCACCCCGTGCCGCAGCACCCAGAAGCGGATCAGCGTGACCCCCCACTCACGCACCAGGATCAGCCCGGTCACCCACCAGGGCACCAGGTCGTACCAGGACAGCAGTACCAGCGCGGTGCCGGTCAGCGCCTTGTCGGCGATCGGGTCCGCGACCTTGCCGAACGACGTCACCAAGGCGTACCGGCGGGCGATCCAGCCGTCGATCAGGTCGGTCGCCGACGCGACGACGAACGTCAGGCAGGCGGCGATCTGCCAGCCCGGGTGGGTCATCCCGGAGAGAATCACGAACACCACGAAGACCGGCACCAGCACCATGCGTAGCCCGGTGAGCGCGTTGGCCGCGTTGACCACCGGTACCGCAGCGACGGCGGTACGCGGACCGGCGGAGGCACCCGGCTCGGTCATCGGCTCACCTGACCGCGCTGGAGAGCGGCCGGTCGGCCGTACCGGACGAGAGCACGTCACTCGGCACTGCCACCAGGTCGACCCCTTCGGTCCCGGTCACCGTCGCCCGGACCAGGTCGCCGGGGCGCAGCGTGGCGAGGTCGACCCCGGCTCCGGTGACACCGGCAGCGCCGGCCACCAACGTCGTCGAACCGTCCACCTCCGGTGCCTGGTGCGCGGCCCGACCCTCCACCAGCCCGTCGTCGACGCTGTCGACCAGCACCTCCACCGTCGTGCCGACTCGTTCCTCGGCCCGCTGCGCGCACAGCTCGTCGGCCAGCGCACAGATCCGGTCATAGCGCCGCTTCACCGTGGCGGCCCGTACCTTGTCGGGCAGACCGGCGGCCTCGGTGCCGTCCTCGTCGCTGTAGTCGAACACCCCGATCGCGTCCAACCGGGCTGCGGACAGGAACCGGACCAGTTCGTCGACGTCCGACCGGGTCTCACCGGGGAATCCGACGATGAAGTTGCTTCGCGCGCCGGCCTGCGGCGCCAACGACCGGGCCGAGGCCAGCAGGTCGAGGAACCGCCCGGTGGAGCCGAAGCGCCGCATCCGGCGCAGCACCGGCTCACTGGCGTGTTGGAAGGACAGATCGAAGTACGGTGCCACGCCGGCCGTGGTGGCGATCGTCTCGATCAGACCCGGACGGGTCTCCGCCGGCTGCAGATAGCTGACCCGTACCCGGACGATGCCGTCGACGGCAGCCAACTGTGGCAGCAGTTTCTCCAGCAGCCGCGGATCCCCCAGGTCCTTGCCGTACGAGGTCGAATTCTCGCTCACCAGCACCAGTTCCCGAACGCCGGTGCCGGCCAGCCACTCGGCCTCGGCCAGCAGCTCCTCGGGAGCGCGGGAGACAAACGCCCCCCGGAACGCCGGGATGGCGCAGAAGGCGCACCGGCGGTCACAGCCACTGGCCAGCTTCAGTGACGCCACCGGGCCGCCGGCCAGCCGGTGCCGCAGGACCGCGCGCAGGTGCGCAGGAGTACGTTCGTCGACCGTCGCGTGACCGGGCACCACGACACCGGAGTGCTGCCGGGACACCGGGGTCAGGGGCAGCATCGTGCGGCGGTCCCGCGGGGCGTGCGCGGGCAGCTGCTCGCCGGCCAGCACCGCCCGCAGCCGGCCGGAGATATCCGGGTAGTCGTCGAACCCGAGGACGGCCTGCGCCTCCGGCAGGTGCTCGGCGAGCTCCCGGCCGTACCGTTCGGCCATGCAGCCGGCAGCCACCACCTTGGCCCCGCCGTCCGCGGCATCGAGCAGCGTCTGCACCGAGTCCTGCTTGGCCTTCTCGACGAAGCCGCAGGTGTTGACGAGTACCACGTCGGCACCGTCGGCGTCGGTGGTCACCTGCCAGCCGTCGGCGTCCAGCCGGGCGGCCAACTCCTCCGAGTCGACCTCGTTGCGGGCGCACCCCAGGGTGAGCAGGGCGACGCGCCGGCCGGACGGTTGGGCGGGAGGCGGGGGAAAAGCAGACACCTGACGAGGGTACCGGGCCATTGGTGTACGGCGGCCGGGCGGCGCGGTGCCGGACGATCCGATCGGTCAGCCGACCGGACCAGTGCGGTCAGCTCGCCTCGACGGCCCGCAGACTCGCCAGCGCGTCCTCCAGCTCGTCCGGCTTGACCAGCACGTCGCGTGCCTTGGAACCCTCGGACGGCCCGACGATGCCCCGGGTCTCCATCAGATCCATCAACCGGCCCGCTTTGGCGAACCCGACCCGCAGTTTGCGCTGCAGCATCGAGGTCGACCCGAACTGCGAGGTCACCACCAGCTCGATCGCCTGGACCAGCAGGTCGAGGTCGTCGCCGACGTCCTCGTCGATCTTCTTCTTGTTCTCCTGGGCGGTGGTGAGCACGTCGGGGCGGAATTCCGGCTCGCGCTGCTTCTTGCAGAAGGCGACGATCTCGTCGATCTCCTTCTCACTGACCCAGGCACCCTGGATGCGCAGCGGTTTCGACGCACCCATCGGCAGGAACAGGCCGTCGCCCCGGCCGATCAGCTTCTCGGCGCCCGGCTGGTCCAGGATGACCCGCGAATCGGACAGCGACGACGTGGCGAAGGCCAGCCGGGACGGCACGTTCGCCTTGATGAGGCCGGTCACCACGTCCACCGACGGCCGCTGGGTGGCCAGCACCAGGTGGATGCCGGCGGCCCGGGCGAGCTGGGTGATCCGGACGACCGAGTCCTCCACGTCCCGGGGGGCGACCATCATCAGGTCGGCCAGCTCATCGACGATCACCAGCAGGTACGGGTACGGCCGGATCTCCCGCTCGCTGCCGGGCGGAGCGGTGATCTCCCCGGCCCGTACCTTGCGGTTGTAGTCGTCGATGTGCCGGACACCGTTCGCGGCCAGGTCGTCGTAGCGCATGTCCATCTCGCGTACCACCCACTCCAGCGACTCGGCCGCCTTCTTGGGGTTGGTCACGATCGGGGTCACCAGGTGCGGGATGCCCTCGTACCCGGTCATCTCGACCCGCTTGGGGTCGATCAGCAGCAGCCGTACCTCGTCCGGGGTGGCCCGGCTGAGGATCGAGATGAGCAGCGAGTTCAGGCAGGACGACTTGCCGGCGCCGGTCGCCCCGGCGATCAGGATGTGCGGCATCTTCGCCAGGTTGGCCACCACGAAGCCGCCCTCGATGTCCTTGCCGAGCGCCACCAGCATCGGGTGATGGTCGGCACCGGCGGCACGGGAGCGCAGCACGTCACCGAGCGACACGTCCTCCCGGTCGGTGTTCGGGATCTCCACGCCGACCGCGCTCTTGCCCGGAATCGGGCTGAGGATCCGCACGTCAGGTGACTTCACCGCGTACGCGATGTTGCGGGAGAGCTGGGTGATCCGCTCGACCTTCACCCCGTGGCCGAGCTCCACCTCGTATCGGGTCACCGTCGGACCCCGGGTGAACCCGGTGACCGCCGCGTCAACGTCGAACTGCTCGAACACCCCCTGCAGTGCGGCGATCACCTCGTCGTTGGCCTTGCTGCGGGTCTTCGCCGGTGGACCGGTCCGCAGCAGCTTTGCCGGTGGCAGGCGGTAGTCCCCGGACAGCCCGGTGATCGCCAACTGCTCGGCGCGGGTCGGGGTCGGCGAATGCTCCGGCGGCTCCGGCGGGGTGCGGGTGGTCGGCACCTTCGCCGCCGGCCGGCGCGGCAGCTCCATCGTCTCCTGCAGATCGAGCGGCTCGGCCAGGGTGCCATCGTCACCGGCCGACGACACCGGCAGGGCGTCGGCCGTCCGGCTGGCCTGCCGGCGGCGCGGCGGCCGGCGGCGGGCCCGCTCGTCACCGGCGGTCTCGTCGTCAGCGGTGTCGGCACCGGCCGGGGCCGGATCGGACTCCGGCCCACGCCCGGTCACCACCCCGGCGAGCAGCCCGAGCCGCTCCGGGATCCGGTTGATCGGGGTGGCGGTGACCACCAGCAGACCGAAGACCAGCAGCAGGATCAGCAACGGCACGCCGACCCAGTAGCTGACCGTGTGCTCCAGTACCGTGCCGATGCCGAGTCCGATCAGCCCGCCGGCGTAGTCACGTTGCAGGTCGTCGTCGGGGCGTTGGCCGATGTGCAGCAGCCCCGCCGTGGCGACCAGCATCGCCGACCAGCCGACCAGCCCGCGGCCCCGAGGGTCCGGCTCCTCCGGTGGATCACGCATCAGCCGGACCGCGCCGATCAGCAGCAGCAACGGCACGGCGACCGCGATCGCGCCGATGAACAGCCGCATCATGTCCGCGACGCGGACCCCGAACGGCCCGGCCGCGCCGAACCAGATCGCCATCGAGGTGAGAATGGCCAGGCCGAGTACGAACAGCCCGGCACCGTCGCGCCGGTGCTCCGGGCTCAACTCCCGCGCGGTGGCCGCCCGGCGACCGGCGGTACGCACCGCCCAGCCGACGCCGTGCGCCAGCCCCATCCAGGTGGCACCGACAGCACGACCGACCAGGACGGCCGGCGAGTTGCGGGCCGGGCGCCGACGGGCTGTCGGGCGCTTGCGGGCCGGGGTCCGGGCACGACCGGTCGCGGCGCCACGGCTGGTCGACCCGCCGCGCCGCCGACTCGCCTGGGAGGTTCGGCCGGCCATAGAGTCCCACGGTAACCCCGCCGGCATACAAACCCTCGCTTTTCCGGGTCGTGTCCGAACCACGCGGGGCGGCGCGGCTGTGCCACCATTCCGATCGGCCCCTACTGTCCCCCGGGGCCACGACGACGACGTCCACCGCCGGACCCCCGTCCGGACATCGCCGGCCCGACCGCGCGCCGGCCCCCGGCCGGGGCGCGAGGCCCCCTGTCCGACGTGCCGTACCGAAAGGACCACCGCATGCCCCCGCCGGACCCAGACGACCTGCCCGACGCGCCCTCCGGCAGCGGTGCGATGCAGGTGCTGCGGCCGCTGACCACCGCGATGATCGCCGAGACCCTCACCGCGCGCGGCTACCACTTCCAGGCCGACTCCGACGACGAACTGGTCGGCCGGTGGAACGACAACCTGATCGTGTTCTCCCGGCTCGGACCCAACGGCGAGGTGCTGCGGGTGCGGACCATCGCGCCAACCCTGTTCACCGTGGACGACGTGCCCGCGCTGTACGCCTTCTGCAACGAATGGAACCACGACCGGCTGTGGCCCAAGGCCTTCGTCCACGTCGACGACGACGGCACCGCCCGGGTCTGCGGTGAACTGATCACCGCGCTGGAACGCGGAGTCAGCTCACCGCAGCTCGACCACCTGCTCGACTGCGGGATCGCCACCGGCTGCCAGGTCTGCGAAGCCGTCGCCGAGTTGGCGGGCTGACCGGATGGAACACCGTTTCCAGGTCGACCTGCGCGGCATCGTCGACCTGCTCAGCCACCACCTGTACGCCAGCCCCCGGGTGTTCGCCCGGGAGCTGGTGCAGAACGCCACCGACGCGATCACCGCCCGGCGCGAGGCCGAGCCCGACTGGGCCGGCGGTACCGTCCGGATCGAGCCCACCGCCGACGGTGGCCTGCGGGTGCACGACGACGGCATCGGCCTGACCGAACCGCAGGTGCACACCTTCCTGGCCAGCGTCGGGCGTACCTCCAAACGGGACGACCTGGGCTTCGCCCGGCAGGACTTCCTCGGCCAGTTCGGCATCGGCCTGCTGTCGTGCTTCATGGTCGCCGACACCGTCGAGGTGGTGACCAGTTCGGCCCGGGGCGGACCGGCGGTGCGCTGGATTGGGTACGCCGACGGGCGCTACACCACCGAGGTCGACGACGCCGCACGCGGCTCGGTCGGCACCACCGTCACGCTGCGTCCCCGCGCCGACGCCGGACACTGGCTGGCCGCCGACCAGGTCCGCGACCTGGTCCGCGACTACGCCCGGCTGCTGGACGTCCCGGTGCTGTTCTGCCCGCCCGGAGGCGAGCCGGTCCGGCTGACCGAGCCGCAGGCCCCGTGGGAGGTGGTCCACGCCGACCCGGCGGCCCGCCGGGAGGCGCTGCTGGACTACGGCGCGACGCTGCTCGGTGCCCGACCGATGGACGTGATCGACCTGCGGGTACCGGAAGCCGGGCTGGTCGGCGTCGGCTTCGTGCTGCCGTCGGCGTCAACGGTCGGCCAGGGCGGTCACCGGGTCTACCTGAAACGGATGCTGCTCAGCGACGACGCCAGCAAGCTCCTGCCCGAGTGGGCGTTCTTCGTCCGCTGCGTGGTCGACACCTCCGTGCTGCGCCCGACCGCCAGCCGCGAGGCGCTCTACGAGGACGACCTGCTCGGCGCGGTCCGCGACGGGCTCGGCGAGCAGATCCGCAGCTGGCTGCTTGAGCTGTCGGTCAGCCAGCCGGAACGGCTCGCCGCTTTCCTGCGGGTGCACCACCTCGGGGTCAAGGCGCTCGCCGTCCGCGACGACGAGATGCTGCGGCTGGTCGACTCGTGGCTGCCGTTCGAGACCAGCCGGGGGATGATGCCGCTGCGGCTGTTCCGCCAGCATCTGGCGATGATCCGGTACGTGGAGACGGTCGACGAGTTCCGGTCACTGGCCGCGATCGCGTCCGCCGCCGGTACGCCGATCGTCAACGCCGGCTACGCCTACGACGCGGAGATCCTGCAGCGCCTCCCCCGGCTGGACCCGGCGATCCGCACCCGCCGGCTGGACCCCGGTGAGCTGGCCGCCCGGTTGGAGACCCTCTCGCCCGGGCAGCTGGCGGTGGCGGAGACCTTGCTGGCCACCGCCCGCACGGTGCTGGCCGAACTGGACTGCGTACCGCAACTGCGGCAGTTCGACCCGGTCACGGTGCCGGCCCTGTACGTCCTCGGCCAGGCCGCCCGCGAGCAGGACAGTGTGCGCCGTGCGGTGGCCGGCTCCGACGAGCTGTGGTCGGAGGTGCTGTCCGCGTTCGCCGACGTCGACGTCGACCACCGACCGGAGCTGGTGTTCAACTGGCGGCACCCGCTCATCCGCCGGCTCGCCGGGCAACCGGCGGGAGCGGCGCTGCGCAACGCCGTCGAGGCACTGTACGGTCAGGCGCTGCTCGCCGGTCACCATCCGTTGCGGGCGGTGGACAGCGCCGCGCTCAACCGGTCCTTCCTGGCCCTGCTGGACCGGGCCTTCACCGATCCGGCCGCCGGGCCGGACACCACCGCCGAGGAGACCCCGTGACCGCCGAGGAGCTGGTTCAGGCGCTGGACGAGGCCACCGACCTGCCCGACGGCGACGGCAAGATCGCCGAGCTGGAACGGATCGCCGCGCACGCCGACGCGGCCGGGCAGGCACGGATCGGTTTCGACGCGCGGATGGCGCTGATCGAGACGTACAACCACCACACCGAACGCTGGCGGATGCTGCCGGCGTTCGGCTGGTGTCTGAGCACCTTCGACCGGTACCCGGAGCTGTTCGAGCCGTGGGACGCCGAACTGCTGCGCTGGTACCACAAGTGGGCGGTCGCCACGCTGCGCGGCACGCCCCGGGTGGGTCTGGCGCAGACCCGGGCCGCGCTGGACGACATGGAGCGCCGGTTCACCGCCAGTGGGCAGAGTCTGCAGGCGGTGTACAACCTGCGCTGCAAGATAGCCGACCATGTCGGCGACGAGGCCCAGGCCCGGCAGTGGCTGGACCGGTGGCGGACGGCCCCACGGGACGAGAACAGCGACTGCGCCGGCTGTGACCCGTCCCGCCAGGCCGAGCTGCTCGCCGGCTGGGGTGAGTGGGAGGCGGCGCTGGCGATCGTCGAACCGGTGCTCAGCGGTGCGGTCGGCTGCACCGAGCAGCCGGAGAAGGCGCTGGTCGCGGTGATCATGCCGTACCTGCGGCTGGGCCGGTACGCCGACGCGGCGCAGGCGCACGTGCGGGCGTACCGGCGGCACCGGCACGAACGTGATGCCTTCCCGTACCTGGCCGAGCATCTGCGGTTCTGCGCGTTGGTCAGTCAGCACCAGCGTGGCCTGGCGATCCTCGCCGAGCATCTGGAGTGGCTCGACCGGCCGTACGACGAGGCCTCGGCGATGGAGTTCGCCGCCGCCGGCGCCCTGGTCTGCCGGCTCGCGGCCGCCGCCGGCCACGGCGACGAGACGATCCACCGGCCGGAGTACGGCGGCCGGCCGGCCGCCGACCTGCCGATGGCCGCGCTCGGCGCGCAGCTGGCCGCCACCGCCACCGAGCTGGCGGGCCGGTTCGACGCCCGCAACGGCACCGACCACCAGTCGCGTCGGATCACCGACTGGCTGGCCGCCGAGCCGCTGACCGACACCGTCGAGCTACCGGCCGATCAGCCGCCGGCCACCGGCGGCGAGGTCGGCGTACCGCCGGCGGGCGGCAGCCCGGACGTGGTCTCGCCGTTGACTCTGGAGGGCATCACGGCGGCGCTCAACGAACGCGGCGACCGGTACTTCGTCGATGACAGCGGAGTGGTCGGCGGCAAGTGGGGACATGCGGTGATCCACTTCGAACGGCTCGGCGAGCAGCAGCGGGTGCTGCACAGCCGGGTGCTGGCCGACCGGCGGCTGCCGGCGGACCGGCTGGCCGAGGCGTACCGGTTCTGCAACTCGTGGAACCACGACCGGCTGCTGCCGAAGGCCTACGTGCACGACACTGGTTCCGGCGAGCTGATCCTGGCCGGCGACGTGAGCACCGACCTGGCGTACGGGGTCAGCGGGGCGCAGCTCGCCGCGCTGGTGAACGCGGCGGTCATCACCGGGGCGCAGTTCGCCGACGCCGTCGCCGAACTGCCCTGAGCACCCCGGCCCAGCTGGCCACGACGACCGTGGCCAGCGCCAGCCGGGCCGCCCAGGCGTACTGGTCGGGGTAGATCACTCCGGTCAGGTAGCGCTCGACGAACCCCTCGTCGAAGCCGGCCTGGCCGGCCCGGCGGCGGGACCAGTGCTCAGCGACGGTGAGCGGGCAGCTCAGGTTGGCCGCGACCACCAGCACCCCCCAGCCCGCCGCGGTCAGATGCAGCCAGATCGTCCGCGGCCACCGCCAGGCCAGGAAACCGCCGACCGCCAGGTAGGCGAGGAACCCGAAGTGTGCCGCCAGGATGACGACGGTCAGCAACTCGTAGCCCATCGTGACCTCCCGTAGGCCAGGCTACGAGCGCCGGTTGACGGCTGACAGGGTACGCGTACTCAGCGGCGGGACGTGGGTGTGCGCCGTCCCCGGGGAGGGCGGTCCCCGGGGACGGCGCGGCGGGTGGCGGTCAGTTCACCGAGAACCCGAGGAGGTAGCCACCCACGCCCCGACCGGACTGCACCCGGTACCGGTAGGCACCGGCGGGTCCGGAGAAGTTCAACCGGGTCATCGTGGCACCGGCGCGGTCGCCCCGGGCGACCGTGCGCCAGCCGTCGGCGGTGAAGCGTTGCAGCGCGAGCCCGAAGGCCGCGCCGGCCGGTGCCTGCAGGCAGGCGGTGTGCCGGCCGGCACCGGCCCGGAAGAACCTTCCGTCCGGCTGGGTCTGCCGGTCACCGACCCGGTTCAGCTCGCCGTCGCGCAGCACCGGGTGGTCGGCGCAGGGACTCTGCGGCGGGTCCGCCGGCTGGGTCGGCGCGACCGTCGGTACGGCGGTCGGCACGCCGCTCGGCGGGGTCGCACCGTCCTCAGTGGTGACCAGGGTCAGGTTGTTGACCTGCAGGATCTCGGCCAGCGGCTGGAAGAATGTGACGCCACCGGTGCGGCAGTTGCCGGAGCCGCCCGAGGTCACGCCCTGCGCCTGGTCGCCGGAGAGCCAGGCACCGCCGGAGTCGCCGGGTTCGGCGCAGACGTCGGTGCGGGTCAGCCCGCTGACCGCACCCTCCGGGTAGTTGACCGTGACGTCCTTGGCCCGGATCACGCCGCACCGGGTCCCGGTGGTGGACCCGGAACGGCAGATGCTGGCCCCGACCGGCGCCTCCACGCTGCCGGCGACCGGCAGGTTGTTGCCGTTGAAGTCGTTGACCACCGGCTGCGGCGTCCAGTCGTCGTCGACCGCGACGAACGCCCAGTCGTCGCCGGGGAACGACGACGCCTGGAACACGCCCTGCGCCTGCCGGTTGAACCCGGTGGTGGTGTCGCCGGGGCGGCCGCAGTGCCCGGCGGTGACGAAGCCGCCGATTACGGAGAAGCCGACCGAGCACCGGCCGCCGGCACCGATGAAGTAGGGATCGCCGCCGCGGACGTCGAACAGCGGCACCGGCGCCTCGTCGGTGGCGTCCACCCGGACCGCGTCGGCCGGCACTCCGGCGGCGGCGGCGAAGTCCCGGGCAGCGGGCTGGGCTCCGGGCCGGGCGAGCAGCACCACGGTGTTGTCGGCCAGGTCGACGTACCAGCCGGCCAGGTCGGGGCTGGCGGCGTCACCCACCCGGTCCAGGCTTTCCTTCACGCCGGTCAACTGCTGCTGGCTGCGGGCCACCAGGCGGGCCTCGGCACCGGCGGCGCGGACCCGGCCCAGCTGTGCGGGGTCGGTCACCGCGACGACGAGGTCGGCACCGTCCTGGCTGATCCACGCGCCCGCGTACGCCGCGTCGAGGTCGGCCCGCAGAACGTCGACGGTACGGGTGGCCCAGCGTTCGGTGGCCAGCCGGGTCCGGGCGTCCGCCGCACTGACGCCGAGGTCGCGACGCAGCGCGGCGACGAGGTCGTCGTGCGCGGCGGCCGGCTGGCCGTCCGTACCGGCCGGCTGACCGGTGGCGACGTCGCCGTCGGTCGGGTCGTCGCCGGCCACGGCCGGCAGGGTCACCCCGGCGAGCAGCCCGACCGCGGCGACGGTGATTCCGGCGGTAACGATTCGTCGGCGTCGCATCCTTACCTCCTCTGCCGTTGGCGTCGGATGGACGCCGACAGGTGGTACGGAGGGCGCCGGTCGATGGATCGGCCGGCCCGGATGCCGAATGTCACAGCCGGGTTGATGAACCGCCCGGGGCCGCGTCACGTACCAGGTGTCGGCCGAGTCGGTGGGAGGCGGCCTCCACCCGCCTCCTACCGGCCGGCGAAGTCGCCCCGGTTGACGCCGCGCAGGAACCGTCGCCACTGCTGCCGGTCGACGTCCAGCCAGGGCCCGTCCGGCTCGGCCGAGTCGCGCAGCGCCACGTCACCGGAGGCGGTCACGGTAGCTTCCAGGCACGCGTTGGTGTCACACCGGCTGCTCCGCCACCAGCCGCGATATGTCCGCATCATAGTCTTTTCTCCGCTTCAGACTTAATGCCGACTATTCGGCATTTGCCTGGTTAACGCGGCAGCTGGCCCGGCCGATACGCGACCGGAACTCACCCACCGACGGACGGGGCCTCCGCGACCGGCAGATCGGCGGACAACGTCGCCGTCCGCTCGGTGATCAACCGGGCCGAGGTCGCCTCGTCGTGGGCCGAGTCCCAGATGTGCGCGAAGTAGTCGCGGTGCCGGCCGATCCGCTGCGCCGCGTGGACGATCTCGTCCAGCAGGATGCCCTCGCGGTAGAGCAGCGCGTTCTCCTCGTCACCGAAGTCGAGCAGCGTGAACGGTGCCAGCATCGCCATGATCGCCGCGTCGGCGAACGGCACGATCCGCACCCGCACGTTCGGTCGCCGCGCCACCCGTAGCAGGGCGGCGAACTGCCCGACCATCACCCGCGGCCCGCCGATCGTGCGCCACAGCACCGACTCGTCCAGCACCAGGTGGAACTCCGGCGGATCGGGCCGGTCCAGCACCTGGTCAC
The DNA here is from genome assembly GCF_027497315.1 of Solwaraspora sp. WMMA2059. Taxonomy (GTDB): domain Bacteria; phylum Actinomycetota; class Actinomycetes; order Mycobacteriales; family Micromonosporaceae; genus Micromonospora_E. The sequence goes on along the minus strand of NZ_CP114908.1, from coordinate 1,493,838 downwards.
GGCGACGCAGCCGGGCCTCGAGCCGCAGCGCGCGGTCGGCCTCCGGCAGCTCGCTGCGCCAGAAGTTCAACACGAACTCGCCGTACTCGCGGGTCTGCAGCAGGCCCGGGATCAACGTCGGCTGGAACACCCGGATGGCGCTGGCCTCGCCCTCCAACTGCAGCAGCTGCAGCATCGCCGGAGTCAGGTGCTCCCGGTAGCGCGGCTCGTCCCACCAGCCCCGCAACCGGGAGGTACGGGCGTCGCGCAGCAGCCGCACGGCCCGGTCGGCGTCCACCACGCCGTACAACTCCAGCAGGGCCCGCAGATCGGTGGTCGAGACCGAGACGCTGCCCTTCTCGATCCGGTTGACCTTGGAGACCGACCAGTCGAGGGCGTCCGCCACCTTGCCCTGGGTCAGCCCGGCCGACTCGCGGGCGCGACGCAGCGCGAGTCGGAGCCTGCGCCGCGCCGCCGCAGGGGACTCACCGGAGCCGGGATCGCCTGGCACGCCAGCCTTCTCGTCACGACAGTGGGTAACTGTCCGACCAGTATGCCCGCCGGCCGGCCGCCCGGTCAGCCCCGGCGGGCCTCAGGACGTCTTCAAACCTCCACCACGGTCGGTACGATCATCGGCCGGCGCCGGTACGCGTCGTTGACCCAGCGGCCGACAATCCGCCGGACCACCTGCTGCAGCTGGTGTGGATCGGTGATGCCGTCAGCAGCGGCCCGACCCAACGCTTCGGTGATCAACGGAACGACCGCGTTGAACGCCTCCGGGTCCTCGGAGAATCCCTTCGCCGACACGGTCGGCCCACCGACCACCTTGCCGGTCACCGAGTCGACCACCACGGTCGCCGCGATGAACCCGCCGTCGCCGAGGATCCGCCGCTCGGTCAGCAACGACTCGCCGACGTCACCGACCGCGAGACCGTCCACGTAGACGTACCGACTCTTGACATGCCCGACCAGGGTGGCGTGCCCGTCCACCAGGTCGACGACGTCACCGTCCTCGCAGAGCACGACCCGCTGCGGGTCCAGACCGGACTCGATGCCGAGCCGGGCGTGCGCCCGCAGGTGCCGCCACTCGCCGTGCACCGGCAGCAGGTTGCTCGGCCGCACCACGTTGAGCAGGTAGAGCAGCTCCCCCGCCGGCGCGTGCCCGGAGACGTGCACCTTGGCGGTCTCCTTGTGGATCACGGTCGCCCCGGCCCGGGCCAGCTGGTTGATCACCCGGTAGACCGAGGTCTCGTTGCCCGGCACCAGCGAGCTGGCCAGCACCACGGTGTCGCCGGGCGCGACGGTGATGTGCCGGTGGTCACCGGTCGCCATCCGGCCCAACGCGCTCATCGGCTCGCCCTGCGACCCGGTGGACATCAGCACGATCCGGTCCGGCGGCAGGGCCGTCGCCTCGTCCAGCCCGACCACCAGGCCGGGCGGGATCCGCAGCAGGCCGAGGTCCCGGGCGATGCCCATGTTGCGCACCATCGACCGGCCGATCAGCGCGACCTTGCGGTCGTACTCGTACGCCGAGTCGATCACCTGCTGCACCCGGTGCACATGGGAGGCGAAGCTCGCCACGATGATCCGGCCGGTGGCCTTGCCGAAGATCGAGTCGAGTACCGGACCGATGTCGCGTTCCGGGGTGACGAAGCCGGGGGTCTCGGCGTTGGTCGAGTCGGACAGCAGCAGGTCGACGCCTTCGGCACCGAGCCGGGCGAAGCCGGCCAGATCGGTGATCCGCCCGTCCAGCGGCAGCTGGTCCATCTTGAAGTCACCGGTGTGCAGCACCAGGCCGGCCGGGGTGCGGATCGCCACCGCGAGCGCGTCCGGTATCGAGTGGTTCACCGCGAGGAACTCGCACTCGAACGGCCCGATCCGTTCCCGCTGACCCTCGCGTACGGTCAACGTGTAGGGCTCGATTCGCCGCTCGGCCAGCTTCGCCTCGACCAGCGCCAGGGTGAACTGGGAACCCACCAACGGAATGTCCGGTTTGTGGGCGAGCAGGTACGGCACCGCGCCGATGTGGTCCTCGTGGCCGTGGGTCAGCACGATCGCCTGGACGTCGGCGAGCCGGTCCAGGATCGGGGCGAAGTCCGGCAGGATCAGGTCGACCCCGGGCTGCTCCACATCCGGGAAGAGCACCCCGCAGTCCACCACCAGCAGCTTGCCGTCGAACTCGAAGACCGTCATGTTGCGACCGATCGCGCCGAGCCCGCCCAGCGGGATCACCCGCAGCCCGCCCGGCGGCAGCTGCGGCGGCAGGTCCAACTCCATGTGTGCCTGGCTCACGGCAGCTCCAGTCCGGCGTCGGCGCAGTCGGCCCGCAACTGGTCCAGCTCGGCGTCGGTGGCCTCGACCAGTGGCGAGCGCACCGGACCGGCGGGCAGGTCGAGCACCCCGAGCGCCGCCTTGACCAGGATCGTGCCGGGGCTGCGGAAGATGCCGGTGAACAGCGGCAGCAACCGGCGGTGCAGGGCCAGCGCGGCGGCGTGCTCGCCGGCGACGTACGCCTCAATCATCTGCTTGGTCAGCGCACCGGTCAGGTGGGTCGAGGTGCCGACCAGTCCGACCCCGCCGATCGCCAGCGTCGGCAGGGTGAGCGCGTCGTCACCGCAGTAGTACGCCAGGTCGGTGCGGCCGGTCACCCAGGAGGTGGCGGCCAGGTCGCCCTTGGCGTCCTTGACCGCGACGATCCGCTCGTGCTCGCCGAGCCGGGCCAGCGTCTCACTGCTCATCGCGATGCCGGTGCGGTGCGGGATGTCGTACGCCATCACCGGCAGCCCGGTCGCGTCGGCAACCTCGGTGAAGTGCCGGACCACCCCGGCCTGCGGCGGCTTGTTGTAGTACGGCGCGACCACCAGCAGCCCGTGCGCGCCGACCTTCTCGGCGGCGACCGCCAACTCGACCGTGTGCCGGGTGTCGTTGGTGCCGACACCGGCGACCACCCGGGCCCGGTCCCCGACCGCGTCGATGACGGCCCGGAGCAGCTGCTCCTTCTCGGCATCGGTGGTGGTCGGCGACTCGCCGGTGGTGCCGCTGATCACCAGGGCGTCGTTGGCCTGCTCGTCGACCAGGTAGCTGGCCAGCCGGGCGGCGCCGTCGAGGTCGAGCGAGCCGTCGTCGTTCATCGGGGTGACCATGGCGGTCAGGAGTCGCCCGAACGGGGTCGGTGTCCCCGCCCCGGGACCGGCTAGGTGGTGCTGCGTCATACGGACAACCTATCGGACGGCCGCACCGCGTTCTCAGCGCTGGTGGTACGGGCCGGTGGCCTATTCCCCCTGCCGGGTGTACGGGCTCGCGGCGACCTCGCTGCCGTCCGGCAACCGGCGGATCTCGAAGTCGGCGAAGACGCTCGGCGCCACCCGCTGCAACTGCCGCAGGCACTCCACCGCCAGGTCGCGGATCTCCACGTCGGCGTGCTCGGTGGCCCGCATCCCGATGAAGTGCCGCCAGGCCCGGTAGTTGCCGGTGACCACGATCCGGGTTTCGGTGGCGTTCGGCAGCACCGCCCGAGCCGCCTGCCGGGCCTGCTTGCGGCGCAGCGTCGGGTTGGGTTCGTCGACGAACCGCTTCTCCAGACCCTCCAGCAGCTCGGTGTAGGCCCGCACGCTCGCCTCGGCGGCGGCGACGAACTGCCGGTGCAGCTCGGGATCCTCGGCGATCACCGCCGGCTCGACCATGGCCGCGTCGCGCTCCGGCACGTACCGCTGGGACAGCTGGGAGTAGGAGAAGTGCCGGTGCCGGATCAGCTCATGGGTCAGCGACCGGGAGATCCCGGTCAGGTAGAACGTGACACTGCCATGCTCCAGCACCGACAGGTGCCCACTGTCCAGGATGTGTCGCAGGTAGCCGGCGTTGGTGGCGGTCGCCGGGTTGGGCTTGCGCCACGACTGGTAGCAGGCCCGGCCAGCGAACTCGGCCAAGGCTTGACCACCGTCGGCGTCGGTCGACCAGTCGACGTCGGCGGGCGGCTGGAACTGGGTCCAGGCGATCAGCGTGACCTGCGGCGACACGATTTCCGACATTTCTCGGACTCTAGTTGCCGGCCGGTATCACGGGCAAACACGGCGTCCATCGGGCGGGCCGACCACCGGCCGCCCGCAGGGCGGCCGCAGTGGTCAGACGTAGAACCAGCTGAACGGCTCCCACGGCAGGTTGCGCAGCACCGAGAACGCCAGCCAGACGCCCAGCGACCAGCCGACCGCCGTCGGGCTGAGCGACAACTGCGGCAACCGCCAGCGGAACAGCTGCTGGCCGACCCAGGCCAGGTAGACGTAGAGCAGGAACGGAACGGCGAAGACCACCAGCAGGTGGTGCCGGGCGGCAGCGCCGAGATCACCGTTGAGCAGATACCAGACCGCCCGGGTCCCGCCGCAGCCCGGGCAGTCCAGCCCGGTGGTCAGTTTCAGCAGGCAACTGGGTGCCGCCTCCGCGCTGCTGGTCGTCGGATCGGTGATCACCGTGTAGCCGGCGGCCGCGCCGATGCAGCCGAGCACCGCCAACGGGGCCAGCCAGCGCGGCGACCGCGCCCACAGCCGGTTGACCAGGCGGGTGAACCGGTCCGGTTGGGCCTGCGGCTGGTACGCGTACTGCTGGTGATAGTGGGAGTGATCGTCCGGGTTGGGACCGGCGTCGCCGGGCGGTCCCGGACCGTCACCGACGGGCCGTTGCACAGCCACGCCGTCTGGACCCGCCATCCGTCACGCCTCCCTTGATGCCGATCGTCCCACCGTACACCGGCCGGTCCCGCCGGCTCAGCCAACGACCAGGCCGCGCACCCGCCAGGTCAACCAATGGCCACGCCGCGCGAACCGGCGGCGGGCAACGCCCGGGTCAGCGGGCCGGCCAGGTCGCCGGTGGCCGGTGTCGCGACCTCGGACAGGCCGAGCCAGCCGGCCAGCCGGGTCAGCTCGCCGGCCAGGGCAGTCGCGGTCTGCCCCGGATCGGTGGTGGCGTCCGGCACCGGCCAGGCGGCCGGCACCCGCAGCACCCCGGCGGCCCGGTCCGCCTTGAGGTCGACCAGCGCGGTCAGCCGGTCGCCTTCGAGAAACGGCAGTACGTAGTAGCCGTGCACCCGCTGCGCGGCCGGTACGTAAATCTCGATCCGGTACCGCAGCCCGAACAGCCGCTCGGTGCGGGCCCGCTCCCAGACCACCGGGTCGAACGGGCTGAGCAGCGTGGCGGCCCGGATCCAGCGCGGCAACCGGGCCTGGTGGTGCAGGTAGGCGGGCTGCGACCAGCCCTGCACTCGGACCGGCCGCAGGATGCCGTCGGCGACCAGGTCGGCGACGACCGGCCGGACCGCCGCCGCCGACAGCCGGAAGTAGTCACGCAGCTCCGGCTCGGCGGCCACGCCGAGGCAACGGGCGGCGATCTCGACCAGCTGCCGGTGCGCCTGTGCCTCGGTCGGCGTCGGCGCGGCGACAACCCGGGGCGGCAGCACCCGCTCCGGCACGTCGTAGCGGCGTGCGAAGGTGCTGGTCCGCCCGGCGGAGCTGATCTCCCCGGCCCAGAACAGGTACTCCAGGGCGGTCTTGACCGCCGACCAGTTCCACCCCCAGTTGCCACTCGGCCGCATCGTGTCCTGCTCGAGCTGCGCGGCGGTCGCCGGGCCGCGGGCGCGAACCTCGGCGAGCACCCGGTCGACCAGCTCCGGCTGTTCGACGGCGATACGTCGGATGCCGCCCCAGGCGTCGTCGCGGGCGCGGGCCATCCGCCAGCGCAGCGCCGGCTGCAGATCGACCGGGATCAACGACGCCTCGTGGCCCCAGTACTCGAACAGCTCCCGAGGGGCATGCCCGGCGGCCCGGTCCAGCAGGTCGGTCGGGTACGGACCGAGCCGGCTGTACAGCGGCAGGTAGTGGGCGCGCTGTAGGACGTTGACCGAGTCGATCTGGATCAGGCCGACCCTGTCCAGCACCCGGCGCAGGTGCCGACGGTTCGCCACCTTAATCGGCACGGGGTCGGTGAAGCCCTGAGCGGCGAGCGCGATCCGGCGGGCCTGGGCGAGCGAGAGACTGTCTGGTAAGGGCATCGCCACGCAAGTTACCGCCCGGGTACGACATTGACGGCGGCACCGGAGGACCCGGCAGCCGGGCGCGGCCGATCCTCGCCGATCGGACCCGTCCGCCGCGGCGATTCTCAGCGACCACACACGATCGCCGGGCATAGTGGAACGCTCACCGGTCGTCCTGGAGGTCTGCCCCGATGGGTCCCCTGTTCGCACTTCTGAGTCTGCTGCTCCTGGTCTTCCAGTTGCTGCTCATCGCCCGCGCGATCCTCGACTGGAGCACCGTGCTGGCCGGGCCGAGCCCGCGTGACTCGCTCCGCTCCCGCGTCACCGCCGCCCTGCACGCGGTGACCGAGCCGGTGCTGGCCCCGGTCCGGCGGGTGCTGCCGCCGCTACGCGTCGGCGGCGCCGCAATCGATCTCTCCTTCATCGTCGTCTTCGTCGCCATCGCGCTGATCCGGGCGCTGCTGCCGTGACCGGTGGTCAGCGCGGTGCAGTCACCAGCAGCCGGCTGATGGTCTCGGCGACGCAGACCGGCCGGTCGCCGGAGTCGGCGGTGAGGGTCACCGCCATGACCGCCTGTACACCGCCGACGACCGGCTCCACCGAGGCGATGGCGGCCTCGGCCCGTACGGCGGAACCGGTACGCAACGGAGCCGGGAACCGAACCCTGTCGAGCCCGTAGTTGATCCTCGCCCGTACCCCGTCCACCCGGTACAGCCGGCGCATCAGTGCCGGGACAAGGGAGACGGTGAGAAACCCGTGGGCGACCGTGCCGCCGTACGGGCCGTCGGCCGCCCGCTGCGGGTCGGTGTGAATCCACTGATGGTCGTCGGTGGCCTCGGCGAACATGTCGACCCGGTGCTGGTCGACCGGCAACCAGTCGCCTGGCCCCAGCGACTCGCCCACGGCTCTGGCCAGATCGTCGACGGAGGCGAAGACTCTCATCCCGTCAGTCTCCCAACCGGTTCACACACGCGCGACGCGCGGCGGGGCCGGCCGGTCCACTCGACACCCGGCCGGTGCTACTAGACGTCGGTTGTGAAACAGGATAGAAATCCCCATATGCCAGAAGTCAGGCAGGAGACTCCGGAGGACGCCGACGCGATCGCCGGGATCCACGTGCGCGCTTGGCAGGCCGGCTACGCGGGCCTGATCCCCGCGGACGTGCTCGACCGGCTCAACGTCGCCGCCTGGGCGCAGCGCCGCCGCGACGTCGGCACCGCCGACTCTGAGCACCCGTTCCGCACCCTGGTCGCCACCGAAGGCGAGCAGATCGTCGGGTTCAGCACCTTCGGCCCGTACCGGATCGACCAGGACCGGGACCAGCTCGATCCGACGTACGGCGAGATCGTCAGCATGTACGTCGACCCCGTACACTGGGGCACCGGGGTCGGTCGGCTCCTGTTCACCGCATCGATCGCCGGGCTGACCGGGCAGGGCTGGCGCACGATGCGGCTGTGGGTGCTCGACGGCAACCAGCGGGCCCGACGGTTCTACCAGGCGGCCGGGCTGCGCCCGGACGGGGAACGCAGCGTCTACCAGGTGCCCCGCCCACCCGGGCAGACCCCGGTCGGGCTCGACGAGGTGCGCTACCTGGCCCGGATCGCCGGCGACCGGATCCTCACCCTGGCCAGCTGACATGTGATCGGAAGTTCAATCCGAGCTACGTGACTTCAGCGAAGGCACGGATTTCGGCTCGCAATTGTTCGGCCTTCCAAGTGCCGGCAAATCGCTTGGTTCCGAGTATCTCGGCCATGCGTCCGACACGTTTGTGGATCCACGAGATGCGGCGCTCTGGTGGAAGATCGAGTACTGGGCGAACAGCGGCCGCAGCCTCGTCCAGCTTACCGACCTTCAGGTAGGCGGTTGCCTGATAAACGCGTGCCAGCGCTTCGTCGTCTAGCGATCGACCCTCCTCCGGACCGTTCTCCCACAGCCGAATCGCCTCCGACGCTTCTCGGGCTGCCCGATCTGCGTCTGAGGCTTCAACCAGCCAGATCAGGCTGCTGCCGGCATAATAGTGCTGTTTGGCCTCACTGAAGTCGAATATCCCGCGCTCCGAGGCTCTTGGGATCAACTTCTCCCGCTCATGTTGCACTTGGTCGAGGGCCCGGTTGCTGCCTGCCGAGTCCCCAAGGTTCGCCTTGCACTGGGCGTACCCACATATCAGGCGAAGTCTGCTCGCACTGGTAGCTGAGTGCGCGAGCCCATCCGTGACGGACGCGAGAGCTTGGCTATAGTTGCCGTCGAATCTGGCTATGAGACTCTGGGTTCCCCGCACCCAGGCTCGGAGCTCACGATCACCTGAATTTTCTGCACAGACCAGCGCCGCATCTGCATGCGTCATCGCTACCGCCGAGTCCCCCAAATCGAGAGCGGCGTACGCAAGCACCCCTTGAAGGCGGCCAGCTATCTGATACAGGTCGGCCAACTCATTCGGCCGGTACTGGCGGCTTCGTAGGCGGCGCAGGACATCGCCTCGTAACTCTACAGCGGAATGCAGCATCGGCGCAGGAGCGGTGCCGAGGTATGCAGTCGAGAGCCGGGTCGTAGCTTGCTCCAGATCGGTCAGATCCATGGAATCTTCCACGGCTGCAATCATCTTTAGCGAGTCTTTGGTTGAGGCGGTCAGCATCCGCCCCGTCACCAGAGCCTTTCGTCGCTCCTCCGCTGCGTCTCGCCACGCTGCCACCAGGAAACCATTAGCACCTAGTGCCCGGTCGGCAAGTTCGGCGAACTGCCGTTCAGGAAACTTGTCGCCCTGTTCCACCTTTCCGATGTAGCCGCGATTGAACCGTATCCGTTCGCCAAGATCCCGAAGCGACCACTCGCGACCGACCCGACGTGCTCGCAGCACACCACCGAAGTGAGGCGGGTTGCTCTCATCGGCAACTCCTGGCTGTGATGTCATCGCGCCTCCCCGCTGTCGCCCATCGCTGCCTACAGCCGTCAGGCGACAGGTTACCCCTACAGGTTCAGGTCGGCATCGTCCAGTGTGGGTTTGGCGCAGGCGGATGACCATGTCGTTGATCAATAATTTCAACGTTCGACGCCATGATGCTCGCTCGTGCTGTACGTGCAATCGCTGTGCTGAAGTCGATCAAGTGGCCGTTGGAGGAGCGTTGTGGATTTTCGCCCGACGGCAACTACGGCAACTGCTCACACCCGTACCGCCGGGGGTCGATCAGCTGGTGCGACACCTGGCCGCCACCGACCGACGAAGCCGGCACAGCCAGCACGGCCGACGGAGCCGGCACGGCCGACAGGGCCGGCGGTGACCGCGACCGCCGGCCCCGCCGGCACGGTGCGGGTGCGGCGGGCCGGGGTGGACGACGTACCGCGCCTGGCCCGGGTGCTGGTTGACGCGTTCGTCGACACCCCCGACGCCCGCTGGCTGATCCCCGGCACGGCACGGCGGCGGGACGTCTACCAGCGGCTCTGCCCCGGCCTGCTGGCCCAGGCGATGACCGACGGCACCGTCCACACGACGATCGACCGGGCCGCAGCGGCGCTGTGGCTGCCGTACCCGATCGCCCACACCACCACCGACCGGCAGACCGCCCGGCTACGACGCATCACCGGCCGCCACGCCGACCGGTTCCTCCAACTCGCCGGCCTGCTGCACACCCACGCCCCGCGCCAACCACACACCTACCTGGCGTACCTCGGGGTGGCACCGCACCGGCAGCGCAATGGCATCGGCGGCGCGCTACTACGTCACCGACACCAGATCTGCGATACCGCCGGCATCGCCAGCTACCTCGTCGCCACCAGCCCCGCCGCCCGCGACCTCTACCTACGCCACGGCTACCGACCCACCACCCGACACCCGCTGGCGTTACCCGACAACGGCCCGCCGCTGTGGCCGATGTGGCGGCAGCCGCAGCCGGCCAGCCCAACCACCGGCACCGCCGCACGATGACCCGGCATCCGGCGTCGAGGTGAGGCTGACGCACGTAAAGACGCAAAGATGACGTGCGTCAGCCTCACCTCGACGTGATCGGTCGACCGGCGGCCGGTGCCGGCCAGCGGGCGGACGGGTCCAGCTCACGCACCGGCAGGAACAGCAGGAGCCCCAGGCTCACCCACACGTACGCGTTGCTGCCGACGAAGCCGGCCACGTTCGCGGCGTCGGATTCGCGCCAGATCCACACCAGCCGGCTGATCAGCAGCAGATAGCCGACCACGGCGAAGCCAAGCAACGCCCGCCGCCGCCGGCTGCCCCGCGCCGCGGGCAGCCCGTTGTCCACCAGCAGGATCAGCGCCGGCAGCAACCACACCAGGTGATGCACCCAGGTGACCGGGCTGACCAGGCAGCCGACCACGCCGGTCAACGCCAGCCCGGTCGCCTCGTCACCGGCTGCGACAGCGCGGCGGCACCGCCACGCCCACCAGATCAGGGTGACCAGCACCAGCACCAGCCAGGCGACGGTGCTCGGATGCAGCGGATCGATCCGGGCGACGACCCCGCGCAGCGACTGGTTGGAGACGAAGTCCAACGCACCTACCCGGTCGGTGTTCCACAGCGCCTGCGTCCAGAACTCCCGGGACGCGTCCGGGGCGACCGCCGCCGCGACCAGGGTCGCCACGGTCGCCGTACCGGCGGCGGTGACCGCCGCCCGCCACCGCCGGGTGACCAGCAGGTAGACGATGAAGATGCCAGGGGTCAGCTTGATCGCCGTCGCCAGACCGACCCCGACTCCGGCGAACCGGCGCCACCGCTGCGGCACCGGCGACCCGGCCGCGACCAGCCACAGCAGGTCGGCCGCGACCAGGACCAGCAGCAGCGTGTTGACCTGGCCGAAGTTCACCGTCTCGCGCATCGGCTCGTACGCGGCCACCAGGCAGGCAGCGACCGCGAAGGCGAACCAGCGGGTCCAGCCCTCGCGGCGGGAGATCGGGTCGACCAGCCACCACAGCACCAGCGCGCTGGTCACCACGGCGAGCGTCACGCTCACCACGATCGCCAGATGCCACGGCAGGACCGCCATCGGCGACATCACCAGCGCCGCGAACGGCGGGTAGGTGAACCCGTACTGGCTGAACGGCTTCATGTGATCGTAGAGTTCGCCGCCGTCGCGCAGCCAGTGGTGCATCGCCCCGTAGTAGACCTTGAGGTCGAAGAAGCCGTGCCGTTCGGCGGCGACGGCGAGGAAGGCCGCGACGACGACCGCGAGTACCGCGACGATCGCCACCCGCCGACCGGTGCCCCCGGCGGCCCGCTGCGGCATGACCTCGCCCCTGTCCGTACGCTGACCACTCATGGCGCTCGGATATGTCCGTCCTGCCCGACCGGGCGACGCTGGTGAGATTGCCCGCATCCAGTTGACCACCTGGCGGGTCGCCTACCGGCGACTGCTGCCCCGCCAGGCGCTCGACGAGGTGGACGAGGGCTGGCTGGCGCAGCGGTGGGACGCTGCGATCAACGATCCGCCGTCGCAGCGGCACCGGGTGCTCGTCGCCGTCGAGCAGGCCGAGCAATCCTATCTGGTGGGCTTCACCGCGTCCGGCCCGACCGACGAGCAGGCCCTGGCTCCCGAGGAACCGGCCGGGGCGCTCGGTGACCGGATCGCCGCCGTCACCGACCTGCTGGTCGAGCCGCGCTGGGGCCGGCGGGGACACGGCAGCCGACTGCTCGCCGCCGCCGTGGACCTGTGGCGCACCGACGGCTTCGACACCGCGCTCGCCTGGGCGTACGAACGGGACCCGGCGACCCGCAAGTTCCTCGGCTCGGCCGGCTGGGAGCCGGACGGGGCGACGCGGGCGTTGGACGTGGCCGACATGCTGGTCCCGCAGCTACGGCTGCACGTGGCGGTCCCACCGGCGGCTGCCGCAGAGCAGTGACCCGGCCCGCCGCACGACCCGACAGGGCCCGGCAGCAGGACCCACCAGAGTCCGGCAACAGGACCCGGTAAAGCTCAGTCGAGCAGGCTGTCCAACCCGACGGTCAGCCCGGGACGGCGCGTCACGGCCCGTACCGCCAGTAGCACCCCCGGCATGAACGACGCCCGGTCGTAGGAGTCGTGCCGGATCGTCAGGGTCTCCCCCGCCGTGCCGAACAGTACCTCCTGGTGTGCGACCAGGCCGGCCGCCCGTACCGAGTGCACCCGGATCCCGTCGATGTCAGCGCCCCGCGCGCCCGGCACCTCGGCGGTGGTGGCGTCCGGCATCTCAGCCGACCCGGCGGCGGCCCGGGCCGTCGCGATCACCCGCGCGGTGTGTCCTGCGGTGCCGCTGGGCGCGTCCACCTTGGCCGGGTGGTGCTGCTCGATGATCTCGACGGACTCGAAGTGCCGTGCCGCCTTCGCCGCGAACTGCATCATAAGCACCGCGCCGATGCCGAAGTTGGGGGCGATCACCACGCCGACCTCGGGCTTGTCGGACAGCCAGGAGCGGACCAGGTCGAGGCGCTGATCGGTGAACCCGCTGGTCCCGACGACCACGTTGATCCCCTGGTCGATGCACCAGCGCAAGTTGTCCAGCACCGCGTCTGGGTTGGTGAAGTCGACGACCACCTCTGCGGCGGCGTCCGAGGCGTCGGACAACCGGTCACCCTCGTCGATCGTGGCGACAAGTGCGAGACCGTCGGCCCCCTCGACCGCTCTGCAGACCTGCACGCCCATCCGGCCGCGGGCTCCGAGCACGCCGACCCGGACCGGCCCGGCGGACGACCGGGCGGCCACTGCGGAGCCGCCCGGAGGGACTGTCACATTCGTACCGTCTTCGCTCACCGGCACAACCTATCCCACCGGCGGAGACAACGGTCCGGCCAGCGCCTACCCCACCGGCGAGGGCTGCGCGCCGGCTAACATCGTGGACTCCACCGGGCCGATCACCGCCAGGGACATCGGCCGGGTGAGCAGCTCGGCGGCGACCGCGCCGACCTGTTCGGCGGTCACCGCCGCCACCCGTGCGAGAAGCTGGTCCACGGTCAACTGCTCGCCGTAGAGCAGCTCCCCCTTGGCCAGCCGACCCATCCGGGATCCGGTGTCCTCCAGGCCCAGCACGTACCCGCCGCGGCTCATGCCCTTGCCCCGGGCCAGCTCGTCGGAGCTCAGCCCGTGCTCGACGACCGCCGCCAGCTCCGCCCGGACCAGCTCCAGCACCTCGTCGACCCGGCTCGGCGCACAACCGGCGTAGACGGCGAACGTCCCGCCGTCGGCGTACTGGCTGGCGTACGAGTAGACCGAGTAGGCGAGCCCTCGGCGTTCCCGTACCTCCTGGAACAGCCGGCTGGACATCCCGCCGCCGAGGACGTTGTTCAGCACGCCGAGCGCGAACCGACGGTTGTCGCCGCGGCTGATACCCGGGCCGCCGAGCACCAGATGGGCCTGCTCGGTCTCTTTATGGCGCACCATCACTCGGGGCCGACGGGCGCGTACCGCCGGGGTGGCCGGGCGCAGCGGCGCCGGAGCACCGGGCCGTTCGGCGTCCAACGGGCTGCCCCGCAGCGCGGCCCGTACCTGGCGGACCACCGCCCGATGGTCGAGGTTGCCGGCGGCAGCGATCACCATCGCCCCGGGCGTGTAGCGGCGCCGGTAGAAGTCGTGGATCTGCCGGCGGGTCAACGCCGAGATCGTTGCCTCGGTGCCGGAGATCAGCCGGCCGAGCGGATGCGGGCCGAAGACGGCCTCGGCGAGCAGGTCGTGAACCTCGTCGTCGGGCTCGTCGTCGTGCATGGCGATCTCTTCGAGGATCACGCCACGTTCGGTCTCCACGTCGGCCGGGTCGATCACCGAGTTGGCCACCAGGTCACAGACGACGTCGACGGCCAGCGGCAGGTCCTCGTCGAGCACCCGGGCGTAGTAGCAGGTGTACTCCTTGGTGGTGAACGCGTTGGTCTCGCCGCCAACAGCCTCGATCTGCGACGAGATATCCCACGCGGTACGCCGCTGCGTCCCCTTGAACAGCAGGTGTTCTAGGAAGTGCGAGGCCCCGGAGCGGGCCGGGGTCTCGTCGCGCGAGCCTACCCCGACCCACACGCCGAACGACACACTGCGCATCGCCGGAATCGCCTCGGTGATCACCCGCAGCCCGTTGGGCAGCACGGTACGGCGTACCGTACCGCCCAACGGGTCGGCGGTGAGTGTCCGGGTCACCGGCCGGGACAGGCCCCGGCCGGTGACCGGTTCGGTCCTGGCCATCTTGGCCGGCGTCAGCTGTGCCGGTTACGTCGGCGGCGCTCGCCGCCCTCGCCACCGTCGCCCCGGCTGGGGCCCCGGTCGCCACGGTCCCGGTCCCCGCGATCGCGCGGCCCCCGGTCACCACGGTCGCGGCCACCGGGACGCTCGCCGCCGTCGGACGCGGCCGGCGCCTCGGCGCCCTCTGGGCGGACCTTGTCCAGGTAGATCTTGCCGCGGGCGTCGATGTCGGCGATTTGCACCTCGACCTTGTCGCCGACGTTGAGGTGGTCCTCGACCCGCTCGACCCGCTTGCCGTCGCCCACCTTGGAGATGTGCAGCAGTCCGTCGCGGCCGGGCAGCAGCGAGATGAACGCGCCGAACGCGGCGGTCTTGACGACCGTGCCGAGGAACTTGTCGCCGGCCTTCGGCAGCGTCGGGTTGGCGATCGCGTTGATCCGCTCGACGGCGGCTTCGGCGGCCGGCCCGTTGGTGGCGCCGACGTAGATGGTGCCGTCGTCCTCGATCGAGATGTCCGCGCCGGTCTCGTCCTGGATCGCGTTGATGGTCTGGCCCTTCGGGCCGATCACCATGCCGATCTTGTCGACCGGGATCTTCACCGTGGTCACCCGCGGGGCGTGCTCGCTCATCGCGGCCGGCCCCTCGATCGCCTGGCGCATCACCTCGAGGATGGTCATCCGGGCCTCGCGGGCCTGCTGCAGGGCACCGGCGAGCACGTCCGACGGGATGCCGTCGAGCTTGGTGTCCAACTGCAACGCGGTGACGAACTCTGGGGTGCCGGCCACCTTGAAGTCCATGTCGCCGAACGCGTCCTCGGCGCCGAGGATGTCGGTCAGCGTGACGTACCGGGTCTGCCCGTCGACCTCGTCGGAGATCAGGCCCATCGCAATCCCGGCCACCGGGGCCTTCATCGGCACCCCGGCCGACAGCAGCGACAGCGTGGAGGCGCAGACCGAGCCCATGCTCGTCGACCCGTTGGAGCCGAGCGCCTCGGAGACCTGACGGATCGCGTACGGGAACTCCTCGCGGGTCGGCAGCACCGGCACCAGGGCCCGCTCGGCGAGCGCGCCGTGACCGATCTCCCGCCGCTTCGGCGAGCCGACCCGGCCGGTCTCGCCGGTGGAGTACGGCGGGAAGTTGTAGTTGTGCATGTAGCGCTTGGACTTCTCCGGGGAGAGGGTGTCCAGCGTCTGCTCCAGCCGCAGCATGTTCAGCGTGCTGACCCCGAGGATCTGCGTCTCGCCGCGCTCGAACAGCGCCGAGCCGTGCACCCGGGGCAGCACCCCGACCTCGGCGGTCAGCGGTCGGATGTCCCGTGGGCCGCGGCCGTCGATGCGTACCTGCTCGCGGAGCACCCGGGCCCGGACCTCGGACTTGGTCAACGACCGGAAGGCCGCGCCGATCTCCTTCTCCCGGCCCTCAAAGCGCTCGACGAGCTCGCCGGCGACCTTGTCCTTGATCCGGTCCAGCGCGTCCTCACGCTCCGCCTTGGAGGCGATCTTCAACGCCTCGGCGACCTCGTCGCGGCCGGCGGCCACGACCGCGTCGTAGACGTCGTCGCCGTAGTCGAGGAAGACCGGGAAGTCGGCGACCGGCTTCGCCGCCACCTCGGCCAGCTCGCTCTGCGCCCGGCACAGCTCGCGGATGGTCGGCTTGGCCGCCTCCAGCCCGCTGGCCACCACGTCCTCGGTGGGGGCGGTGGCGCCGCCGGCGATCAGCCCCACCGCGTGCGGCGTGGCCTCAGCCTCGACCATCATGATCGCCACGTCGCCGTCCGGCAGGGCCCGGCCGGCGACCACCATGTCGAAGGTGGCCCGGGACAGCTCGTCCAGGGTCGGGAAGGCCACCCACGCGCCGTCGACGTGGGCGACGCGGGTCGCCCCGATCGGCCCGGAGAACGGCAGGCCGGACAGCTTGGTGGACATCGACGCCGCGTTGATCGCGATCACGTCGTACGGGTGGGCCGGGTCCAGCGCCAGCACGGTGGCCACCACCTGGACCTCGTTGCGCAGGCCCTTGGCGAACGTCGGGCGCAGCGGCCGGTCGGTCAGCCGGCAGGTGAGGATCGCCTCCTCGCTCGGCCGACCCTCGCGGCGGAAGAACGAGCCGGGGATTCGCCCGGCGGCGTACATCCGCTCCTCGACGTCGACGGTGAGCGGGAAGAAGTCGAGGTGCTCACGCGGCTGTTTGCTGGCGGTGGTCGCGGAGAGCACCACGGTGTCGCCCAGCTGGGCGATCACCGAGCCGGCGGCCTGGCGGGCCAGCCGTCCGGCGGAGAAGGTGACCTCGCGGGTGCCGAAAGCTCCGTTGTCGATCACGGCGGTGCTGCGTTGGGTGCCGAGATTGTGCTGCTCGGTCATGGTAATGTCGCGCTCCTTTACGCGTCGTGGGGCCACGACCTCGGGGAGCTGCTCAACCGGCCGGTCATCGATCGAAGCGCCCGGGGGAGCCGGCGTCGTGGCCGGCTGGCCCGGGGGCCACTACCGAGGACCGGTACGTTGACCGGCTCCCGTCGACGGGTGGGTCGTGGTGCCCGGTGTCGGATGATGGTGGTGCGGCGCGGCGGGGCCATGGACGGCCGCCGCCGCGCCGCTACGTCACCGCCGCAGACCGAGCCGCTCGATGAGCGAACGGTAGCGGTTGATGTCCTTCTTCTGCAGGTAGTTGAGCAGCCGGCGGCGCCGGCCGACCAGCAGCAGCAGACCACGACGGCTGTGATGGTCCTGCTTGTGCACCTTGAGGTGCCCGGTGAGGTCGGCGATCCGCTTGGTGAGCACCGCGACCTGGACCTCCGGCGAACCGGTGTCCGCGTCGGCGGTGGCGTACTCCTCGCGGATCTTGCGCTTGGCTTCCTGATCGAGCGCCATGGTCTCCCTGAATCTGTGTGGGGTCGTCCCTCGTCTCGGCGCCCGCGGCGTCGTGCAGGCAGGCGAGACGAATCGTCGGTGGTCCGACGCTGTGTTCAGGCTACCAGCCGGTCGGCACGGCGGCCGGCAAGCCCACGGTGCGTCGGATCGCGGCTGCCCACCGGCCCGGGAGGCTCCGGTGGACGTCAGGCGCCGAGCACCGTCCGGACCTGGGCGACGTCCTCGTTCATCTGGACGACCAACGGACCGACCCCGTCGAACCGGCGGGTCTCCCGCAGCCGGGCGACGAAGTCGATCGCCACCTGCTCGCCGTAGATGTCCCGGTCGAAGTCGAGGACGTACGCCTCCACCCGGCGGTCGCGGCCGGCGAAGGTTGGGTTGGTGCCGATGGAGGCCGCAGCCGGCAGCCCGGGGCCTCCTCCGCTGAGCCCGTCCGGGCGGACCGGGCCGTCCGAGCGCACCAGCCGGGCCGCGTAGATGCCGTCCGCCGGCACCGCCGCGTACCGCGGGGTGAGCAGGTTCGCGGTGGGAAAGCCGATTTCCCGGCCGCGACGGTCGCCGCGGACCACCACCCCTTCGAGGCGGTGCGGCCGGCCGAGCGCGGCGGCGGCGGCGGTCACGTCCCCGGCGTCGATACAGGCCCGAATGTACGTCGAAGAGAAGACCGTGCCGCTGTCGGTGACCAGGCTGGCGTCCTCGACCGCGAACCCGAACCGGCGACCGAGCCGCGCCAGCAGCGCGACGTCCCCGGTGGCCCGGTGCCCGAACCGGAAGTTCTCCCCCACCACCACCACGGCGGCGTGCAGATGCTCGACCAGCAGGTCGTGGACGAACTGCTCAGCGGTCAGCCGGGAGAACTCGACGGTGAACGGCAGTACGCAGAGCACGTCCACGCCGAGCGATTCGATCAGCTCGGCCTTGCGGGCCGGCCCGGTGAGCACCGCCGGATGGCTACCGGGCCGCACCACCTCGGCCGGATGCGGGTCGAAGGTCACCACCACGGACTGGATACCGAGGTCGCGGGCCCGCTTGACGGCATGCCCGATCGTCGCCTGATGCCCGCGGTGGATGCCGTCGAACACCCCGATGGTGACCACCGCGCGACCCCAGCCACCACCGGCCGCCTCCACTCCCCGCCACCGCTGCATGATGCCTCCCGCCTGTGCCGCCAAGGTTTGCCCCAACCGGGTGACCGGCCGGGTTCGATGCTGTCACGCCGGCGCGAGGACGACCTCCGCGCGGGCCCGGCCGTCACGTTCCGACACCACCGCGAGCAGTTCGCCGTCCGGGGCGTAGACCGCATACGGCCCGGGTCGGCCGATCGGTGCGATCGGGCCACCGTGACCGAGCACCCGGGCCTCCTCCGCGCCGACCTCGCGGCCGGTGAGGAAGCGGCTGGCGGCGGTCGCCATGGGCAACTGCACCACGTCCGGTGCCCGCTGCTCAAGCTCCGCCAGAGTGGCGGCTTCGGCCGCGGTGAACCCGCCGACCGCGGTCCGGCGCAGCGCGGTGAGGTGCCCGCCGACGCCGAGCGCAGTCCCCAGATCCCGGGCGATGGCCCGGATGTACGTGCCGGACGAGCAGGCCACCTCGACGTCGACGTCGACGCTGCCGTCGGTCGGCGGGTGGACGGCGATCGGGTCGAGGCGGGAGATGGTCACCCGGCGGGCGGCCAGCTCGACCTGCTCGCCGGAGCGGACCCGCCGGTACGCCCGCTGCCCGTTGATCTTGATTGCGCTCACGGCGCTGGGCACCTGGTCGATCTCCCCGGTCAGCGCGGTCAGCCCGGCCCGGATCCGCTCCTCGGTGACACCGTCCACCGGCAACCGGGCGGTGACCTCCCCCTCGGCGTCGTCGGTCACCGTCGACACGCCGAGCCGGATGGTGGCCGTGTAGGTCTTGCCGACGCCGATCACGTAGGTAAGCAGCCGGGTGGCCCGGTTCACCGCGACCACCAGCACGCCGGTCGCCATCGGGTCCAGGGTGCCGCCGTGGCCCACCCGACGGGTGCCGGCCAGCCGCCGTATCCGGGCGACGACGTCATGCGAGGTCATCCCGGCCGACTTGTCGACCACGATCAGTCCGTGCGTACTCACGACTGCCAAGCCTGCCAGATCCCGATACTTGGTGGCGATCAGGTCCGGTCGCCCGATGGCCGCAGCGATCAGGTCCGGCCGGCCGGCACGCCGAGCACCGTCCACTGCGGCGACCTCAGCCGGTGGACCAGCCCGACCAGCCGGACCAGCATGAACACCGCCAGCCCGGCCCAGATGCCGGCCAGACCGAAATCGAGCAGGTAGCCGGCCCAGATGACCGGCAGGAATCCGCCGAGCGCGCCACCGATCGTGAGGTCACGTAGGTAACGCAGATCACCCGCCCCGATGAAGACCCCGTCGAGAGCGAAGACCACCCCGGCCACCGGCTGCAGCGCCACGAACCACGGCCAGATGACCATCGCCTGGTCGTGCACGCCGAGGTCAGGGCTGAACCAGCCGGGAATCACCGGGGCACCGGCGGCGAACAGCACCGCGAATCCGACGCCGGCGAGGAGGCCGAACAGCACCAGCCGGCGGGCGAGCAGCCGGGCGCCCGCCGCGTCACCGGCGCCCAGCGCCGCGCCGACCAGCGACTGGCCGGCGATCGCCAGCGCGTCCATCGCCAGCGCGGTGAAGAACCACAGCTGGATGGCGATCTGGTGGGCGCCGACCTGGATGGTGCCGTACCGTGCCGCGACAGCGGTGGCGGACAGGAAGCTGACCTGGAACGCGGCGCCTCGGATCAGCAGGTCACGTCCGACGGTGAGGTGGGTCAGCAGGAGGTGCGGCCGGGGGCGCAACGGCGCCCCGGCCGTCGCCAGCGCCCGGACGAAGAGCAGACCGCCCAGGGTCTGCGCGACGACGTTGGCCACCGCCGACCCGGTCAGCCCCAGACCCAGCGGGTAGACCAGCACCGGGCAGAGCACGGCGGAGACGACGTTGGCCGCCAGCACGTACCACACCGGACGGCGGGTCTCCTGCACACCGCGCATCCAGCCGTTGCCGGCGGCGGCCAGCAGCAGACCCGGCGCGCCCCAGGCGGCGATCCGCAGCCACTGTTCGGCGGCGTCGGCGACCGGGCCGTGCGCCCCGGCGAGCCCAGCGGTGATCGGACCGGCCAGGATCTGCAGCGCTACGGCGAGCAGCAGTCCGGCGAACGCCCCGAGCCAGGACGCCTGAACCCCCTCGGCCAGGGCGGCGGCCCGGTCACCGGCGCCGTAACGGCGGGCGGCGCGGCCGGTGGTGCCGTACGCCGCGACAGTGCCGAGCCAGGCGGCCACCGACATCACGGTGCCACCCACCGCGACGGCGGCGAGGGCCACCGGCCCGAGGCGGCCGACGACGGCGGTGTCGACGAGGACGTAGATCGGCTCGGCCGCCAGCACGACCAAAGCGGGTAGTGCCAGGCGCACGATCCGTCGGGTGGACGCCGACCGTGGTTCGGACCCCGGGCCGGACGGTGGCGACGGTGGCGTAGTGCCGGAGGTGGCCATCGCGGTACAGCCTGACAGCCGATTGGTAAGGAGCGCTATTGCCCAGGTCACTTACCTAGGCGGAACACCGCAGACCGATTCCCGCAACACACCGACCCAGGCCGCGCGGTCTCGCGCGACGGCGCGGCCGGAGGCGACCCGCAGACGTTACTGGCGGGTGTCCATCGACATCTGCAATGCCCGCCGGGCCTGCTCGCGCGCTTCGTCGGCGGTTTCGGGCTTGGGCTTGCTGGGCATGACGCCACGACCTTCCCACAGGTTGACACCGGATTGCCGACGACGGCACCTCCGGGATCACCGGGGCCGCGACCAGGCGGACAGGCGGCGGGCAGGTGTGGCCCGCACCACACCCAAGTTATCGTTCAGGTCCACATCCTGCGCACTGTTCCCACAATGCGAGAGAAATACATTAGTCTACGTCGATCACCGCGCGAAGAAGTGCCACCCGACCCACCACCAGAATCCGAAGACCCCGATCCGACCGACCGGCACCCTGCCCACCTCGTACTGCATCACGTACGCGCAAACGTCACCGAACGTCGGGATCCGCGAGCCCGGCCGCCTGGCGAGCAGTTCCAGCACCCCGAACAGCGCCAGCGCGACGACGAAACCGCCGATCACCGCCGCCCGAGTACCACTCATCGCCGCACCAGCACCCAGAACGCGGCCAGCCAGCCGCAGTACGCCGCCGACCGGGCCACTGGCCCGTCCAGCACCGGATCGGCCAGCTTGGAGAAGGTCGGGAAGTCGTCGGTCGAGCCCATCGCGAACGTGGCGCCCTCGACGACGGTGAACATCGCGACCGGCACGATCCACCACACCGCACCGTCACCGAGTCGACATGGGGTCGGCCGCCGTGGCACCCGGTGCGACAGACCGAACCAGATCAGCGCCCCGCCGGTGCCGATGGTGTACAGGTTCGCCGCCGTCGAGAACGAGGGCAGCTGCCCACCCACCAGCGACAGTACGGCAATGACCGGGATCGAGACGACCGGTCGGTCCCAGGCCCGCGGCACCTCCGCGGTGAGCTCAGACGGCTGCTCCATCACTCGATTGTCCCTGGTCGGTGACGACGAGTGAAGTGTCTATGCAGGTGGTCGGGGCTCGGTTGGCGAGATCTGGCACCTGTGGAGGAGACCGACCCGCGCCCGGGTCAGCGATCGGGGCACTCAGCCAAGCTGGGCACGGATGGCAGCGATGACCTCGTCGGCGCTGCCGACACCGGTGAAGCCGGCAGCGAGCCGATGCCCACCGCCGCCGAGCGCCACCGCCACCGCACTCACGTCGACACCGCCCTTGCTGCGCATCGATACCGCCCATCCGGTCTCGCTCACCTGCTTGAGCACGCAGCTCACATCCGCCTCGACCGTGCACCGGACCGAATCGATCAACGCCTCAAGCACATACGGCGGCTGGTCGAAACGTTCCAGATCGGCCAGGGTGGCATGGGTCCAGACGAGGCCCTGGCCGCCGGCTGCCGCCGGCTCCAGGACGCAACGTTGCAGCACCGCACCGAAGAGCTGGACCGCCCCGAACGGTCGGCTGTCGAAGACCCGCCGGGAGACCTCGGCCGGGCTGATGCCGGTGGCCAGCAACCGGGCGGCGAACTGGTGCACCGCCGGGGTGGTCATGTCGAACCGGAACGAACCGGTGTCGGTGATCAGCGCAATGTAGAGACACTCGGCGATCTCCCGGTCCAGCGGTACGCCGAGCCGGCCGAGCAACTGGTCGACCACCACCGAGGTGGCCGCCGCAGTCGGGTCCACGAGATGAATACCGCCGAACCGGGTGTTGGAGGCGTGGTGGTCGACCACGATCGCCGTCCGGGTCGTCATCCGATCGGCCAGGGCGTTCAGCCGGGACGCGCTCGCCACGTCGAAGCAGAGCGCCAGATCCGGATCGGCCCACGCCTCGTCCGGCTGGACCAACAGGTGGGAGCCGGGCATTCCCCGCAGGGACGGCGGCAGCTCCTGGTTGCCGGGAAACGCGGCCTGCACCGCGCAGCCGCCGAGCCGGGTCAGGCCCAGCCCGAAGCCGAGCATGCTGCCGAGCGCGTCACCGTCGGGGTTGACGTGGCACAGCAGCAGGACCCTCCCGCCGGGCGGGACCGCACGGACGGCGGCGACTGCGGCCGCCCACTCGTCCCCGGTCGGCCCGGTCGCCTGATCGGCGGCCGGTGGACCGACCGGAGACGGAACGCTGATCATCGGGGTCGCCCGTCCGGATGGGGCTGGCCGGACCCGGCTGCGTCAGCGGTCGCCGTGCCCTTCGGGGCCGCCTCCGCTGGGTCTTCGTCGTCCGCTGCGTCCTCGTCGTCATCCGAATCGGCCCGGTACGGCTGGGCGTCACCGGCGTACTCGGCGTTCGCCGCCAGCCGCTGCACCTCGGCGTCGGCGCTGCGGGCTGCGGCAAGCAGATCGTCGATGTGCTTGGCATGCTCCTGCACGTCGTCGAGGACGAAGGTGAGCGTCGGTGAGTGACGCAGCCCGAGCGCCTTGCCGACCGTGCTGCGCAGCAGCCCGTTCGCGCTGTCCAACGCCGCCTTGGTGCCGGCCTGGGCGGCGGCGTCACCGAGGACCGTGTAGAAGACCGTCGCGTCGCGCAGATCAGCGGTGATCCGCGCGTCGGTGATGGTGATCATGCCGAGTCTGGGGTCCTTGATCTGGGTACGCACCACCGAAGCCACCAGCTCGCGCACGCGCTCCGCGTGCCTGCGCACCCGCGCCGGGTCCGTCATTTCTACCTCCGCGGTGTCCGGTCAACGTGTCGACCCTACCTGTGCGCCGTACGCCGGGCCGGTCGGTGCGCGTGCGTGCCGGACCAGTCGGTGTCGTGGATCAGTCGTCGGCGCCGTAGAGCCGGCGCCGGACGGAGAGCAGCTCGATCTCGGGCCGACCGGTCACCATCCGTTCACAGTTGTCAAGTACCTCACGTACGTGCGCCGCGTCGGCCGCGACCACCGCCACCGCGATCTCCGCCCGGCCGTACCGGTCGAGCGCGCCGACCTCGGCGGCGGAGACCTCGAAGCGGCGCAGCGCGGCGACGATCGGGCGTACGTAGGAGCGTTTCGCCTTCAGCGACTGGGAGTCGCCCGGCAGCAGCATGTCGAAGGTGGCGGTTCCGGTGAACATCGTCCCGAAGAATACGCGGTCAGCGGCGGACTCGGCCGGCACCCGACGCCGACCGGCGATCGGCAGGCGGTACCGCCAGGCGGCACCGACGCGAGCAAGCGGTCGGCAACCGGTGAAGCGCACCCGGTTGCCGACCGCCCGTCGGCGTGCTGCGAGCCCTACGCCGAGCGGATCAGGTACGTACCTTCTCCCGCATCTCGAAGGTCTCGATGATGTCGCCCACCTGGATGTTGTTGTAGTTCCCCAGGGTCAGACCGCATTCGAAGCCCTCCCGGACCTCGGTCGCGTCGTCCTTGAAGCGCTTGAGCGAGCTGATGGTGACGTTGTCCGCCACCACCGCGCCGTCGCGCAGCAGCCGGGCCTTGGCGTTGCGTCGAATGATGCCCGACCGGACCATGCAGCCGGCGATGTTGCCGATCTTGGACGAACGGAACACGTCGCGGATCTCCGCGCTGCCCAGCTCGACCTCCTCGAACTCCGGCTTGAGCAGGCCCTTGAGCGCCGCGTCGATCTCCTCGATGGCCTGATAGATGACGGTGTAGTACCGGATCTCGACGCCTTCGCGGTCGGCGATCTCCCGGACCTTGTTGGAGGCCCGGACGTTGAAGCCGATGATCGTCGCCGCCTCGGCGGACGCGCTCGCGAGCATCACGTTGCTCTCGGTGATCGCACCCACACCCCGGTCCAGGATCCGCAGCTGGACCTCGTCCGGGATGTCGAGCTTGAACAGCGCGTCCTCCAACGCCTCGACCGAGCCGGAGACATCGCCCTTGAGGATCAGGTTGAGCGACGTCTTCTCGCCCTCCTTGATCTGCTCCATGAGCGTCTCCAGCGTCGCCCGGCCGCGGGAGTTGGCAAAGCTCGCCGCCCGCCGCCGTGCCTGTCGCTGCTCGGCGATCTGCCGCACCGTCCGGTCGTCCTGCGCGGCGAGGAACGTGTCACCCGCGCTGGGTACTGCGGTGAGACCGAGCACCAGCACCGGACGGGCCGGACCCGCCTCGGCGACCTGGTTGCCGTTCTCGTCCAGCATGGCCCGGACCCGGCCGTGCGCGCCGCCCGCCACGATCGAGTCGCCGGTACGCAGGGTGCCCTTCTGCACCAGTACGGTCGCCACCGCGCCCCGGCCCTTGTCCAGGTGCGCCTCGATCGCGATGCCCTGCGCCGGGCCGTCGACCGGAGCGGTGAGCTCGAGCGCAGCGTCGGCGGTCAGCAGCACCGCCTCCAGCAACTGGTCGATGCCGGTGCCGGGCTTGGCCGCCACGTTGACGAACATGGTCTCGCCGCCGTACTCCTCGGCGACCAGACCGTACTCGGTCAACTGCTGGCGAACCTTGTCCGGGTTGGCCTCCGGCTTGTCGATCTTGTTGACCGCGACCACGATCGGCACGTCGGCCGCCTTGGCGTGGTTCAGCGCCTCGATGGTCTGTGGCATGACTCCGTCGTCGGCCGCAACCACCAGCACCACGATGTCGGTGACCTGCGCACCACGGGCACGCATGGCGGTGAACGCCTCGTGACCCGGGGTGTCGATGAAGGTCAACGCGCGGTCCACCCCGTCGTGCGGCACGTGCACCTGGTAGGCACCGATGTGCTGGGTGATGCCGCCGGCCTCGCCCTCGACCAGGTTGGTCTGCCGAATCGCATCGAGCAGCTTGGTCTTACCGTGGTCGACGTGACCCATCACGGTCACCACCGGCGGTCGGGTGACCAGCCGGTCGGAGTCCACCTCGGCATCGAGGTCGATGTTGAACTGCGCGAGCAGTTCGCGGTCCTCGTCCTCCGGGCTGACGATCTGCACGTTGAACCCGAGGTGCTCACCCAACAACTGCAGCGTCTCGTCCGAGCAGGACTGGGTGGCGGTGACCATCTCGCCCAGGTTGAACATCTCCTGGACCAGCGACCCCGGATTGGCGTTGATCTTGTCAGCGAAGTCCGACAGCGACGCCCCACGCGACAGCCGTACCGCCTGACCCTGGCCACGCGGCGCGCCGGAACTCATCGTCGGCGCGGAGAGGTTGTCGAATTCCTGTCTGCGCTGCTTCTTGGACTTGCGGCCCCTGGTCGGGCGCCCACCCGGCCGCCCGAAGGCACCTGCGGTGCCGCCACCACGGCCACGGCCGCCACCACCGGGCCGACCCCCGCCGCCGGCAGGGGCGCCACCGCGGAAGCCACCGCCGCCGCCACCAGGGCCGCCACGGTAACCGCCGCCACCGCCGCCGCCACCAGGGCCGCCACGGTAACCGCCGCCACCGCCGCCGCCACCAGGGCCGCCACGGTAACCGCCGCCACCGCCGCCACGGCCGCCACCGGGACCACCGGGTCGGCCGGCGCCGCCGGGACCACCCGGGCGACCCGGGCGCTGCGACGGCATCGACGCCGGACTCGGCCGCGGTGGCATCGACGCCGGGCTCGGCCGCGGTGGCATCGACGCCGGGTTGGGCCGCTGCCCACCACCGGCGGCGGGTCGCTGCCCACCACCCTGGCTGATGCCGAACGGGTTGTTGCCGCCCCGCGCCGGCGGGCGGGCACCCGGCCGACCGGGTGCCCCCGACGATGGCGCACCGGGCGTCGACGGCCGACCGCCGGTCGAGCGACCGGCTGCCGGGCTACCTGGACGCGGCGGCACCGACCCTGGTCCGGGCTTGGGTCGGGGACCGCCGTCCGCCGGGGGCTCCCGCCGGCCGGTGTCCCGCTGCTTCGCCGCCTGCTGGGCGGCCTTGACGTTGGCCTCCTGCTCGGCCTTGAGCGCTGCCGCCCGCGCCTCGGCGGCGGCCACCTCGATGTCGTGCGCGCTCGCTGGCTTGGCCACCGGGGCCGCCGACGGCGGCGGACCGGGCACCGGGGCCTTGGGGCGCATCGACGACGGCGCCGCCGGCCGGCGCGGTGGCGCCGGCTTGGCGGAGACTCTCGGCTCGGTGCTGTTCGTCGGCGCCGCGGCCGGCCGGGCCGGTGCCGACGGTGACGACGACTGGGACGCCGCCGCGAACGCACCACGGAGGCGTCGGGCGACCGGTGCTTCCACCGTGCTCGACGCGGATTTCACGAACTCGCCCATCTCCTTGAGTTTGGCGAGAACGGTCTTGCTTTCGACCCCGAGCTCTTTGGCGAGCTCGTGTACGCGGGCCTTGCCTGCCACTGCACTCCTCACTCCGAGGTCGTGCGGGCAGCACCCGCAGCGACCTCACTCGTGCACTAGAAGCCTGCTCATTGCTGGGACTTCATCGTGTGCTCATGTCGGTCGTCCTACCTTGCTGTGCGACCCTCGTCCGGCCGGATGACCGGACGTAGCGGTTGACGTGCTGATGTACTCGGCCAGCTCGCCGGTGTCAACGACACCGGACACCCGCAGCGCCCGCCCGAAGGCGCGACGCCGCTGTGCCAGCTCCAGACATGCCGGACCGGGATGCAGGTGCGCACCCCGCCCCGGCAAACCACGGATCGGATCAGGTCGCAGGCGCGACACGTCCTCGCCTGCGACTACGACAACCCGTAGCAGCTCGTGAACCGGTGCACGTCGTCGGCAGCCCACACAGGTGCGCACCGGCAACGCACGTCGTACCACGAGAAAAGTCTACCCCGACGCGCCAGAGACCGCGCCGCCCGGTTCCGGAGCCGGATCCCGACCAGCGGAACCGGCCTCGGTGTCCGGTCGGATGTCGATCCGCCAGCCGGTCAATCGGGCAGCAAGCCGGGCATTCTGCCCCTCCCTGCCGATGGCCAGCGAAAGTTGAAAGTCCGGCACCGTCACCCGGGCGGTACGGGTGGCCGCGTCGACCACCTCGACCCGCAACGCCTTCGCCGGCGACAGCGCGTTACCCACGAAGGCGGCCGGGTCGTCGGACCAGTCGATGATGTCGATCTTCTCGCCGTGCAGTTCGCTCATCACCGCCCGCACCCGCTGGCCCATCGGACCGATACAGGCACCCTTGGCGTTGACCCCGGAAGCGGTCGACCGTACCGCGATCTTGGTCCGGTGGCCCGCTTCCCGGGCGATCGCCGCGATCTCCACGGTGCCGTCGGCGATCTCCGGGACCTCCAGCGCGAACAGCCGCTTGACCAGATTGGGGTGAGAACGGGACAGGGTGATCTGCGGCCCCCGGAACCCTTTGGCCACGTGCACCACCACGCACCGGATCCGCTGGCCGTGCGGGTAGGTCTCACCCGGCACCTGCTCGGCGGCCGGCAGCACTGCCTCCAACTTGCCCAGGTCGACGGTGACGATCCCCTTCTCGGTGCGGGCCTCATGGGCCTGGATCACCCCGGTGACGAGGTCACCGTCGCGCCCGGCGTACTCCCCGAAGTGAACTTCGTCGGTTGCTTCCCGCAACCGCTGCAGAATCACCTGTTTGGCGGTCATCGCGGCGATCCGCCCGAAATCGTGCGGGGTGTCGTCCCACTCGCGCAGCACCGCGCCCTCGGCGTCGAGATCCTGGGCGTAGACCAGCGCCATCCCACTGCGCCGGTCGATCTCGACCCGGGCATGGGTCTGCGCGCCCTCGGTGTGCCGGTACGCGGTCAGCAGCGCGGCCTCGATAGCCGCGAGAATCGTGTCGAACGGGATCTCCCGCTCGCGCTCCAGTGCGCGCAGCGCCGCGAGGTCGATGTTCACCTCTCCTCGTCCTCCACTTCGTCGTCGTCGGACGGGTCGTCGACATCCGCCGGGTCGTCGTCGACGACCTCGTCGAGGCGGTTGAACTCCACCTGGACCCGCCCGGGGCCGAGGTCGTCGTAGGGCCACCGCTGCACGTCACCGTCGACGTCCAGCTCCACCGACTCATCGTCGGCCGTGACGATCCGGCCGGTCACCTGGCGCTGGGCCACGGTCACCCGCACCAGCCGGCCGGCGTTGCGGCGCCAGTGCCGGGACAACCGCAGCGGCCGGTCCACGCCGGGGGAACTGACCTCGAGCTGGTACTCGCCGACGATCAGCTCCGCGCCGGCCACCGACTCGGCCTCGTCCAGGGCCACCGAGACCGCGCGGGACACCTCGGCCACCGAGTCGAGCCCGACGCCGCCGTCGGCGTCGACGATCACCCGGACCAGGTATCGACGACCCACCCGGGAGACCGAGACGTCCTCCAGGTCGAAGCCGGCAGCCCGGACCACTGGCTCGACGATCGCACGCAACCGGTCACGCCGGGCCGCAGTTGCGACCTGGGGCCGTTGCGTGCCGTCCGGACGGGGCCGCGTGGCGGCGGCCCGACGGGCGCGGGAACCGGGTGACCTGCCACCAGCGCGGTCACGCTGTGTCATCTCCGCACCCTTCCACCGTTATCTTCTTCGTTGGCCGCTCGACGCGACACCAGCGGTGCCGCCGGATGTTACTCCGACGCGACTGGGCAGAGCGTAACGCGCGGCCGAGGCGATCGACCCCCCGGCGCACCGAGGAAACCGGACACCCGACCGCACGCGGATACGGGTAGCCACCCGGGACAGCGACGACCACACTGAGTCGCGAGTACAGAACTTTCCGGATAGGCTCCGGCCGGGCCGATCCCGGGAGGCGCGGACCGAACGCGGCGTCGATGGTGTTGACTGGTCCGGTGTTCGCGAACCAACCAGGCCGGCGGGCGATCGGCAGGATCGCGCACCCGGCCACCTCTGCGGCCAGCGGCTGCAGCCGACGCGGAGTGATCCGGGGTGCCGTCGGAGCGGCCGTCGCCCTCGCCGTCCCGGCCGGGCTGGCCGGATGCGGCCTGCTCGGCGGTGAGCCGGAGCCCGAACCGGAGCCGGATCCACTCGCCGGCCTGCTCGCCGCCACGCTGGAGCTGGTAGGTCGCTACGACGCCGCGATGACCACGGCGGCCGGACTCGGCCCGCTGCTGACCCCGGTCGTCGCCACCCACCGGGCGCACGCCGAGGAGCTCAGCCGGCTGACCGGGATCGCCCTACCGGCCCCGACGACCGCCGCCCCCGGCGGCCAACCCACCGACCCGGGCACGGCCGTACCGGGGCCCGGCACCTCGGCCCCGCCGGGCGACCGGGCCGCCGTACTCACCGCGTTGCGGTCCGCGGAGGAGGCTGCCGCAACCGAGGCCGCAGCCGCGTGCCACACCGCCGCTGCCGACCGGGCCGCACTACTGGGCTCGATCGCCGCCGCCCGCACCTGCCACCTTGAGGTGCTGCGTTGAGCGTGCATCACCGGATCAGAAGGAGCAGAGACCGTGGCTGACGGGTGGGAGCAGGCACTCGCCGCCGAGTACGCGGCGATCTTCGCCTACGGCGTACTCGGGGTCCAGCTCGACGGCGACGCCGCTGGCCGGGCCCGGGACGCCGAGGCCGCCCACCGGGACCGGCGCGACCAGCTGATCCTGCGGATCGGCGCCGCCGCACCGCCGGTCGACCCGGCCTATCAGCTGCCGTTCCCGGTCACCGACACGACCAGCGCCCTGCGGTTGGCCGCCGAGGTGGAGGAGCGGGCCGCCGCCGTCTGGCGGGCGGTGCTGCCGGTCACCTCCGGCGCGGACCGTGAGGCGGCCCTCACCGTCCTGATCGAGTACGCGGTCCGCGCGACCCGCTGGCGACAGGCGGCCGGCGTCACACCGGCCGTACCGACCTGGCCGGGCCGGCCCGGCTGAAGCGAGGCTGACGCGCGACCGGAAATCCCGCGACCGGAACCGCAATTCATGATCCCGGTTGCCGCCCACCTACCCGGTATGCATACTCAGCTGGCATGTCGATCCGCCACGGGCTGCTCGCGCTGCTCGACCGGGGCCCGATGCACGGGTACCAGCTCCGGGCCGCCTTCGAGGAGGCCACCGGCGGGGCGTGGCCGCTCAACATCGGTCAGGTGTACACCACGCTCAGCAGGCTGGAACGCGACGGGCTGGTGCACGCGCTGGCGGGCAACGCGGCCGGGCAGCGACCGTTCGCCATCACCGACGCCGGCCGGGACGCGCTGGCCGGCTGGTTCAGCAGCCCGGTGGGCCGCGTCGGCCAAGGCCGCGACGAGCTGACGGTGAAGATCGCCCTCGCGCTGAGCACACCCCGGGCGGACGTACGCGGGGTGGTCGCGGCGCAACGGGCGGCGACCCTGGACGCGGTACGGGAGCTGACCCGTGCCCGAGCGAGGTCGGCCGACGTCGACCGCGTCGGCCGGCTGGTGCTCGACGCGATGCTGTTCCGGGCGGAGGCGGAGATCCGCTGGCTCGACCACTGTGAGACCAGTCTGCTGGGCCCCGGTCCGGTCAGGGCAGGGTGAGGATCTCGAAGCCGTCCTCGGTGACCACGATCGTGTGCTCGAACTGGGCGGTCCACCGGCGGTCCTTGGTGACCACCGTCCAGCCGTCCCGCCACATGTCGTACTCGTGCGTGCCGAGCGTGATCATCGGCTCGACGGTGAACGTCATTCCCGGTTCCATCACGTCCGTGGGTCGTGGACTGTCGTAGTGCGGAACGTACAGCCCGCTGTGGAACGCCTCACCGATGCCGTGGCCGGTGAAGTCGCGTACCACGCCGTAGCCGAACCGACGGGCGTAGGACTCGATCACCCGGCCGATCACGTTGATCTGCCGCCCCGGGGCCACCGCCCGGATGCCCCGCATCATCGCCTCGTGGGTCCGCTCGACCAGCAGTTGGGCCTCCTGGGAGACCTCGCCGACGCAGAAGGTCGCGTCGGTGTCGCCGTGCACCCCGCCGATGTAGGCGGTCACGTCGACGTTGGCGATGTCGCCGTCGGCCAGCACCGTGGAGTCGGGGATGCCGTGGCAGACGACCTCATTGAGGCTGGTGCAGCAGGATTTGGGGAACCCCTTGTAGCCCAGGGTCGACGGATAGGCGCCGTTGTCACAGAGGAAGTCGTGCACCACCGCGTCGATCTCGTCGGTGGTCACCCCTGGTTTGCAGTGCTCACCGGCGAGCTGCACGGCCCGGGCGGCGAGCCGACCCGCCACCCGCATCCGCTCGATCGTCTCCGGGGACTGCACGTGCGAGCCCCGCCAGGGCGCGGGCTGCTTGCGACCGACGTACTCCGGCCGGGTGATGTGCGCCGGCACCGGCCGCCACGGCGAGATCTTTCCAGGGGTCAGCGGAGCGCGGACGGAGGTCATGCGTCCAGCCTAGCGCCGTCGGTGCCGACCCAACCGGCCGGCGACCGGGCCACCACCATCACGCTGGGCAGTCGACCTTTTACCGCCGAATCTTGCCGGATCCGCACAGTTGTGCCATCTTAACGTTCGTGAATCAGCAGGGTCAGGAGCAGCACTTCTCCGCCACCAGTGACCTGGACGGTGACCGTCTGACCGTCACTGTCACCGGCGAGGTGGACATGGCCACCGCCGATCGCATGTACCGGGCCGCGATCCACGAGGACGCCGGCAAGGTGACCCTCGATCTGCGTACGGTCTCGTTCTTCGACTCGGCGGCCATCCACGCGCTGCTCCAGCTCACCGACCACTACCCGCAGGCGTTGACGGTGCTGCCGTCCCGGCAGGTCCGCCGGGTCCTGGACATCTCCGGCCTCGGCGGGCAGCCGTGGCTGGCCGCCGACTGACACCGACCGGCGGCCCGGTCCGGGCGGTCAGGAGGGATCCGGTCGGGGATCCAGTCGACGGCGCAACGTGACCTCGCTGCCCTGCCCGTCCCGGTCGATCCGCAGTTCGGCCAGGGCGGCGATCAACGCCAGTCCCCGACCCCGGAACCCGATGTCGGAGTCCTCCCGCCAACCGCCGCTGTCCCGGACGCTGGCGACCAGGTGGTCCCCGTCGATACCAACCTCCAGCCAGATGTCCGGCTGCGCCGGGGTGACCGGGTGCTCTATCGCGTTGGCCGCCGCCTCGGAGATCGCCACCGTCAGATCGAACTGGTCGGTGTCGCCGATCCGGTGCGCGGCGAAGAAGTCCGCCAGCCGTCGACGCAGCAGCGCCAGTGCCCGCGCCTGCGCCGGCAGCCGCATCCTGAGGCGGTCCAGCTCGGTCGCCTCCAGCACCAGCACCGCGACGTCGTCGCGACGTGGCCGGCGGGCCACCCGGCGCAGCAGCCGGTCGGCGATCTCCTCGACGTGATCGCCGCCGGCTCGGGCGTCGGCCCGGACCTGGTCCAGCCCGGCGTCGATGCCCCTGGTGCGGTCCTCGATCAGCCCGTCCGTGTAGCAGATCAGTCGGCTGCCGATGTCGAGCCGATCGGTCGCCGTGTCGTAGCGGCTGTCCCGGATCGCCCCGATCGGCGGGCCGAGCGCCCGCTCGTGCAGCAGCTCGGCCGTTGCGCCGTCAACCACCACCGGTGGCGGATGGCCGGCACTGGCGTACCGCAGCACACCGCTGGACGGCTCGAGCCACAGGCAGAGCACGGTGGCAAGGGAACGCCGGCCCATCGTCGTGACCAGCCGATTCAGCCGGGTGAGGGCGTCACCGGGCGAGAAGCCCTCCAGCAGGTACGCCCGCAGCGCGTTACGCAGCTGACCCATGGTGGCCGCCGCGTTCACACCCTTGCCGACCACGTCGCCGATCACCAGGACCAGCCGACCGCCGCCGACCTCCACCACGTCGTACCAGTCGCCGCCGACCTCAGCCTCGGCGTTGCCGGGCAGGTAGCGGCTGGCGATCAGCGCGCCGGGCACCCTGGGCAGCGTCTGGGGCAGCAGGCTGTGCTGCAGGGTGCTGGCGATGCGGTGCTCCGCCTCGTACAGCCGGGCATTGCCCAGCCGCAGCCCGACCATCCGGGCGAACTCCGCCAGCGCCGCCTCGTCGATGTCCGGGTCGGCGCCGACGCCGTCGAACGGCCAGACCGACAACTCGCCGAGCCGTTCCCCGTCGGCGCCGATGAACGGGGTGACCGTCGCCGGGTGGGCGGAGGGCTGGCCGCCGCCGTCCGCCTCGTAGCGGGCACCCGGTGCGGTGGCGACCACCTTCGACGCCCGGACCAGCCGCTGCACGTGTTCGACCGCGACCCGCAGCACCTCGCTGGTGGTCTGTGCGGTGTTGACCGCGACGGCGGCGTCGGCGAGGGCCCGCAGCTGGTGGATGATCCGGCCCCGCAGCTGACCCAGCTCGACGTTGGCCCGCACCCTGGCGACGAGTTCCTGCGCGGCGAACGGCTTCACCAGGTAGTCGTCGGCGCCAGCGGACAGCCCTAGCACGGCGGCCTCGGGCCCGGCCCGGGCGGAGAGCACGACGATCGGCACATGCCGCGTCCGCCGGTCCGCGCGCAACGCGGTGACCAGGCCGAAACCGTCCAGTTCCGGCATCATCACGTCGGTCAGGATCAGATCGAAGGGGGTACGGGTGGCGAGGGCAAGCGCCGCGGCACCGTCGGCCGCTGCGACCACCTGCCAGTGCGGTGCCAGCAACCGGGTCACGTGGTCGCGCAGGTCGGCGTTGTCGTCGGCCACCAGGATCCGCCCGACGGACTGGTCGACCCGTGGCTGCTCGGTCACCTCCCGCGCCGGCCCGACGCTCCACCGCTGCGTCTCGGCCAGGTACAGCTGTCTGGTGTCGCCGACCTCGTCGCGCCCGGCCGGCCGCTCGGAGTCCTCGCCGGTCGCCGAATCGGCGACCGGGCCGGCCGGCGGGGTCGGCCCGACGCCGACCGGGATCTCGACGGTGAAGACACTGCCCTGACCCGGTTCGCTGCGGACCGCGACGGCCCCGCCGTGCAGCTGAACAAGCTCCCGGACCAGCGCCAGCCCGATCCCGGTGCCTTCGTGGCTGCGGGCCCGGGTGCCGGCCACCCGGTGAAACCGCTCGAACAGATGCGGCAGGTCGGCGGCGGGGATACCGACCCCGGTGTCGGCGACAGCCAGCTCGACCGACGTGCCGAGCGCCCGTAACCGCACGGTGATGGTGCCGTCGAAGGTGAACTTCACCGCGTTGGACAGCAGGTTCAGGACGATCTTTTCCCACAGGTCCGGGTCAACCTGCACGGTCCCGGGCAGCGGCGGGCACTGCACGACCAGGTCCAGCCCGGCCCGCTGGGCAGCCGAGCGGAACGTGCTGGCCAACCGGTTCGTCAAGTCGGCCAGGTCGACCGGCTGCAGCGCTGCCCGCGCCCGGCCGGATTCCAGCCGGGAGAAGTCCAACACGGTGTTGACCAGCTTGAGCAGGCGAAGGGCGTTGCGGTGCATCATCTCGGCCCGCTCGCGGTGTGCCACCGGCAGGCCCGCGTCGGCAAGCTGGTCCTCGATCGGGCCGAGCAGCAACGTCAGGGGGGTCCGGAACTCGTGACTGACGTTGGCGAAGAAGTCGGTCTTGGCCTGGTCGATCACGGCGAGTTCGGCGGCTCGGGCCCGCTCGTGCAGATAGGCCCGCTGCTGGCTGACCGCGCTGGAGATCTGGGTGGTGATCAGGTCGAGGAAGTCGCGGTAGTCACTGGTGAACGGCAGGTGCCGGCTGTGGCCGAGGACGAGCGCACCGACCGGGTCGGTCGCCGCGCAGATCGGCAGGACGAGCACCTCCGGTGCTGCGGCGTCCGGTGGTGCGGCGACGAAGTCCGCCGCCCGGGCGGTCTGTACGGTACCGCCACGCAGGGCGTCCAACAGCGCGGCCGGGGCGTCGCCCGGGCTCGGCTGCGTCGGCGCGATGACGGTCTGCGTCGCGACGCCGGTGCAGCCGGCCAGTCGCGCGGAGTCCGCATCCGATCCGAGGTAGAGCAGGGCGAACGGGATGTCATCGTGGCAGGTGTCGAGTACCTCCAGCACACCACGGCGTAGGTCGGCCTGGCTCTGCAGATCGGACAACCGACTACCCAGCCCGGCGAGGGTACGGATCCGACGCTCGCCGAGCACCCGCCCGGTGGTCTCACTGACGATGCAGAAGACACCCCCGACGCTGCCGTCCTCGACCAGCAGCGGGTCGTAGGAGACGTCGAAGTAGGTCTGCTCGAGGAAGCCGTGCCGTTCGAGCAGGAACGGATGATCGGTGCCGCGGTAGGCGGTCCCGCTCTCGACCACCCCGGTGAACAGCGGCTCCAGCACGTCCCACAGCTCCGACCAGTGCTCGGCGGCGGGCTCGCCCAGGGCGGCCGGATGCTTGGCGCCGATCGTGGGCAGGTAGGCGTCGTTGTAGAAGGCGCGCAGCTGCGGCCCCCAGTAGAGCACGATCTGGGCCTGCGACGAGAGCATCATGCCGACCGCCTGGCACAGGCTGGCCGGCCAGCTGCCCAGCGCGCCGAGCGGGCTGCGGCTCCAGTCGCGCTCCCGGATCAGCCGGTTGGTCTCGCCGGCCCGGCCGAGGGCCGCGGCGAGCAAAGCAGGGACGGCCGGTCGAGGAGCCGGCACCATCGGTGCGCCGACCGACCGCTCGCCCTCTGTCATCGCTGGCCACCCTCGCTCGTCGAACCCGTCACCCGGCCGCCGCCACCGCGTCCACCTGCGGAGCCCCGCCACGCCCGCCGGCCGGGCCGGGCCCAGTCATGCGGCGTGGGTCGCCTCCTACCCCGGCGCCGCTCGAACGTAACGTGTGGTCGACCGGGCGGTCAGGAGAAGGCTGGCAGATCATGGATGCTGGTCGAAGAACATCAGCTGAGCTGCGGGGTGGCCAGGGTCGGTTCCGCCGGATCTGGACGGTGGGGTACCAGGTCGGGCGGCCGGGCCGGCGACCCGCCCGGGGAGGTCGCCGGCCCGCTCTGGTTGCGGCGCTGTCTGTCACCGGACCGCCTGGCCGGGACGTCATGCCGGGTACGGGCGCCGCGCCGGCGCCGACAGACATGGCCAGCGGCACCGGAGAGGCGGTCACCGTGGCAGGTGAGATGAGGCGGCTGCTGGAACAGGAGCTGGCCGCCCGGCCGGCCCCACCGATCGGGGATCTGGTCGCCGAGTCGGTACGCCTGGGGCGGCAGCGCCGCAACCGACGGGCCGCCGGCATCGGGATCGCCGCCGCATTGGCGACGGGCGCCGTCCTGCTGGTTCCGGCGGTGGTGGGGGGCGGGCTGCCGGTGCCGGGCGGCGCACCGGCCGACGTCGGTGCGCCGGGCGTCGGTCAGCCGGTGGCACCGGCCTGGTCGGTCACCCCCGGCGCGGATCTGGCCGAGGCGACGAGCATCGAACCTGTGCCGCCGGCCGCCGGGGAGCCGACGGTCCGACCCGGATGTGACGTCAACGGCAGTTCGTCCACCGTCACCGCGCTGCCGGCCGCGCCCACCGAGGTGGCCAACTGTCCGGTCGCTGAGGTGTGGGATCTCGACATACCGCCGGTCGCCGCCGGCACCACCGCACCGGCCACCGCGGCGGGCGCGGTGGAACTGCTCACCCGGCTGCTGCCGGCCGGCCGGACAAGCGGGTACGCCAAGGTCGACCCGGCCGGGTCGGCCGGCGCGGTGGCGGTGCAGCTGCAGCTGGACCGGGGAGACGGGCCCCTGCTGATCCGGTTCTCGGTGTCGCCCGACCAGTTGTCGGAGGAAGCACTGGCGGCAGGCTGCGCCGCCGGCCAGATCTGCTACCCACTGGCCGGCGGCGGCACGGTCATCTTCGACGATGGCGCCGGCACCTGCCTCGGTGGCCGCTCCGTGCGGTACCACCGAGCCGACGGCACCCTGATCCGGCTGGATCTGGCCCGTTGCGGAGGAGGCCCGGCCCGGAGCACACCACTACCGACGGCGTTGACCGGCCAGGAGACCCTCGCCGTCGTCCTCGATCCGCGCTGGGGTACCCGGCTGCCAGCGGACCTGGTACGCGAAGGCGACGTCAGGTTCGGCGAGCTGCCGGTGGCCGGTACCCGTTGACCAGCCGGCCCCGTCGCCCGCACTACTGTTGACCGATGGCCCGTCTGTCGCCAGGTGACCACCGTCCAGAGCGGGACCGCGACCCCGCGGGACGGCCACGCAACGCCCGGCCGCGCGACGAGCTGGGTCGGCCGTTGCCGCCGGGCGCGTCGGGCGTACCGACCATGCCCGACGACCTGGTGCTCACCCCGCACGACGCGCTCGACGAGGCGCAGCGGCTGCTCGACGCCGGCCGGCCGTTCCACGCCCACGAGGTGCTGGAGTCGGCCTGGAAGGCGGCCCCGCCGGTGGAGCGGGAGTTCTGGCGCGGGCTGGCGCAGCTGGCGGTCGGGCTCACCCATGCGCGACGGGGCAACCTGGCCGGTGCGGCGCGGCTGCTGGCCAGGGCCGCGGACCGGATCGCGCCGTACGCCGGGCAGCGGCCGTACGGCGTACCCGTGCCGGATCTGGTGCGGTTCGGCCGGGACACGGCCGACCGGCTCGCCCACGACGGGGCCGTCGACCTCACTGTCCGGCTGCGGGTCGATCCGGGCCACGCGACAACCGCTCGGTGATCTCCCCGGCCGGCACCGGACGGCCGAAGTACCAGCCCTGAGCCTGGTCGCAGCCGAGGGCCACCAGCCGGTCCGCCTGCTCACCGGTCTCCACCGCCTCGGCGGTGACCGTCAGGTTGAGCGCGTGGGCCAGCCGGACCAGCGCGTCAACGATCCGCTCGTCGCGGTCGCCCTCCGGACCGGCGACCCGCATCCCTTCTACGAAGGGACCGGCGAGTTTGAGCACGTGGATCGGCATCCGCCGCAGGTAGGCGAGGTTGGAGTAGCCGGTGCCGAAGTCGTCGATGGCCAACCGGACGCCGAGCCCCGCCAGCCGGCGCAGCGCCGGCAGCGGCTCACCGCCGGAGGCCATCACCGCGCTCTCGGTCAGCTCCAGCTGCAGCAGCTCCGGTGGCAGACCGGTCCGGGTGAGCGCCCCGGCCACCTCCCCGACGAGCTGCGGATCACTGACCTGGCGGGCGGAGATGTTGACGCTGACCACGATCGGGGCCTGCGGGTGCTCGGCCCGCCACCGGCTCGCCTGCCGGCACGCCTGTTCCAGCACCCACCGGCCGAGCCTGACGATCAGCCCGGTCTCCTCGGCGAGGGCGACGAACCGGTCCGGCCTGAGCCGGCCGAGCGTCGGATGCTGCCAGCGGACCAGCGCTTCGACGGCGGCCACCGTCCGGTCGGACAGCCGGGTGATCGGCTGGTACTCGACGACGAACTCGCCACGGTCCAGCGCGGCCGGCAGTGCGGCGGCGAGCGCCGAGCGGGTGGCGTCGCGTGCGCCGCGTACCGGGTCGAAGACGGCCCACCGGCCTCGCCCGTCGGCCTTTGCCCAGTACAGCGTGGTGTCGGCGGCCTTCATCACCTCGGTGGGGGTGGTGCCGGCCGTGGGCGAGGCGACGACCCCGATGCTCGCCGAGACGGTCAGCTGGTGCCCATCGACCTGGATCGGTGCGGCCAGCGCGGACTGGGCGGACTGGGCGACACCGACCAGTTGCGGCGTGCCGGTGCAACGGGTCACCAGGATCACGAACTCGTCGCCGCCCATCCGGGCGACCAGGTGCCCGGCGTCGGCGGCGCTGCCGGCGAGCCGCCGCGCCACCACGGCGAGCAGTTGGTCGCCGATGTCGTGACCGAGCCCGTCGTTGATCGACTTGAACCCGTCGAGATCCAGGAAGCAGACGCCGACCTGTCCGTCCGGGTCGGCCAACGCCTGGGCGAGCCGGTCGAAGAAGAGCACCCGGTTGGGCAGCCCGGTCAGCGGGTCGTGCTCGGCCTGGAAACGCAGCCGCTCCTGCAGCTCGTAGCGGTCGGTGATGTCCTCGACCATCGCGACGGTGAACCGGGGTCGGCCGTCGTCGTGGCGGATCAGCGACACCGCGAGGTCCGTCCAGATCGGTGCGCCGTCCTTGCGGTAGTAACGCTTCTCTACCCGGGCGCGGTCGTGCTTGCCCTCGACAAGTTCGAGGTAGAACTGGTACATGCCGGGCGCGTCGTCCGGGTGGAACAGCTGCCCGACGTTGATCTCCCGCAGTTCCGCGATGGTGTAGCCGAGCATGTCGGCGAACGCCTGATTGACGTCGATGATCCGCCCGTCGAGGTCGGCCAGCCCGATGCCGATCGCCGCGCCGGTGAAGACCGCCCGGAACCGCACTTCGCTGTCCCGCAGCGCCTGCTCGGCCGCGTCCCGGGCGGACCAGGCCGCCTGCCGGATGCTGGACTGCTGGGCAAAGGTCCGGTTGCGCAGTGCCCGGGCGTACTCCTCGGCGAGCCCGCCCTGCAGGTGGCTGATCCGTTCCCGGGCCGGTGCCGACGTCGCCAGCTGCGGTAGCACCAGCGGCAGGAAGCCCTGGCCGAGGGCCTGGACGGTCCAGCCCAGCACGGCCGGTTCGGTCAGGTGGCCCTCCACCAGCCAGCGCCCGACATCCCGGCCGGCCTGGCCGTCGAACGTCCCGGCCAGCACCGCCGCGGCCAGCCGCAGAGTGTGCCCGTGCAGGATGTCGGCGGTCTCGGCGTGGCTCAACGGCAGATAGCCGAGCCCGGCGGCGGCGGTCGCCCAGTCCCGGGCGAAGCGTCGCGCGCCCTCGGGATCGGCACCGCCATCGCCCGTCGCGGACGTCGCCATGGTCAGACCGCGGCGGCGTCCAGGCGGGCGACGCCGCCGAAGGCGCCGAACCGCTCCGGGTGGGCGTCCACGTCGGCGTCGGTGTCCGGCCGCCACAGTGGCAGGTGGACCACCCCCGGTTCGACGATGGTGAAGTCACCGAACATCGCGGCCACCTCGGCTCGCGAGCGCAGCGTGATCTCGGTGTCGGTCCGGGCCGACAACCGCTGCGCGGCCAGCACTTCCGGTGGCTGGTCCTCGTAGGTGGCGTGGGAGATCACCAGGTAGCTGCCGACCGCCGCGGTCGCTCGCAGCCGCCGCAGGACGCCCTGCGGATCGTCGGCGTCGGGCACGAAGTGCGCCACCCCGGCGAGCAGGATGCCGACCGGCCGGGTGAAGTCGACCAGCCCGGTCGCGGCGGCCTGGGCGCAGATCGCCTCCGGTTCGCGCAGATCGGCCTGCAGGACGGCGGCCCGGCCCACCTCGGCCAGGATGCTCCGACTGTGCGCCACGGCCACCGGGTCGATGTCCACATAGACCACGGTGGCCGCCGGGTTGACCGCGTGGGCCACCTCGTGGACGTTGCCCACCGTCGGGATACCGGAGCCGATGTCCAGGAACTGGTCGACGCCGTCGGCGAGCAGCGTCCGCACGGCGCGGCGTAGGAATGCCCGACCGGCCCGCATGGTCTCCGCCAGGTGCGGCGTCATCGCGGCGATCTGCTCGGCGAGTTGACGGTCGACCTCGA
Organism: Solwaraspora sp. WMMA2059; assembly: GCF_027497315.1. Lineage (GTDB taxonomy): Bacteria > Actinomycetota > Actinomycetes > Mycobacteriales > Micromonosporaceae > Micromonospora_E. The sequence goes on along the minus strand of NZ_CP114908.1, from coordinate 1,453,128 downwards.
AGTTGTGGGCCCCGCCGAGGAAGAAGTCGTAGACCCGGGCGGCGCTGGGACGACTCAGGTCGACTCCGGACGGGACTCCACTGGCCTGCTCCGCCATCCTGCCTCCAGCTCGTTCGCGACGTCCACGTCGGCCCAGGCGTGACGGGCGGGTCGGCACGGGCACCAGCCGTCCGCACCGGGCGCCGGCCAATGCTAACGCCGCGACGGTGGAATGTGCACCGTTGGCAGGTTCACGACATTGCCCTCATCCGGCCCGAGATCCGCCCACCGGATCGACACCATCTCAGCTGGCCGACTCGAGCAGCAGCGAGATACCCTGCCCGACCCCGATGCACATCGTGCAGAGCGCCCGGTCTGCGTCGCGGGCCCCCAGCTCCAGCGCTGCGGTCAGGGCCAGCCGCGCCCCGCTGGCCCCGAGCGGGTGCCCGAGGGCGATCGCCCCACCGTTCGGGTTGACATGCTCCGCGTCGGCCGGCAAACCGAGCTCCCGCAGTACCGCCACCGCTTGCGCGGCGAACGCCTCGTTGAGCTCCACAACATCCACTTCGGACATTTTGACACCCTGTCGACCGAGCAACCGACGGGTGGCCGGTACCGGCCCGATGCCCATCACCCGGGGCTCGACGCCGGCGGTGGCGGCGCCGGCCACCCGGGCCAGCGGGGTGAGTCCGTACCGCCGGATGGCGGCGTCACTGGCCACCAGCAGCGCGACCGCGCCGTCGTTGACCCCGGAGGAGTTGCCGGCGGTCACCGTACCGCCGGAGCGGAACGGCGTCGGCAGAGCAGCCAGCTTCTCCAGCGAAGTCTGCCGGGGGTGTTCGTCGACCGACACGGTCACCGTGCCCTTACGGCCCTGCGGCACCTCGACCGGCACGATCTCGGTGGCCAGTCGGCCGCTCGCCTGGGCCTGGGCGGCCCGCTGCTGGGACCGCAGCGCGAAGGCGTCCTGCGCGGCCCGATCCACGCCGTACTCGGCGGCCACGTTCTCCGCCGTCTCCGGCATCGAGTCGGTGCCCCAGCCGGCCCGCATCAGCGGGTTGACCAACCGCCAGCCGATCGTGGTGTCGTGGATCTCCGCGGTGCGCGCGTACGCCGTGGCCGCCTTCGGCAGCACGAACGGCGCCCGGCTCATGCTCTCCACCCCGCCGGCGACAACCAGGTCCGCCTCGCCGGCTACCACCGAACGGGCGGCGATCGCCACCGCGTCCAGCCCGGAACCGCAGAGCCGGTTCACCGTGGTGCCGCTGGTCCCGGTCGGCAGGCCGGCCAACAGCGCCGCCATCCGGGCCACGTTGCGGTTGTCCTCGCCGGCCTGGTTGGCGCAGCCGAGCACCACGTCGTCGACGGCGTCCCAGTCGACCGAGGGGTGCCGGGCGACGAGTTCGCGGATCACGTGGGCGGCCAGGTCGTCCGGACGCACCGGGGCGAGCGCCCCGGCGTAGCGGCCGAACGGCGTACGCACCCCGGCGACGAGATAGGCGACGGGCATCTCGGTCCTCCTCGGAAGGGCGGAAAGGGTCAGGGCCGGCCGGCCTGGGCGGGTGGTCGCTGCCCCCGCTTGGCCGCCTGGATCTGCTCGTAGACGTGCCCGCGCAGCTGGGTGAAGCGCGGCTCGGCGCGGGTGTGCAGCTGGTCGCGGTCGTCCGGCAGGTCGATCCGCAGGCTCTCCTGCACCACGGTCGGCGACGAGGACAGGATCAGCACCCGCTGCCCCAGGTAGACCGCCTCGTCGATGTCGTGGGTGACGAACAGGATGGTCACCCCGAGCCGCTGCCACAGCTGGCGGATCAGGTCCTCCAGGTCCGCGCGGGTCTGGGCGTCGACCGCCGCGAACGGCTCGTCCATCAACAGCACATCCGGCTGGTACGCGACCGCGCGGGCGATCGCCACCCGCTGCTGCATGCCGCCGGACAGCTGCCACGGATAGGCGTTGTGGGTGTCGGCCAGACCGACGGCGGCCAGCGCCTCGTCGACCAGTTCCCGGCGCTTGCCCCGGGCGATGCGCTTCTGCCGCAGCGGCAGCTCGACGTTGTCCCGCACGCTCATCCACGGGAACAGACTGCGCCCGTACTCCTGGAAGACGACCGCCATGCCGGGCGGCGGCCCGGTGATCGGCCTACCGCGCAGCCGGACCTCGCCGGAGGTCGGCGGCAGCAGCCCGGCCATGCACTTGAGCAGGGTGGTCTTGCCGCAGCCGGAGGGGCCGACCAGGCAGACCAGGTCGCCGTCCTCGATGGTGAAGGTGAGGTCGCGCACCGCCTCGACCTGGCGCTGCCGCCCGTCGTAGACCTTGCGCAGGCCCTGGACATCGAGCATGGGCTCGTTACCTCTCTGTCGTTTCCGGCGCCGCCACGTCGGCCGGCCGCGCCGGGCAGCGGATCATGTGCCGCGCTGTGCCTGGCGCAGGCCGTGGTACCAGGCCAACGCCCGCATCTCGACGAAGCGGAAGAGCACCGACAGGGCGAAGCCGAGCAGACCGAGCAGCAGGATGCCGGTCCACATCTGCGGGATCGCGAAGGTGCGCTGGAACTGCACGATGGTGAACCCGAGACCGTTGCTGGCCGCGAACATCTCGCTGATCACCATCAGGATGATGCCGATCGACAGTGCCTGGCGCATGCCGGCGGCGATCTGCGGGCTGGCCGCCGGCAGCACCAGGTGCCGCAGCCGGGCCGGGCCGTTGAGGCCGTAGGAGCGGGCCGTGTCGGAGAGCACCTCGTCGGTGGCGCGCACGCCCTCGACGGTGTTGAGCAGGATCGGCCAGACGCAGCCGGCCGCGATCACCACGATCTTCATGGTGTTCTCGATGCCGGCGAAGAGCATGATGATCGGCACCAGCACCGGCGGCGGGATGGCCCGGAAGAACTCCAGCACCGGTTCCAGCGTGGCCCGCACGGTACGGATGCTGCCGACCAGTACGCCGAGCGCGACGCCGACGAACACCGCCACCGCGTAACCGGCGGCCAGCCGCAGCAGGCTGGGCAGCACGTCGGCCCGCAGGCGCTCGACGGTCCAGGTCTCGGCGAAGGAGCCGAGGATCCTGCTCAGCGGCGGCGCGTAGAAGCTGGTGCTACCGGCGCTGCTGAACCACCAGACGGCGAGCAGTACGGCCGGCAACGCGACGACCAGCCCGGCCCGCTTCAGCACCCCGGCCGCCCTCACACGATCACCTCGCCGCGCATCGACTGGTGCCAGGACAGTGCCCGCCGCTCGACCGCGCGGGCGATCAGGTTGATCCCGACGCCGAGCAGTCCGGTGACCACCACCAGGGCGTACATCAGGTCAACGGCGCCGGAGGTCTGCGCGACCGCGATCCGGCTGCCCAGCCCGGGAGCGCCGATGACCAGTTCCGCGGTGATCGCCAGCACCAGGGCGACGGCGGCGGCGAGCCGCACACCGGTCATCACGTACGGCAGCGAGGTCGGCCAGACGACGTGGCGGATTCGGGCCCACCGGCCGAGGCCGTAGCTGCGGGCGGTCTCGTCGGCGACCGGGTCGACGTCCTGTACGCCGTACAGGACCTGGACCAGCACCTGCCAGAACGCTGCGTAGACGACCAACAGCAGGGTGGATTCGAGGCCGGTGCCGTAGAGCAGCACGGCGAGCGGGATCAGCGCGACCGACGGGATCGGCCGCAGGAACTCGATGGTCGAGGCGGTGACCGCGCGCAGGGCCGGCACCGAACCGATGACCACGCCGAGCGCGATGCCGGCGATGACCGCGATGGCCAGGCCGATCGCCCAGCCGGTCAGCGTGTCACGGAGTGCCGACCAGAAGGCACCGTCGCCGAGCAGCTCGACCAGGGCGGCGAGGATCTCGGTGGCCGGCGGCAGGTAGCGCGCCGAGACGAGCGGGGTCGACGGGAGGACCTGCACCAGGACCAGCAGGCCGGCCAGGCCGGCGACGCCGAGCAGCGCTGTCGGTGGTCGGCGTCGCCGGCTGGGTGCGGCCCGGTGGGCTGTTGCTGACGTGCCCCGGTCGGGGCCGGCGGAGCCGGCCCCGACCGGGGTGTTGTCGACCGCTGTCACGGCAGCAGCGCGTCCAGATCGGGCTCGGACTCGAAGACACCGTCGGCGAGACCGAGCTCGGCGACCCGCTCGATCGACGCCCGGTTGATCTCGGCCGGCCACATCGGCAGCGTCATCGCGTCCAGGATCGCCTGGTCGATGTCGGTGTAGCTGCGCAGCACTGTGCGCACCTCGTCGGGGTGCGCGTTGGCGTAGGACAGCGACTCGGCCATCGCCTCCTGGAACCGCGCAACCAGGTCGGGGTTCTCCTGGGCGAGCTTGGTGCTGGTGAAGTAGACCGCGACGGTCAGGTTCGGGGCGGTGTCGACGAAGTTCCAGGCGACGACCCGGCCACCGGCGTCCTTGGCGATGGCGAGCGACGGCTCGACCATCCAGGCGGCGTCGACCTGGCCGCCCTCGACGGCGGCCGGCATCTGCGGGAACGCCATCTCGACGAACTCGATCTCGTCCGGGTTGCCACCGGCCTTGCGTACCGACTCGCGGACGCTGGTGTCGCCGATGTTCTTCAGCGTGTTCACCGCGACCTTCTTGCCCGCCAGGTCGGCGGCGGTCTGGATCGGGCTGTCCCCACGGACCACCACGCCGCCGAAGTCGGCCTCGGGGTTGCCGGTCGAGGCCACACCGTTGGCCACGATCTGTACCGGCACGTCGGCTGTCTGCGCGGTGAGCAGCGAGGTCACGTTGCTGAAGCCGAACTGGAACTGCTCACTGACCACGCCGGGGACGATGGCGGCACCACCTTGACCGCTCTCCATGGTCAGGTTGATGCCGCGCTTGGTGAAGAAGCCTTTCTCCTCACCGAGGTAGATCGGCGCGACGTCGACGATCGGGATGATGCCGACGGTGACGTCGGTGACCTCTTCGGTGCCGCCGGCCTCGTCGGTGGACGAGTCGGAACCACAGGCGGCGGTGACCAGCAGCGCGGCAGCCAGGGTGAGGGCGACGAGGGGCCGTCGCATGGGACCTCCAGGGGGATGGGTTCGAGGTTGAGCCGGTCAGGGGTGTTCGCTGACCGAACGGTGGTTCTTATGATGAACGTACGACCCAGCGAGGGCCCACGTCAATGTCACATATCGGAAGAGTCCCTGCCAATCTGGCAGGTGGAGGGAGCGTCGTGCGAACCCAGGTTGGCATCATCGGAGCGGGACCAGCGGGTTTGATGCTCGCCCACCTGCTGCGTCTCGAGGGTATCGACTCGGTCGTGCTGGAGACCCGCGGGCGGGCGTACGTGGAGAGCCGGGTCCGGGCCGGGGTGCTCGAACACGACACGGCGCAACTGCTCGCCGACACCGGCGTCGGCGCCCGGATGCGCCGCGAAGGACTCGTGCACACCGGCCTTGAGCTGCGCTTCGAAGGCGTCAGCCGGCGGATCGACCTGGCCGCGCTGACCAGCGGTCGAGGGATCACCGTCTACGGTCAGCAGGAGGTGGTGAAGGACCTGATCGCCGCCCGGCTGGCAGCCGGCGGCGAGATCCTGTTCGATGTCACCGACGTCGAGCTGGCCGGGATCGACAGCGATGTCCCGGTCATCAGGTTCGCGCACGAGGGCACGATACGCGAACTGAACTGCCTGGTGGTTGCCGGATGTGACGGTTTCCACGGGGTCTCCCGGGGCAGCATCCCCGCCTCGGCCCGACGCACCGTCGAGCACACGTACCCGTTCAGCTGGCTCGGGGTGCTGGCCCAGGCCGCCCCCTCGGCGCACGAGCTGATCTACGCCCAGCACGAACGCGGCTTCGCCCTGCACAGCATGCGCAGCCCCGAGGTGACCCGGCTCTACCTCCAGGTGCCCAACCGGACCGAATCGAGCGACTGGCCGACCGCGCGGATCTGGGACGAGCTGCACACCCGGCTGGCGACCAACGACGGCTTCACCCTGCAGGAGGGCCCGATCCTGGAGCAGGGGGTGACCCCGATGCGAAGCTTCGTTACCGAACCGATGCGCTACGGCCAGCTGTTCCTGGCCGGCGACGCGGCGCACATCGTGCCGCCGACCGGCGCGAAAGGGCTGAACCTGGCGGTCGCCGACGTCCGCTTCCTGGCCGAGGCGCTGACCACCTGGTTCCGTCAGGGACGCGGGACCGGGCTGGACGAGTACTCGGCCCGGTGCCTACGCCGGATCTGGCGGGTCCAGCACTTCTCCTCCTGGATGACCGGGCTGCTGCACCGGCCCGCCGACGCCGACGAGTTCAGTCACCGGCTCCAGGTGGCCCAGTTGGAGTACGTGACGACCTCCACCGCGGCGGCGACCACCCTGGCGGAGAACTACGTGGGACTACCGCTGGACTGGAGCAGCCGCGTTGACACGCCGGTGACCCCGACCGTACCGTTCGCTTAGCGAACTTTTGTTCATCACACGCACCGGGGATGATGCATGGCTGAAATTTCCTCGCTGGCGGGCGGTGTCGCCGACCTGGTCCACGACGGCGACAGCGTCGCCCTGGAGGGATTCACCCACCTGATCCCGACCGCGGCCGGGCAGGAGATCATCCGGCAGGGCCGACGCGACCTCACGCTGATCCGGATGACCCCGGACGTCGTCTACGACCAGCTGATCGGCGCCGGCTGCGCCAAAAAGCTGATCTTCAGCTGGGCCGGCAACCCCGGGGTGGGTTCGCTGCACCGGTTCCGCGACGCGGTACAGCGCGGCTGGCCCCGTCCGCTGGAGATCGAGGAGCACAGCCACGCCGGGATGGCCAACCGGTACGTCGCCGGCGCCGCCGGCCTGCCGTTCGCCGTACTCCGCGGCTACGTCGGCACCGACCTCGCCGACCGCACCCCGACCATCGCGCCCATCACCTGTCCGTTCACCGGCGAAGTGCTCACCGCCGTACCGGCGCTCAACCCCGACGTCGGCATCGTGCACGCCCAACGCGCCGACCGGCACGGCAACGTGCAGATCTGGGGCATCACCGGGGTCCACAAGGAGGTCGTACTGGCGTCCGCACGGTCCCTGGTCACCGTCGAGGAGATCGTCGACGAGCTGACCCCCCGACCCGGCGCCGTGGTGCTGCCCGGCTGGGCGGTCACCCGGGTCGCCGAGGTGCCCGGCGGGGCGCACCCGTCGTACGCGATGGACTACAGCGACCGGGCCAACGACTACTACCAGCAGTGGGACGAGATCAGCCGGGACCGGGACACCTTCACCCGCTGGCTCGACGAACACGTCCTGGCCGCGGCGGGGACCGACGCGACGTACGGTGGTGCGGAATGAACGAGCCGCAAGCCGTCGAGGGGTTCACCCGCGACGAGATGATGACCGTCGCCGCCGCCCGGGCGCTGCGCGACGACGCCCGCTGCTTCGTCGGCATCGGCCGGCCCAGCACCGCGGCCAACCTGGCCCGGCGGACCCACTCCCCCGACCTGGTGCTGGTCTACGAGTCCGGCACCATCGGCGCCAAGCCCGGCCGGCTGCCGCTGTCCATCGGCGACGGGGTGCTCGCCGAGACCGCCGACACGGTCGTGTCGGTGCCGGAGATCTTCAACTACTGGCTGCAGCCCGGCCGGATCGACGTCGGCTTCCTCGGTGCCGCGCAGATAGACCGGTACGCCAACATCAACACCACGGTGATCGGCGACGACTACACCGACCCGTTGGTACGGCTGCCCGGCGCGGGCGGAGCACCGGAAATCGCCGCCTCGTGCGGCGAGGTGATCGTCATCGTGCCGCAGAGTCGGCGTACGTTCGTCGACCGGGTCGACTTCGTCACCTCGGTCGGCTTCGGCGCGGGCCCCGGCGACCGGCAACGCCTCGGCCTGCGCGGACGAGGTCCCACCCTGGTCATCACCGACCTCGGCATGCTGCGCCCGGACCCGGACACCTGCGAGCTGACCCTCACCCAGCTGCACCCCGGAGTGGGTGTCGAGCAGGCCGTGGCGGCCACCGGCTGGCCGCTGAAGGTCGCCGCCGACCTGACGACCACCGACGAACCCACCCCGCAGGAGCTGGCCGCCCTGCGCCAGCTGCTGAACCCCTGACCCCGGCGGGGACAGCTGACCAAGGAGGCACCGCCATGCCCGACACCACGCCCGTACGGGCCGACCGCCCAGGCGGACTGCTCCTGCCGCGCTACCGACGCGACGACACCGCCGTGCACCCGCCGCTGCTCTCCCCCGACTACAAGTCCACCGTGCTGCGTGCCCCCGCCCAGTCGCCGGTGCTGCTCCCGCAGACGCTCACCGAGATCACCGGCCCGCTGCTCGGCGAGGGCCGGGTCAGCGCGACCGACGCCGACCTGAGCCGCAGCGGCGACGGCGAAGCCCAGGGGCAACGGATCATCGTGCACGGCCAGGTCCGCGACAGCGACGGCCGACCGGTGCCGGACACCCTGGTGGAGGTCTGGCAGGCCAACGCCGGCGGGCGCTACCTGCACAAGCTCGACCAGCACGACGTACCGCTCGATCCGCACTTCACCGGCGTCGGCCGGGCGATGACCGACTCGATGGGCCGCTACCGGTTCGTCACCATCAAGCCCGGCGCCTACCCGTGGCGCAACCACTCCAACGCGTGGCGGCCGGCGCACATCCACTTCTCGCTGTTCGGCCGGGCCTTCACCCAGCGACTGGTCACCCAGATGTACTTCCCCGACGACCCGCTGTTCCCCTACGATCCGGTCTTCAACTCGATCCCCGACCCGGCCGCCCGGCAACGGCTGATCGCCAGCTTCGACCTGGCCAACACGGTCGAGGAATGGGCGCTCGGCTTCCGGTTCGACATCGTGCTGCGCGGCACCGAGGCGACCCCGATGGAGGAATCATGACCATCAGCGTGACCGCGTCGGACTGGGACCAGCAGACCGGGCTGACCCCGGCGCAGACCGTCGGACCGTACCTGGGGATCGGCCTGCCCTGGCCGGACGGGCCGTTCGTGGTCGACGAGACCGACCCGGCGGCGATCTGGCTGCGTGGCCGGCTCCTCGACGGCGCCGGCGACCCGGTGCCGGACGGTCTGATCGAGACCTGGCAGGCTGACCCGCAGGGCCGGTTCGACCACCCGGACGATCCGCGCGGCGCGGTGGCCGGGTTCCGCGGCTTCGGCCGCTGCCCCACCGACGGGACCGGCGGGTGGGCGGTACGCACCCGCAAACCGGGGCCGGTACCTGGATTGGACGGACAGCCGCAGGCCCCGCACATCGCCGTGTCGGTGTTCGCCCGGGGGTTGCTGCACCGCGTCGTCACCCGGATCTACTTCCCGGACGAGGCCGACGCGAACGCCGCCGACCCGGTGCTGGCCGGGCTGCCGCAGGCCCGACGCGGCACGGTGATCGCGGCCGCCGAGCCGGACGGCTACCGGTTCGACATCCGACTGCAGGGCGAGCATGAAACCGTTTTCTTCGCCGTCTGACCCGGAGTCCACCATCGACGATCCCGAGCCGGTCGGTCTGTTCGACCCGTTGCTCGCCGCCGGCGGGGTCCGGGCCGCCGTCGACGACCGGGCCTGGCTGCGCGCCATGCTCGACGCCGAAGCGGCGTTGGCCCGCGCCCAGGCGGCCGGCGGGTCGGTGCCGTCGGCCGCCGCCGAGGCGATCACCGCCACCGCCCGCGACCACCGGTTCGACCCGGCGGCGATCGGCGCGGGTGCGACCGGCGCCGGCAACCCGGTGGTGCCGCTGGTCGCCGCGTTGCGCGCCGCCGTCGGGCCGGACAGCGCCCGGTACGTGCACGCCGGGGCCACCAGCCAGGACATCCTGGACACGGCCGCAATGCTGGTGGTCCGCCGGGCGCTGGGTCCGCTGCTGGACGACGTACGGCGGGCCGCCGCGGCCGCCGCCCGACTGGCCGAGACGCACCGGGACACTCTGCTGCCCGCCCGGACCCTGCTGCAGCAGGCGCTGCCGACCACCTTCGGGCTGGTCGCCGCCGGCTGGCTGACCGCGCTGGACACCGCCGCCCGCCGGCTGGGCACCGTCCGGGACGAGGTCCCCGCCGTCCAGCTCGGTGGCGCCGCCGGCACCCTCGCCGCGTTCGGTGCCGACGGCCCGGCCCTGGTCGACCGGCTCGCCACCGAGCTCGACCTGGCCGCCCCGCAGCTGCCCTGGCACACCGACCGGAGCCGGCTGGCCGACCTGGCCGGCGTGCTCGGCGGCACCGCCGGCAGCATCAGCAAGATCGCCCGCGACGTCACGCTGCACGCCCAGACCGAGGTCGCCGAGCTGGCCGAGGAACGCCCCGGCGGTTCGTCGACCCTGCCGCACAAAAGCAACCCGGTCGCCGCCGTCACCGCCGTCGCCTGCGCCGGTCAGGTCCCCGGGCTGGTCGCCACCCTGCTGGCCGCGATGACCCAGGAGCACCAGCGGGCGGCCGGCGGCTGGCACGCCGAGTGGCGGACGCTACGCAGCCTGCTGGAGTCGGTCGGCTCGGCCGCCTACTGGCTGCGAACCTGCCTGGAAGGGCTGCGGGTGGACGCCGTACGGATGCGGGTCAACCTCGACCTGACCGGCGGGGCGCTGCTCGCCGAGCGGGTCAGCGGGGCGCTGGCCGGGCAGCTCGGCCGGCACCGGGCCAACGAGATCGTCAAGGTAGCGGTCACCGGCGGTCCCGCCGCCGGGCTGGCCGAGCGGCTGGCCGCCGACCCACAGGTCAGCGCGGTGCTCACCCGGGCCCAGCTGGACGAGTTGCTCGACCCGGCCGGCTACCTCGGTGCGTACCGCGAACTGATCGACCGGGCGCTGCGCGATCACCACAGCCGACCGACCCAGGAGGACCGCTGATGACCACCGACATTCACCCGGTGGCGGTCGACCACGAGATCGTCGGACCCGACGGTGCGCCGGTGGTGCTGCTGGCCAACTCGCTGGGCAGCACCCGGGCGATGTGGGATCCGCAGGTGCCGGTGCTCACCGGCGCCGGGCTGCGGGTGCTGCGCTACGACACGAGAGGGCACGGCCGCTCCCCGGTACCGCCCGGTCCGTACAGACTGGACGATCTCGGGGCCGACGTGCTCGCCCTGCTCGACCGCCTGGAGCTGGACCGGGTCCACGTGGCCGGGGTGTCCCTCGGCGGGATGACCGGGATGTGGCTGGCCGGACACGCCGCCGCCCGGGTCGACCGGTTGGTGCTCTGCTGCACCTCGGCGCTGCTCGGCCCGGCGCAGGCGTGGGCCGACCGGGCGGCCACGGTGCGGGCCGAGGGCACCGGGGTGGTGGCCGACACGGTGGCGGCCCGCTGGTTCACCCCCGGGTTCGCCGCCCGGCGACCCGACGTTTTCGCCGCCGCCCGCGAGATGATCGCGGCCACCCCGGCCGAGGGGTACGCCGGCTGCTGTGTCGCGATCGGACAGATGGACCTGACCGGGCTGCTGCCGAGGATCACCGCGCCGACCCTGGTGATCGCCGGCGCCGACGACCCGGCCACCCCGCCCTCGCACAGCGAGACGATCGTCGCGGGCATCCCCGACGCCACCCTGCAGATCGTCGCCGACGCCGCGCACCTGGCCAGCGTCGAGCAGGCCGATCAGGTGTCCGAGTTGATCCTGACGCATCTCACCGGACAGGAGGTGACCGGCGATGCCGACCGATCCGCCGGTTGACGCCACGACTCCGTCGCCCGGCCCTCGGGCCGCACCGTCGTCGTCGGATCCGAGGTATGACGCCGGGATGGCGGTACGCCGAGCGGTCCTCGGCGACGCGCACGTGGACCGGGCGGTCGCCAACACGACCGAGTTCACCGCCGACTTTCAGGACTTCATCACCCGGTACGCGTGGGGCAGCGTCTGGACCCGCGACGGGCTGGACCGGCGGACCCGCAGCTGCGTCACGCTCGCCGTACTGACCGCCCTGCACTGCACCGACGAGCTGGCGATGCACGTGCGGGCCGCGCTGCGCAACGGGTTGACCGCGCAGGAAATCAACGAGGTGCTGCTGCACACGGCGGTCTACGCGGGTGTGCCGGCCGCGAACAGCGCGTACGCGGTGGCACAGCGGGTGCTGGCCGAGAGCCCGGGACCGGATGGTCGGATCTCCGACAGCGAAGCAAGATCATCGGCGGATCCGGGCACCGTGGAACCCGGTTAGGGTTCGGCGACCATCACCACAGGAGAGTTATGAGCGAGCACGGGCGGGAAACTCATTTCGTGCAGTCGTTGGAGCGCGGCCTCGCCGTGATCCGCGCATTCGACGCCCAGCATCCTGAGTTGACACTCAGCGAGGTGGCCCGGATCTGCGACCTGACCCGCGCCGCCGCCCGCCGGTTCCTGCTCACCCTGGTCGACCTCGGCTACGTCCGCACCGACGGACGGATGTTCTCGCTCACTCCCCGGGTGCTGGAGCTGGGCTACGCCTACCTGTCCAGCATCTCGCTGCCCGAGGTCGCCGAGCCGCACCTGGAACGGCTGGTCGCCCAGGTGCACGAGTCGTCGTCGGTGTGCGTGCTGGACGGCGACTCCATCGTCTACGTGTCCCGGGTGCCGACCTCGCGGATCATGACAGTGTCGATCAACGTCGGGACCAGGTTCCCGGCGTACGCCACCTCCGTCGGCCGGGTGCTGCTGGCGCACCTGCCCGAGGAAGAGGCGGTCGCCCGGCTGGAGCGCAGCCGGCTGGACCGGCTCACCTCCCGTACCGCCCACACCATGGCGGCATTGCGGGCGGAGCTGGACCGGGTCCGCGCCCAGGGCTACGCCATCGTCGACCAGGAGTTGGAGGAAGGTCTGCGGTCGGTGGCGGCACCGATCCGGGACCGGGCCGGCAAAGTGGTCGCTGCGGTGAACATCTCGGTGCACGCCAGCCGCAACACCGTCGAGTCGATCCGCCGCGAACTGCTGCCGCACCTGCTGGCCACCGCCGCCAAGATCGAGGCCGATCTGCGGATCGCCGCGCCGGGTCGGGCCACCCGGCTGCCCGGCGCCTGACCGCGCCGCACCCGCCGTACCCGCCGAACCGGTGACCGGGCCGGACCGGGGCCGGGGACCCCGTCGAAACGGCCCGTCCGGGACCTTCGGCCCAATGCCGGCGCAGCGCCGGGCGGCCACTGTTGAGGTATGGGCTCAACCACCGGGCTTCCCGAGCCGATCCGGTCCCGCCCGTGGACGGTACGGGTGGCGGCCGGCCTGCTGATCTTCGTCGGCGTCACGGCGGTCGGCGGCGGCGTGGAGATGTGGCTGTACCCGTACGGCAACGAATTCGTGCGTACGGAATGGCTCCGTGACCTGCCGTTGATCGACACCTGGCGGCTACCCGGGCTGGTGCTGGGGGCCGGTCTCGGTCTCGGCGCGCTGGTCAGCGCGTTCGGGCTGCTGCGCAGACCACGGTGGCGCTGGCTCGCCCCGGTGCAACGGGTGACCGGCCGGCACTGGTCGTGGGCCGCCACCGGGGTGTCGGGGATCGCGCTCGGCGGATGGATCCTGCTGGAGGTCGTCCTGCTGCCGCAGCGGTCGATCATCGAGGCGCTCTACGGCATCCTGGCGGCCGGGCTCGTCGGGCTGTGCTCGACCGCGTCGCTGCGGCGCTCGCTGGCGCTGACCCCGGACCGCGACGTCGCGCCCGGTCAGCAGGTAGGGCAGGCCGCGCCGGAGCGTGGACTCCCCGACCGGCGGCGACTGCTCCGCCGGGAGCGGGTTCTCATCGGGCTCGAAACGTTCCTCGCCGTCAGCGCGGTCGGCGGTGCCGTTGGGCTGACCACCGGCGGCATGGACCTCGGGCCCGTCACCGCTGACCTGCCGTTTGCCTCTCCGGTGCTGGCCGGCGCCGCCCTGGCGGCGGTCAACGGGGTCCTGCCCGGCGTCGTGGTGGTCGCCGCGGTCAGCCGGCGGTCGTGGGCACCGCTCGGCCACCTCGTCGTCGGGGCCGCACTGGTCCTGTGGATCGTCGTCCAGGTCGCCGTCATCGGTCCGGTCTCCTGGCTCCAACCCGTCTTCCTCGGGTACGGCCTGGCCGTTGTCGGCCTCGCACTCCGACTGCCGCTGCGCCCAACGGTCGGCGCCGCAGAGACGCCAGCCCGCGTCGTACCCGGGCGGTAGCCTCGCTGCGGTCGCCGACGGCGGGAGCCGGGGGGACCGGAGCCGAGAGGACAGGAGGAGTGCGATGACTCGGGAGGACGTCACAAGCTTCGTCGACCGGGACCTGCGGGGTGCCCGGTTCAACCGGTCGACGCTGGCCGGCGCGGTGATGCGCGGCGTCGACGTGCGCGGGCTGGACATCGACGCGCCGTGGCTTGCCGACGGCGCGCTGCTGGTCAACGGGGTCGACGTCGTGCCGCTCGTCGAGGCCGAACTCAACCGGCGGTTCCCCGGGCGTGAGCTGATGCGGGCCGAGGATCCGGACGGTCTGCGCACGGCGTGGAGGGCACTCGAACTGGCGTGGGCGGCCGCGGTTGACCGTATTCCGTCCTTGCCCGAGGGTGCCGTCGACGTCTCGGTCGACGGTGAGTGGTCCTTCGCGCAGACGCTTCGCCACCTCGTGTTCGCCACCGACGCCTGGCTCGGCAAGGCGATCCTGCGCCTGCCTCAGCCCTTCCACCCGCTCGGCCAGCCCCACGCCGAGTACGAGTTGGACGGCTTCGACATGTCGATCTTCGCGACGGAGAAGCCGGCCCTCACGGTGGTGCTCCAGCTACGTGCCGAGCGGCAGGCCATGGTCCGGGAGTTCCTCACCACCGTCACGGCGGACCTGCTCGCCGAGCCCCGACCGAGCGCGTGGTCACCCGAGCACGACGTGTCCGTCCTGCACTGCCTTCACGTGATCCTCGACGAGGAGTGGTCGCACCTGCGGTACGCGCTGCGTGACCTCGACGTGCAGGGTTGAGGTTGCCGACACGGAGTTGACGACTCGACGTACCGCTCCGCCCTTCCGCCTGCTGTCGCGAAACGGTGGGTACCGGAGTGAACGGCCGTGCCGGGACGACCGCGGTCAAGCCGACCAGTAGGTTGTCCGGGTGGCAGGGCTGAGGACGACGCGGGTGCAGATCTGGACCGACGGCGCGTGCAGCGGCAATCCGGGGCCGGGCGGTTGGGGCGCCCTGCTGCGCTACGGCGAGGCCGAGAAGGAACTGTGCGGCGGTGAGGCCGGCGCGACGACGAACAACCGGATGGAACTCACCGCCCCGATCCGGGCGCTGGCCGCGCTGACCCGGGCGTCCACCGTCGACCTGTACACCGACAGCACGTACGTCCGTAACGGTGTCCTGTCGTGGATGGCGAACTGGAAACGCAACGGCTGGCGTACGAAAGCCGGCGAGCCGGTCAAGAACGAGGATTTGTGGCGGGAGCTCGACGCCGCCGTCGCCCGTCACCACGAGGTCGTCTGGCACTGGGTGAAGGGCCACGCCGGTCACGTGGAGAACGAGCGCGCCGACCGGCTCGCCGCTCGCGGTCAGCGGGAGGCGCTGGAGGCCGCCGGCGTCCCGGTGCCGCCGGTGCCGCAGCCGCGCCGCCGAGCGACACCGCGCCGCAGCTGACCGCCGTGTGTCGGTGGACGGTGGCAGGGTAGGCGTCATGACGATCGAAGTCCGCCCGGCGACGGTGTTCGAGGACGTCGCGACTGTCGTCGGCCCGAAGCGACCGGACGCGAACGTGTGCTGGTGCCTGAGCTACCGCATCGGCTCGAAGGAAAACCTGCTGCTGCGCGGACCGATGCGCGGTGAGCGGGTGCGCGAACTCGTCGGACTCGATCCACCTCCCGGAGTACTCGCCTACGACGGCGACGAGGTCGTCGGCTGGGCGGCGGTGCACCCGCGAGCCGCAACGAGCTTCGCGCGCAACAGGCGGATCCCGCACATCGACGATCTCGATGTGTGGAGCGTGTGGTGCTTCCGGGTTCGGCCGGGCCACCGCAAGCGGGGTGTCGTGCACCACCTGCTCGCCGGTGCCGTCGCCTTCGCCCGCGAGCGCGGCGCGCCAGCGATCGAGGGTTACCCCGTCGACAACAGTGGCGAAAAGGTGGACCTCACGATGGCCTATGTCGGTACCCGCGCGGCCTTCGAGCACGCCGGTTTCGTGAAGGTAGCCGACACCGCCTCGGTACTCGCCGGGTTCGCGCGGGTGCTCATGCGGCTCGATCTGCGGTGACGTCGATCGCCGGCCGGACGGCTCAGGCCGTCAGCGAAGTGTCCGTGCCGGCTCCCGGGAGCCCAGGGTGTGTCCGACGACGTGGCGCCAACCGTGATGGTCGACAAAGACAATCTGTGCCTGCTTCAATCCGCCGACCCACCGCGCGCTCACCGTCCCCATGCGAGGACCCATGGGATGCAGCAGGACGGGAACCCGGGCAGCCCGTGCAGCGTCGAATGCGAGAGGTAGTACTCGTGTAGTGAGGAGAAGCGTAGTGCCCAGCAAGACTAGAATCTTGGCCTTGGTTGTCGCCGTGGTGCTGGCCGCTACTGGGTGCGCCGTGGGAGACGACGTTGGTGGGGCCAGGCCTGACCAAGCTGCGGAGCAGGTAGAGGATTTGCTGCGCACGAGGTACGCACGATGGTATGCGGGTATCATATTGGATGAGCCCGCCGGGACGATGACCGTCTATCGTAAGCCGGGCAGCGATCTCGACGTGGTGGTCCGGAATCGGTTCGCCAACGTCGACATCCGATTCGCGGACGCCCGGCTCTCGGAGCAGGAGATGCTGGTGTTGACCGAGCAGGTCATGGCCGATGTGGAGTACTGGCGCAGCGAAGGTATCGCTGTTTCTGGCGCGGGTCCGTCGCCCGACGGCTCAGCTGTGCTGGTGATGACGGTGGATGGGGCAGCAGGTGAGGCGGAGAGACTATCTGACCATTATCGGAAGCCAATCGTGGTGGAACGGGGCTCGGCTGAGTTCGCGCCTTTCTCGGTCGGTCCGGACGGAATTCCGTCCGGACCGACCAGTAGCTGAACGATAATGTCAGGGGGTGAGGAAGTTCACACTGAGCCGGGAAAGTTGCTCGTTGATGTCGACGTACCACCACTTCCACGAGCATTGCCGGGAGTTGGGATCGTTGATGTCTCCGCTGGGTACTCCGCTGCAGGGCACAATTTCGTCGCGGTTCGCCGAGCGTAGGCTGATGATGCCGCGGGCCGTGCCGCTGTTGCCGGACTGCACATAGACCGGGCCGCCGCTGTCGCCGTTGCCGACAGCGGCGACGCGGTTCGCGCCCTCAGCTCGGACCAAGCCTCAAATCGTGGGTCCGCCGATGGGCGTGAGGGTCTGGTTGAGCGCTTGGACGGTCCAGCCGCAGGCGGAGCCGGAGAAGGATCCACCGGAGCAGACGAGGTTGCCGACGTGGTTGGTGGACGCAGCGCTGATGTTGCGACCCGTGTTGGTGTCGCCGCTGGCGAAGGATGGGCCCTCGTACACGCTGTAGCCAGCGTTGGTGAGGATCAGCATGCCGTCGTACTCGACCGTCGTGTTGGAGAGGGTATTGCCGATCACGGTGCCGTTGCCCGTTCGCCATTGCCCAGCACCGCAATGCGCCGCAGTGAGCAGGTAGCGGGCTGCGCCGTTGTTGCCCCGTACACCGAAGCCTGAGGTACAGGCACCGCCATTCAGGATGAGCGCGCCACCCCAGTAGGGCTGGGTGTCCGCGAACCGGGTCGTAAATTCGGCGGGCGACTCGAGCGACACGTCCAGTTTCACGCTACCGGTTAGCTCGTCAGACACCTGGCGCAGATCGGTAGATGCGCGCCTGTCGCCGTCGGCCAGTGTGACACCGACGCCAAGGCTGTTGCCGTCCGGGGCCGGGCCGACGAGCACGACGCGGCCAGACGAGAATTGTTGTCCCGCGAGACGGTCAGCCTCCTTTTCGAGGATGTGCAGCGAGTAGGCTGCGGCCCGCACCTCGACGTCAATTCCAGCCCGGCGCACCTTCGCGATAACGATCTCGACCGCCGTTGTCAGCTCACCGTGCCAGTAAACAGTCAGGGTGTTGGCGGCGGGATCAACTCGGTCACCAGCGAAACCCGACAGAGCCAGGTCGCCGGCTGCCACCCGGATGGCGTCAGCCGCATCGTTGAGTTTCTCCTGGCGAGCGAAGAGCTGGGCGTACTTGTGCGCTTCGTCTGTGGCCGGTTCTATCGCCGGCGCGATGTCAGACACCTCCGACTTCCCAGGCTCTGCCGAGGCTGGCGCAGGCACGGCTGCGACCAACGCGACGATGATGCCCGCTACCAAGATGCTTCTGATCTTGCTCACAGATGCTCCCATCTCGGTAACGACATGCAAGCACGACCTTACCGGCAGTTATCGATACATTCAAACCTCTCAACTGATCTACTGATCGAGGCTGGTCGGGCTGCAGACAGACCTCGTGCGGCCCTGCCGGCCGGGTCATCTGGCGCCTGCTTCGCGGGTCCTACCCGGCCGCGCGACTTCTCGCAGCCGATCAGGATCATGCTCCTCGTCTTCGTCAACGCGATGACCCGGCTGGGTGTCGACTACGTCAACATCTACCGGCCGGCACGACTGGACCCAGAGGTGCCGATCGAGGACACGGTGGGCGCGGTCAAGGACATGATCGAAGCCGGGTACGTGCGGCATGTGGGACTGTCCGAGGTGGGTGCCGAGACGGTCCGCCGGGCGCACGCCGTGCACCCGGTCGCCGGCCTGCAGATCGAGTACTCGCTGATCTCGCGCGGGGTGGAGGCCGACGTGCTGCCGACACTGCGGGAACTGGGCGTCGGGATGACCTCGTACGGCGTCCTGAGCCGAGGCCTCATCTCGGGCCACTGGCAGAACACCGAAGCGCGACCGGGTGACCACCGCAGCCGGATGCCACGGTTCTCGGGTGACAACGTCGAACACAACCTGGCCCTGGTGGAGGCGCTGCGGCGGGTGGCCGAGGCGAAGGGCTGCACCGTGGCTCAGCTGGCGATCGCGTGGGTGGCGGCTCAGGGCGGCGACATCGTCCCGCTCGTCGGCGCCCGTACCCGCAATCGATTGACCGAGGCCCTGCCCGCCGCCCACCTGGTGCTTTCCGCGGACGACCTGGCCGAGATCGAGAAGGCCGTGCCGGCCGGCTCGGCACGGGGCGACCGCTACCCGGCCGCGATGATGGCCAACCTCGGCACCGGCAACTGACCCTCGACGACGCAAGCACGTCGCCCGGTTGGCTAACCGTCACGCTGCGCTATCGCCGGGTTTGGTGCCTGAAGCGCCGCCTCGTACGCATCCTCGACGCCAGCCCGGCATCCGCCGCGCGCTTCGCCATTCAGCGACCAAAGTCGTACAGGTTTTAGGTACCATAATCGGTACGGTATTCCTGTACCGGCTGCTGGAAGGAGCGCAACCATGTCCATCAGCGCAAGCGAAGCACGGCAGCGCCTGTTCCCCCTCATCGCGCAGGTCAACGACGACCACGACCCGGTACGCATCAGCTCGCGCAGCGGGGACGTGGTGCTCATGTCGGCGGAGGACTACGACGCCTGGCAAGAAACCGTGTACCTGCTTCGGTCTCCCGCGAACGCGAGGCGGCTCATGGAAGCCGTCGCCCGGGACCGAGCGGGCGGCTCCTCGATCGCCAAGACCATGGATGAGCTAC
The DNA here is from genome assembly GCF_027497315.1 of Solwaraspora sp. WMMA2059. Taxonomy (GTDB): domain Bacteria; phylum Actinomycetota; class Actinomycetes; order Mycobacteriales; family Micromonosporaceae; genus Micromonospora_E. The sequence goes on along the minus strand of NZ_CP114908.1, from coordinate 1,433,659 downwards.
GGGAGATGGCCGGGGGCGAGGAGTGAGGGAGGTCAACTTCGATCCCGACGCATGGGAAGACCTGCTCTTCCGGCTCGCCTCGGATCGGAAGAAGGCGCGCCGGATCACCCGCCTGATCGGCGAGATCCAGCGTGACCCGTTCACCGGTGTCGGCAAGCCGGAACCCCTGAAAGGCGACCTGTCCGGCTACTGGTCGCGGCGGATCGATGACGAACACCGCCTGGTGTACCGGGCCGACGAGAAGGAAGTGAAGATCATTAAGGCCCGGTACCACTACAGCGACTGACCGGTCTCGCCCCAGCCGGGGTGCGGCTCAGCGCTTGACGGTGGCGACGAAGGCGGACCAGGCGGGCGGGTCGAAGGCCAGGGTGCCGCCGGTGCGGTCCTTGGAGTCGCGGACCAGCACCCGGCCGGGCAGGTTGTCGGCGACCTCGACACAGTCACCGCCGGAGGCGTTCGAGCGGCGGGACGTGCGCCACATCGGCTCGGTGGTCATAGCTCCCTCACCATCTGCCGGATCAGATCCCGGGACTGGGCCGCGTTCAGGGCGAGCGCGTTGACAGTGTGCCACGCCCGATCGAGCCCGGTCACCCGCGCCGGCTCCGTGACAAGCCGGCCCTCGAAAATATCCTCCATGTATCCAGCGAGTGCGCCGTTGTCGAGCGAGGCGAGCACGAACGACACCGACCGGCCGATGTGCATGCCGACCCCGTCCGGCACCACGTGCACGAAGGTCCGGTGGCGCTCCGACTCGGCCAGCAGCCGCTCCAGCTGCGCCTTGGCCATCGCCGGGTGCGCCGAGCGCAGCGCCGCCATGTCCATCATGAACACGCAGATCGCCGGGTCCTCGCGGCCCAGCACGACGGACTGGCGCTCCATCCGGACGGCGAGCAGCTCGTCGACCTCGCGCTGACTGCGCAGGCCGCTGTCCAGCACCGACCGGGCGTACTCCTCGGTCTGCAGCAGGCCGGGGATGAGTGACGCCTGGTAGTACCGCAGGGTGGTGGCGGACTCCTCCAGCTGGACCCACGGGCGGAACCAGACCGCCTGGGCCATCCGACGCCGCTCCCGCTCCAGCTCACGGGCCTCGGCCGCCTCGGCCGCCGACTTGCGGACCCGGTCACCCGAGCCGAAGAACTCGTCCAGTCGCGCGGCGGTGTCCGGTTGCGGGACCAGCCGGCCCTGCTCGAAGGCGGCGATCAACGAACCGGAGACCAGGATCGCCTCACCGACCTGATCCTGGGTGACGGAGCGCTCGCTTCGCAGCTGACGGAGGATTTCCGGAAGTGTATTCACGGTGCACACCTTTCGGATACAGGTGATTGTCCGGTAGATGGGTGCGGATTGCCGCTGACCTATCTTCCGCTGACTGGGTTGAGAAGTCCAGGGTGGAGTGGAGGAAGATTCGACTCGACACTCCACCCGGGAGGTGAACGATGCCGAGAAACGACGGGATCGGCGGACTACCGCGACAACTACGCCGGCTGCCCACCAACGCGGGCCCGCAGCACACCACCGCACACGACGACGTGATCACCCACGCCCGACGGCTGGTCACCCGGCACATGCCCCGCCGCAACGACGGCTGCCTGCCGTGCGGGCAGGTGTACTGCCGGCCGTTCCGCAAGGCGCTGGCCTACCTCGACCGGCACCGGGATCCGGCGGCCAGAAGAGTCCGCGCGGTACTGCAACTACACGGCCTGCAGCCACCGGAAATGGTGCCGGAAAGGATGGACGACAATGAGCAACAGTGATCTTCCGGTCGAGGTCGGCGACGTGATCAAGATGTCGGAAACCGATTACCGGTACGGCATCGGCGCGCTCCGACTGCGGGTGCAGCACGTGGGCGACGTTTCGATCGAAGACGGGATCCGATGGGTGCAACTGATCGGCGCACAGATCAACTTCGACGGCCGGGACGGCGTCACCCGACACGTCCAGGCCCGGCTGGTGGCGCTGCTGCGGCCGGGGGCGGTGATCCGACCGGTCCGGCACCACCGGCCGGCACCACCGACACATCCGGCGGGCAGCCACGCCGATCCGGACCGGCCGGCCTGACACCGCAACCACGTGAGCCGGGACCGCGTGACACCGTAGGCGGGTGAGGCGTACCAGGTGGTGGGCGGTCGGGGCGGCGGTCGGCGCGGTCGGCGGGGCGGTGACCGTGACGGTCGCGGTGGTCGCCGGTCCCGGTCCGGGACTGCGCGGGTACGTCAGCGAGTCCGGGGTCGGCGACGGCGGCTCCGTGGTGGCGTACCAGTCGGGGCTGCTCGCCCTGGCGGTGAGCCTGCTGCTGCTCGCCGGGGCGCTGCGCCCGGTCCGCGCCGCCGCCTGGCTGCTGGTCGCGGCGGCCGGCGCGACGACGGTCTCGGCGACCGTCTCCTGCCGGGACGGCTGCCCGTTGCCGCCACACGACCCGGTCACCGCCACCGACCTGGTGCACGGCGGGGCCAGCATCGTCGCCGTCGCCTGCTGCGTCTTCGCGATGATCGCCGTGTTCTGGTCGCCGGTGTCGACCTGTCCGCTGCGCCGGCTGGCGCTGCTCGGGGCCGCCGCCGCGCTGCCGCTGTCCGCCGCAGTCGGGCTGGGCATGCTGCTGGTCGGCGGCGGGCTGCTGGTCGGCACGTTGGAGCGGCTGCTGTTGCTGCTGATCGTGGTGTGGTGCGTGGCGACGGCGGGGCAGGTGGCCCGCGACCCGACCCACTCCGATTGCAGAAATTACGTAACTACGTAATAATGGGGTGATGACTGAGCCGGAGTTGACCGAGCGGGTCACCGCCCTGGAACGGACCGTGCAGGACCTCGTCGCGCGTCTCGACGCCGACCGAGCCGTTGACGCCGACCGAGCCGTCGGCGACGCGTCGACCGGACCGAACGCCGTCGGACCGGACACCGGCAACCCGTTCTGGGCGCTCGACGGACTCAAGGACCAGGTCGGCGGCACCTCCGGCGCGGTGCTCTACACCGGCACGGTCACCCTGCCGACCGGCGAACACTACGACTGGCAGTACGGGCACACCGTCGACGACCTGCTCGACGCCGACTGGACCGGGTACGCCGACACCCTCACCGCGCTCGCCCACCCGGTGCGGCTGCTGCTGGTCCGGCACATCCTGGCCGGCACCCGGACCGTCGCCGCCCTGGCCGAGATCGACGGGCTCGGCACCACCGGTCAGCTCTACCACCACCTGCGGCAACTGGTCAGCGCCGGCTGGCTGCGCACGTCGACCCGGGGGCAGTACGCCGTACCGCCGGAACGGGTCGTCCCCCTGCTGATCGTCCTGTCCGGAGCACACCGATGACCCCGACGCGTACCCGCGCTCTGATCGTCGCGGCGGCTGTCGCCGTCGTCGGCGGGCTGCTCGCCGCGCTGATCGCGCCCTGGCCGGCCCGCCTCGGCGACGCCGCCACCGGTGACCTCGCGCTCGCCGACGAGGTCCGCGCGGTGATCGACGACCCCGGTGGCTACCGGGGTCTGGCGGTGGCGCGGATCGCCGACGGGCAGGTACGGGTCGCCGGACTCGGTGACCGCGCTCCGGGCACCGTCGGCCGCGCCAGCGAGCCGGTACGGCCGGACACCCCGTTCGAGATCGGCTCGATCGGCAAGACGCTGACCGGGATGCTGCTGGCCGACCAGATCGCCGCCGGGCAGGTCGACGGCGACACGACGCTCGCCGAGGCGCTGCCCGGTCAGGAGTTCGCCGACCCGACGGTCGGTGAAATCACCCTGGCTGAGCTGGCCAGCCACCGGTCCGGGCTGCCCCGGCTGCCGACGGTCGGCGCAACCGCGACGCTCACCATGACGCTGGGGGCGCTGCGCGGCACCGACCCGTACGCCGGTCTGGACGTCGACCGGATCCGCGCAGCGCTGACCCGCGCCCGGGTCGGTGACGGTCGGGGCGAGGTGCACTACTCCAACTTCGGCGCGGCGCTGCTCGGCATCGCGCTGGCCGAGCAGACTGACCAGGCTGAGCAGACCGGGAGTGTTGGAGAGGCCGACGCCGGCTCCTACCCGGCGCTGGTCGAGCGACGGCTGATCGGCCCGCTCGGCATGAGCGACACCGGCTACTCCCTCGACGGGGCCGACCTGCCGGCCGGTGCGACGACCGGATCCACCGCCGGTGGGCGCGCCGCCGATCCGTGGCAAGGCTCCGGGCTGGCCGGCGCCGGCATCGGCCTGTGGTCCACCGCCCCGGACCTGGCCCGGCTGGTCACCGCGCTGCTCGACGGCTCCGCGCCCGGCGCGGACGCCACCCAGCCCCGGTTCACCGCCGACGACGACACCCGCCGGATCGGCTACGGCTGGTTCACCACCACGTACGACGGTCGGGCGATCACCTGGCACAACGGCGGGACCGGCGGTTTCCGGTCGTACGTCGGCTTCGACCCGGCCACCGGCGACGGCGTCGTGGTGCTCGGCAACACCGACAAGGGTGTCGAGCCGATCGGGCTGGCGCTGCTCGGGGTGGCCGGTGACAGCGACGCCGCCGGGGCCGGGCCGCTGCTGATCGGCGTCACCGTGGTGTTGCTGCTGGCCGCCGCGGCCACCCCGGCGGCGACCGCGTTCGGCGGCCGGCGGCGCTGGCTGCCGGTGACCGACCGGCTCAACGTTATCGGCTCGGCGTCGAGCGCGCTGCTCTACCTGCTGATCGGGCACCTCGCCGGTGCCTGGCACGACGTGTGGGCCGGCTGGTGGGCGGTGGCCGCCGGACTCGCCGCCGGTGGGGTGGCGGCCGGCGTGCTGCGCTGGCGACGGCTGCCGGTGACCGGGTCCGGCCGGCCGTGGCTGCGCTGGACCGGGCTGGTGGCCACCGTCACCGTCACCGCCGTCGCGCTCACCCTGACCCTGCTGCTGGGCTGAGCTCCGCCGGGCGATCCGCCGCTGGGTTGGTCAGGTGCCGGGTCGTAGCGGCCGGTCAGGGTGCCGGGTCGTAGCGGCCGGTGGCGGCGCGGGCGGCGACGCCCAGCAGGTCCAGGTTCCCGGACAGGCCTTTGATCTTGGTCGGCACCGCTCCCGCCGGGTAGGCGCGGGTCACCGGCACCTCGCAGACCCGCAGCCCCAGCCGGGCCGCCCGCACCGGCAGGTACGCCAGCAGTTCGTGCGCGTCGAACACGTCCCGGAACACGTTGACCCGGGGGTCGGCGAGCAGCCGGGCCGAGTGGCCCCGGAAACCGTTGGTGGTGTCGGTGTACCAGGTCCGCGCCCCGGCCGACAGCAACGGTGCGTGCAGCAGCCGGATGCCGAGGTACCGGGACCAGGGCGTGTTGACCGCCACGCCGCCCGGGACGAAGCGGGAGCCCTGCACGTAGGCGTACCCGTCGTCCAGCCGGTCCCGGAACCGGCCGATCGCCTTGACGCCGTCCTGGCCGTTGCCGTCCACGGTGACCACCCCGTGGTAGCCGTCGTCCAGGGCTGCGGCGAAGGCCATCCGCAGTTGCGCGCTGAGCCGGCCCGGACCGCGTTTGACCAGCACCGACCGTACGCCGTGGCCGGCCAGGAAGTCGTCGGCGACGGAGCCGTCCGTGCTGCCCCGTCGGCGATCAGCACGTCAAGGCCGTGACCGTGGTCGTGCATCCGGCTCAGCTGCGCCCGCAGCAGGTCACCCTCGTTGATCACCGGAACCACTACCGCGTACCGGCTGCGCCGGGGTGCGAAGTCGCGTCGGTCGTAACGCGGTACCCGCCGGTCGCTCCGGGAGGGCGCTGGTACCTGGTCGCCTGGTACCTGGTCGCCTGGGGGGTCGAGTTGTCGGGTGCCGGTCAAGGCCGCTCACGGCACAGTGCCACGGCGTACCGGGCGGCGCGATCGACGGCGGCGACTGGATCGCCGTCCGTCGGGCGCATCTCGACACTCAGGTACCGGTCGTACCCGACGGCCCGCAGCGCGGCGACGAAGTCGGCGTGGGCGCGGTCCGGGGTGCCGACCGCCGCCAGGTCGGGCTCGCTGAGATGGGCGTGGCGCAGCAGCGGAGCGAAGCGGTCGGCGCTGGCCGCCGCGTCGTCACCGGCCAGCGCCATGCAGGCGGTGTCCAGGTGCAGCCGCAGCCCCGGCGAGTCGACGGCGGCCACCAGCCGCGCCGCCTCCTCCGCCCGGAGCAGGTAGTCGGCGCCGGGTGTTCTACCGCCTGGTCAACCGGTACAGCGACCTCGACACCCCGCTGCGTACCGAGCGTCTGAGACTGACCTCCCGGCGCACGCTGGCCCCGATGCTCGCCATGCGGAAAAGGGTCCGCTACCGCAAGGCCCTGTACGCGATCCTCGGGCACCGGCACGAGCACCTGCGGTACATCCGGACCACGGTGGACACCGCCGCGCGCCGGCGGCTGGACCGGGAGACGTCGAGCCTGGCCTTCGACATCCTGCTGTCGTTCTCCGACTTCGGGCCACGGGTGGCACACCGACTGTCCCTGACGTTCGGCGCCCTTTCGCTCGCCGGCATCGCGTACGCGGTCGCGGTGTTCCTCGTCAAGTCCGACCCCATCGAAGGGTGGACCACCCTGGCGATCCTGGTGTCCGGCGGATTCACCGGCCTGTTCCTGATCCTCGGGGTGCTCGGCGAGTACCTGGCGGATCCTGGTCGAGGTACGGGCCCGGCCGATGTACGCGGTCCGCGACGTGGTGGTCTGCCAGCCGGCCGAGGCACCAGGGCGTACCGCCGGACCACCAGGGCCATACCTGCACGATCAGGTGACCGGCGCACCGGACGACCGCCCGGGCCGCATCGGCCCGTCCGGCCACATCGGACGACCTTGCGGCGACGATCGGGGCGGGGGCGTGAGCAGGCTCACCCGGCTCACCGGGCGACCGACCGAGGACTCGACCAGCGACCCGGTCGACGCCCGGCGGACCCTGTCGGTGCCCGGCTGGCTGCCCGCCGCCGGCTGGGCGACGCTCGTCGGCGTACTGGCCGTCCTGCTGCTCTACTACTGGGACGGCCCGCCGTAGAACCCGGACTCGTGGCGCTACTACGAGCTGTCCCAGACCCTCGGCGGCGACTTCTTCCGGATCGCCTCCCGGCACAGCTACCAGTCGCCCGAGCCGTACTCGATGGGCTGTGGTCCGCTCTGGCCGATTCTGGTCGGGGTCACCGGCGGCGGCCTGGTGCTCCCCCGACCGGACACCCTGCCGGCTGTGCTGCTCCTGGCGGTGCTGCTGGTCGTGATCCGCCGCCGGGACTGGCGCTGGCTGCTGCCAGCCGGCCTGGTCTTCACCCTCGTGATGTCGCCGTGGGCGGTCTACGGGCTGGTTCACTTCGGTACGCCGTTCCCGGCGGACAACCGCATCATCGCGCTGGCCGTGCCGCAGCTGTACGTCACCGACGTGATCGACGTCGACCAGCTTCCGACCGCCGCCGACGACCCGATCGGCTGGCTGGCCCGGCTCGTCGGCAACGCGCCGGCGGCTGTCCTGCAGGCGGCCAAGGCCGCGGTCTGGGCACCCACCGTCGTGGCCACCACTGTCGCCGCCGGCCTGCTGCTCCGCCGCGGCCGCAGACTGCAGCTTCGCCGCGGCCGCAGACCGCTGCGCCATGGGCCGCGATGGCTGCTGGTCGGCCTGGCCGCGCTGGCCGCATTCACCGCACAGGTCGCCTTTTCAGAGCTCAGCACCGGCTACCTGAGCCGACGCTATCTCAGCCTGGCCGTGCTGCTGACGCTGCTGACCGCAGTCGTGCTGATCCTGCGGGCCCCGGTCCCGGCCCGGCTGACCGGGCGGCGGACCGGGCATGCCGTCGGCGTGCTGCTGCTGACGCTGCCGGCAGGCTGGGCGCTCGGACACCAGCTAACCACCGTGCCGCCGGACCCGGACAGCCTCACCGGTGGCGTGGTGGAGCAGGAGCTGCGGCGCTGCCGCAGCGACGGGACGCTGACCATCGTCACCAGCACGGAAGTCGGCCGGCACAGCACCCTGACCGGCCGGCGGACGACGTTCTTCCCGGATAACTTCGCCGACATCCCGGTCGCGCAACGGCGCGACCGGATCGCCACCTGGGGAGTCGACCAGCTCCACCTGCTGCCGCTGCCGGCGGACGCCGATCCGCGGACCGTCCGGCGACACGACGAGCCACGCTCGTTGCTCTCCACCGCCGCCCGGGTGACCCCGGATCCGTGTGTCACGACGGGCCGGCTCTACCGGGTGTCACTCGGCTAGGAACGTGGACCTGGCTTGTCGTGTGGTCGCGCCGGCGCGCCACCGAGCATCGTGACGCAGCACATCGAGCAGCAGAACCGTCCAGGTTAGGGCACTGCTCGGGCCCTGGCGGCCCTCCCAGCGCGGGCCTTCACCCCCGGCCTGAAGGCCGGAGCACTGGCCCGCATTCCGGTAGCCGCCACCGCCGCCCGCGAAGAGCAGCACCGCCCGGCCAGCGGGTGGGCCGACCTCCCCGTACTCCACGAGACCGGCCCGGGTCGTGACCAGTGTGCTGCCGGCGTGCAGCTCGGCCCGTTGGCGACGGACGAATTCCCGGTAACCGTGTGCCACGATCGGGTTGCCTTCACTGATGGACCTGCCTGGCGGGTTGGCTGGCCGGCACCAGCCGGTACGCGCGTGCGCTGCGCCGCCAAGACCGGACACCCCGGCCCGCTCAGCCTCCCCAACCTTGTTGGGCGTTCGTCCTGGACGAACGCCGAACAAAGTACCACCGCTGTCGGACGCGGTTCCGTGGCCGCTGGACGGGTAGGAGTGGCTGGCTGGACGAGTAGGAGTGGCTGGACCGTGCCGACGCCGCGGATGGCAGGGCTCAGAAGAGCACGGTGGCGAAGGAGCCGACCCGGCGGAAACCGCACCGGTCGTAGACCCGACGGGCCGCGGTGTTGTAATCGTTGACGTACAGACTGACGGTCGGCGCGACCCGGCGCAGCGCGTCGCGGACCACCGCCGCCATCGCCGGGGTGGCCAGCCCACGGCCGCGCCATATCGGATCGACCCAGACCCCTTGGACCTGCGCGGTGTGCCGGGTGACGACGGCCAGTTCGGCCTTGAAGACCACCGTGCCGTCGACGATCCGGGCGTACGTGCGACGGGCCCGGACCAGCTCGCCGACCCGCCGCCGGTAGCCGCGCCCGGCGTCCTCGGCGACCGGGGAGACGCCGACCTCCTCGGTGTACATAGCCACCGCCGCCGGGAAGAGCAGGTCGATCTCGTCGGGCCGGACCAGGCGTACCCCCGGGTCAGCCGGCACCGCCGGCGGCCGGTCGGCGATCAGCAGCGGCTGGTCGGCACGGATCTCCCGGGCCGGCCCCCACTGCCCGCCGATCCGCTCCCACAGCCCGAGTACGGCGTCGGCCCGACCGACGATCGACGAGCAGACCCGTTCCTCGATGGCGAGCCGGTCGGCAAACGCCGCGACCGCAGCCGGCGAAGCGTGCACCGGGGTCAAATGCCCGCCGAGCCAGCACAGCGACTCGAGTTGGCGGCGCGGCCCGTAGCCGAAGACCCGCCCGTCCGAGCGCCACCAGGCCAGTCCGCGCGCGGCGATCCGCTCCGCGACCTGCGGCGCGGCATAGGGGTCGAGGTCGAGGATCCGCTCCACCGCCCCACGCTCGGTCTCCCCGAGCTGCCGCACCGGCACCGTCAGCACAGTTACCAGCCTGCCAGATCCGATGCCGCCCGGCAGACCCGATCCGGGCACCAGGGGTCAGGCGCTGCCCCGCACCACCAGTTCGGTCGGCAGGATCACTGCGGCGTGTGAGTCGCCGGCCAGGTGGCCGAGCAGCAACCGGACCAGGTTAGAGCACTGCTCGGGCCCTGGCGGCCCTCCCAGCGCGGGCCTTCACCCCCGGCCTGAAGGCCGGAGCACTGGCCCGCATTCCGGTAGCCGCTGAGCCCGGACAGCGCCGCCGAGACCGCCGCGCCGACCCCGGCGTACCGCGCGGTGTTGGCCACCCAGCGCCAGAACTGCCCACCCCGGTACGCCGACAGCTCAGCGATGTTGACGAACATCCCGGACCGCAACCTGCCCGATCGATGGGCTTCATCGGCTGTTCGATGGCTGAGAACATCGCCCAGGGCTACGTCGCGATCGGCGGCCAACGCATGTGGGGGCCCTACGGCACCGGCGGAGCGGTCGTCCAGTCCTTGACCAACACCAACTCCAGCTCGTGGCAGGCCTTCGACCGGCAAGCCGCCCAGTACGGCCGGCCGACCGCCGTATGGGTGCAGATCTGCATCTTCACCCAGAATGGAGCGACCTACAACGAGGTCCGGCAGCTCATCGCCAACGCCGGCAGCACGCCGCACCGGGCGCGACCATCTACATCTCCGGCCAGCCGCTCTACGACCCCGGCCAGGCGAGATAGCCACTGATCCGGCGAAGCTGTCGGCCGAGTACTTCACCGTCCCCGGTGGGCTGGCCCGCGCCTAATACCCACAACCCGTACGCCAGCGCGGCGGCCGCCCTGGCCGAGGCGACCCGGACCGCCCCACCGGTCACTGACTGATCCGTCGAGACCGCCCGAAACGCTCGCCGTGGGGCCCGCCCTCCGCTGGACGACAGGACGCGGCAGGGCAGGCCGACGGCAGGTGGTCAGTCGCCGATCACCAGATCCGTACCTCGTACACCCGGACCCGGGCACCCGCGAAATCGGTACCCCACCACTTCTCCAGAGTCGTGCTGTAATAGCGGCCATCCCGCTCGTAGTTGACGGTCGCTTTGTTGTTGCCGCTGTCGAACCGGTAGACGCCGCTGATGTTCGTCCCGGTCGCTCCTGCGTTCGCGAAGCATCGGACCAATCGGTAGCCACCACCGAGATCGATGTGCAGCTTCAGGAAGTCGTTACGGTCGGCACAGGAAACCTGGTTGATGGCGAACGCTGGGCTCGCCGGCAGGCCCAACGTCAGGGCGGCGACCGCCGTCAGCCCGACGGCGACCTTCTTGAAGCGCGTCATCATCCGACTTGTCCCTTCTATCCGCACCGTGGCGATCGCGCAGGCGGCACCTGCCGTCCGATATACCGGTGTCCAGGTGTCGACGGCACCGGCCCTGGCGTTGGTTCGCCGGCAAGTGTCGAATCTAGGGAAATTCTCCGAAACGCTTGCCAACGACCCGACCGGCACGACGGGGCCGACCGAGAGCCACCAGGCCGCAGCGCGCGCACCGGAAACGTTGATTTGTCCAACTGTCGTCCCTCTGTCGAGGGATCATTACCGCGACGAGGCACCTGGGAGCCGGCGTCCACCGGCGATCACTCAGCTGCCTCGGACGGAGTGTCGGCCTGCCACAATTCGGAGAGAACGGGATCAGCAGTGCATGTCCGCGGGACAGGTCCACGACGCTACGTGGCACAGATTCTGGTGATCGCGCTCGGCCTCACCTCCGCCGGCCTGGCAGTCCAGGGTGCCGTCGATGCCGGGACCACCGGCTTCAGTTATGCCAGGGCGCCGCAGCACCTGGCGTCGCAGCGTCGCCTGCACCGCGACTTCGAAGCCGCCCGCGCCACGTTCGTAGCGACTGTCCCACCCGGCAGTCGGGTGGTCATCGATCCACCGCTGCGACACCTGTGGCACCAACGACTCGCCGAGTTCACCGCGTTGACCGGCGGCACCCTGGTCGTCGATCACCAGCAGGCCGACTACCAGGTGCGCCTGATCGAGCGCCGTACGTCCACCGGCACGCGTTACCACGTCGAGTTCAACGAGATCAACCGATGATCGACACCTGTCTCCTCACGACGGCACTCGTCGTGGCCGGCAGCCTGCCGCTGTCGTACGCGATCGTCCGTACCCCGCTCGTGGCATTGCTGCTGGCACCGTTGGTCACCGCGCTCATCAGCACGGCGGCTGTCGTCCTCATGGTGACGATCGGCCTGCCGTTCAGATTCTGGCTGGCATCGACATACCTCGTCAGCTGGGCTGCTGCCGGTTGGTGGCTGACGCGACCACGGATCGCCACCATGTCGATGTCGTGGCGGGCCGCGGTCGCCACCATCGCCGTGCTGGCAGCACCCTTCCTACCGATTCTCCACCCACCGACCGCATGGGACGCGCACTCGATCTGGTGGTTGCATGCGGGCTATTTCCTGTTCGACGGGCAGGTCGCCCGGACCGCGATGGCAGACCCCGGGTTCGCGTTCTCCCACACGGACTACCCGCCACTCGCTTCCGCCCCGGTCGCCGCGGTCTGGAGTCTCCTCGGCCAGGGTTACCGCACCGCTCAGCTTGTGTCGGCGCTGACGACGTTCTCGGCGATTGCGATGGCGGTCGTCGCCGTCCGCACCGCATTCGCCCGCACCCGGCCGGTACTCGCCTGGTCGGCGGGGCTGGCAGTGGGACTCTCCACGTGGGCGACCGGCGGTGAGTACGTCGCCGCCGGCTACGCCGACGCGTTGTGGTCCGTCAGCCTGCTCGGCGCCGCAGCCCTGCTCCTGCTCTCACCCGACCCGCTGCGGCAGCCCGCCCTGGCCCTGATCCTGCTCGCCGCCGCGATCCTCACCAAGAACGAGGGTCTGGTAGGCGGGGGCATCCTGGCTGTCCTGGTGACGCTGCGGGAAAGGCACCGCATCAGCAGGGTGTGGATGGTGTGGGTCCCCGTCGCAGCCGGAGGCGCCTGGGTGGTGCTGTCACGGCTGGTGGGTTCGACGTCGGACATCCAGGAGTCTGGGCCCCTCGGCAACCTGTCCCGGGGCGGCGCGCACCTCAACGCCCGGCTGCAGCCGACCCTCGACGCGTTCTGGGGAAACGTCGGTCCGCTGGCGGCCGCCGCAGTCATCTGTTCCGTCGCCGGCACCCTTCTCCTACGGCATCGACGCACGGAACTCGGCGTCGGTTCAGACTGCTGGCTCTGGCTGCTCAACTTCGGCTACACGGCCACCTTGGTCCTCATTTACGTCACCGGCAGATCGGACATCACCTGGTGGCTGGGCGCGTCAGCGGACCGGGTCACGCTGCCGACCGCGATGCTGGCCTGCCTCAGCGCGGTGGGATGGCTCCTGGTCGCCACGAGCGGTCCCAGCGGAGCAGATGGCACACGGCCACCAGCGGTCGAACCGGCGAGCCCAGCGGCCGACGGCGGCAGTGGGTCGGCCGTCACCGGTCGCACCGCACCGGTCGCACCGGTCTCGTACCGCGCCCAGCAGCCGCGGAAGGATCACGTTGCCCCGACCTACCAGGCGGCCGGTGCGTAGTCCTTCAGGAAGCAGCCGAACAGGTCCTCGCCCTGCTCACCACGGACAATCGGGTCGTACACCCGGGCCGCGCCGTCGACCAGGTCCAGCGGTGCGTGGAAGCCCTCGTCGGCCAGCCGCATCTTCGTCGGGTGCGGCCGTTCGTCGGTGATCCAGCCGGTGTCGACGGCGGTCATCAGGATTCCATCGGTCAGCATCTCCCGCGCGCTGGTGCGGGTCAGCATGTTCAGCGCGGCCTTGGCCATGTTGGTGTGCGGGTGACCGGGCCCCTTGTAGCCGCGGCTGAACACTCCCTCCATCGCCGACACGTTCACCACGTACTTGCGCCGGGCAGCCGCAGCGGCCATCGCCGGTCGCAGCCGGCTGATCAGGATGAACGGGGCGACGGAGTTGCACAGCTGCACCTCCAGCAGCTCCACCGCGTCGACCTCGTGCACCCGCTGCACCCAGCTGTTCACCGGGTCGAGGTCCGGCACCAGCCCACCGGCGTCGATCGCGGTGGCCAGGGCGATCCGGTCCGGGGTGGCCGAGCCACTGGTCAACGCCAACGCAGTGAGCGCCTGGGGGGTGATCGCCGACGGCTGCGACGGTCCGGCGATCGCCGTCGCGGCGGCGCCCCGGCCACCGACCGAGGCGAAGCTGACGATCTCCGGCAGCGGCCCGTCGGGCAGCGGCGCCGACTCCGCGGCGACCAGCTGGGCGTACGCGCCGGAGCTGCGCCGGACGGTCTGCGCCGCGTTGTTGATCAGGATGTCCAGCGGACCCTGCGCGGCCACCGAATCGGCGACCGCGATCACCTGGGCCGGGTCGCGCAGGTCGACGCCGACGATCCGCAGCCGGTGCAGCCACTGGTCGCTGTCGTCCATGGCGGCGAACCGGCGGGCGGCGTCCTGCGGGAACCGGGTGGTGATCGTGGTGTGCGCGCCGTCGCGCAGCAGCCGCAGCGCGATGTACATGCCGATCTTGGCCCGGCCGCCGGTGAGCAGCGCCCGGCGGCCGGTCAGGTCGGTACGGGCGTCACGGCGCTCGTGGTTGAGCTTGGCGCACGGCGGGCAGAGCTGGTGGTAGAACGCGTCCACCTCCCGGTAGCGCTCCTTGCAGATGTAGCAGGCGCGGGGCTGGCGCAGGATGCCGGCGGTGGCGCCGGCGGTCGACGACACCAGCGGGATGCCTTTGGTCTCGTCGTCGATGCGCCCGGGTGCCCCGGTGGCGGTCGCGGCGGTGACGGCCCGGTCGGCGGAGAGGACGGCGTCGCGTCGCTCGGCCCGCCGCTGGCGCTTCACCGACTTGTACAGCTTCGCGGTGGCCCGCTGCACCCGTACCACGTCCGGATGGTCGGACGGCAGCGCCGACAGCGCCTCGATGACGTCGAGGCAGACCGCCAGCTGCGCCGGGTCGACCCCGGCCTGGGCCGACTCATCAAGCGGCCGTACGTCGTCCACCGTCATTCCCGTACCCGTCTCGTCCCTGGAGCGTCGCAGATGCGACCTGAAACTCTACGCACCCAGCCAGGTTGGTCGCGAGAGCGCTGCACCGGGGAACAGCGGCGTTGCGCACATCGAGGAACCTCTGTCGTCGGCGAATCGGCCGATTGACGACACTGCGTGACCCAGCTCACGCAAGATGGAGAACCATCGTGGGAGCGCGGATCGTCTTGCCTGTTGTGAGACGGAGCTTGGACGCACTCGACGAGGGTGAGCTGCTGCGCCGCATCGCCCGGGGCGATCGGCGGGCCTTCGACGAGCTGTACCGCCGGACGTCGCCCTGGTTGACCGCGCGGCTACGCCGCAGGTGCGCCGACGACGACATGGTCGCCGAGGTGCTGCAGGACACCTACCTGGCGGTATGGCGCTCGGCCGGCAGCCAGGCTCAGGACGCGGCGAAGGGCAGCGCGGTCGGCTGGCTGTGGACCATCGCCGCCCGCCGGCTGGTCGACGCGTTCCGCGCCCGCGCCCGCCGGGAACGGGTCCCGGCGGTGCAGACCGCCGCCACCGTCGCCCCGGCCGCCGAGGACGAGGCGCTGGCCGGCCGGATGAACGCCGACCTGGAACAGGCGCTACTGGCCCTGCCGGCCAACCTGCGGCAGGTACTGCGCGCCATGGTGCTCGACGGTCTGACCACCCGGGAGACATCGGTCCTGCTCGGCATGCCGGAAGGAACCGTGAAGACCTACGCGCGGCGGGCCCGGCTCGCGCTACGGGAGGCATTGTCATGACCACCCATCCCACCCCCACCCTCATCTCCCGCTACGCGTCCGGTGACCCCCGGGTCGACGACGCGACCGTCTGGGCGGTCGAAGCCCACCTGGAGTCCTGCGCACCCTGCCGGGCGCAGCTTTCCGACGCCGTCGGCCCAGCCGACCGGCAACTGCTCGACCGGGTGGCGGTCGGCGTCGTGGCCGGGATCGAGGCCGGCCCGGCACCGGTACGTCGGCGCCGGTTGCGGCGTTCCGGGTTCGCCGCGCGGATCCTCCCCTCGCTGGCCACCGCCGGCGCGTTGATGCTGATCGCGGTTCTGTTCGAGACGACCTTTGCCAGCCTGCCCTCGCTGGTGCTGCTGGTCGCTCCAGTGGCTCCCCTGCTGCCGGTGGCCGCTGCGTGGAGCCGCCGTACCGACCCTGCCTGGGAGCTGATGGCGACGATGCCCCGGACCGGGTTGCCGTTGCTGCTGCGCCGCACCCTCGCGGTGTTGACCGTGGTCGTGCCGGTGCTCGCGGCGGCCGGCTGGTCGACCGGGCAGTCCCCCGCGCTGTGGCTGCTGCCCGGTCTGGCCTTCACCACCGGCGCGCTGGCACTGGGCGGGCTGGTCGGAGTGGACCGAGCCGCGCTCGGTCTGACGGTCCTCTGGTCGGTCGGGGTGATCCTGCCCAGTCTGGTCGGCCGGCAACTGCCGGTCATCCTGGAGTCCGACAGCTGGCCCGGCTGGGCACTGGCCACCGTGGCGTTGGTGGCCGTGACGGCCGTACGGGCGGGCGACCACAACCGGCTACGCCTCGACCGGATCTCGTCCGACCGGTCCTGACTCCACCCACCGACCGGGCCGTACGCACGTACGGCCGATCGATTCACGTCTCCCGCCTGGCGGTGATCCGCCAGGCACCAGAATTGTCCACTTAAGGAGAGATTGATGATGCGTGCGGTCAGCGCGGCAGAGACCGCACCCTCCACGTACGCGTGGGCGGTGCACGCCGAGCGCCTGGTCGTCCGGACCGGCCGGCACCTTGCCGTCAACGGGCTGGACCTGGCGCTGGGCACCGGCGTACACGGCCTGCTCGGCCCGAACGGCGCCGGAAAGACGACCCTGATGCGGGCCCTCGCGACGGTGCTGAAGCCGACCGGCGGCCGGCTGGCCCTGCTCGGCGAGGACGTGACCGGCCGGGCCGATCTGCGCCAGGTCCGCCAGCGCCTGGGTTACCTGCCACAGCATTTCGGCTTCTATCCGCGCTTCACGGTGCGGGAGTTCGTCGAGTACATGGCCTGGCTCAAGGAGATGCCGAAGGCCACCGTTACCGGCGCCGTGCAGCGCGCCGTCGACCGGGTCGGTCTGACCAGCCGGGCCGACTCCAAGTTGAAGACGCTCTCCGGTGGGATGCTGCGCCGGGCCGGAATCGCCCAGGCGATCGTCAACGATCCGGAGGTGCTGCTGCTCGACGAGCCGACCGTCGGCCTCGACCCGGAGCAGCGGCTGGACTTCCGGGAGCTGCTGCGCGAGGTCGGCTCGGACAGCTGCGTGCTGGTCTCCACCCACCTGGTCGAGGACGTCGCCGCGGCCTGCACCGATGTAGTGCTGGTCAACGAGGGTCAGCTGGTCTGGCAGGGAACCCCGGCGCAGCTGGCCGAGCAGGGCAGCGCCGGGGACGCCGGGGACAGCGCCACCGAACGTGGCTACTCGGCGCTGCTGCGCGCGTACCGGGGGAAGGTACCGGCATGACCGGGCGGATCATGCGGACCGAGGTACGCCGGTCGGCGGTACCCGCCCTTGCCGGACTGCTCGTGTTGGTCGGCGCGGGCGTCACCCTCACGTCTGTCCAGTCCTTCGCCGGCCGGTGGACCCAGCTGGCGATGTACGGACGGGGTTCGCTGCTGCTGTTGTTCCCGCTGGCCCTGGCCGGCGGCGCGTGGCTGGGCCGGCGTGACCGGCAGCACCGTGTCGGCGAGTTGTTCGCCACCACCGTACGGCCGCGCTGGCAACGGACCCTACCGCTCACCGTCGGGTACGCGGCCGCCATGATCGCGGTGTACCTGCTGGTCCTCGCCGTCGGGGCGTTCTGGGTGGCACCGACGGCCAGCTACTTCTCCGGTACCGTCCTCGGCATCACCGCGGTCGGCGCGCTGGCGATGGTCGCCGCCAGCTGGTTGGGCCTGGCCGCCGGCCGGGCCGTGCCCCGGATCGTCACCGCGCCGGTCCTCGCGGTCGTCGGGTTCGCCGTGATCGGTCTGATCCCGGACTTCGTCACGATGTCCGGCTTCGACGAGAACTTCGTCAAGACCCGGCCGGACCCGTCGGCGCTGCTGCTCGTCCCGGCGACGCCCAACGGAGTCGACGACTTCCAGACCATCCCGACCTCGGTCAGTCTGCTGCAGGCAATGTGGTTGACGGCGCTCGCCGGCACCGCGCTGCTGCTGATCGGCGCGGTACGCCGTGGTGTGCTCGCCCTGGCGGTGCTGCCCACCGTCCTCGGTGCCGCCGTGGCGATACCGCTGCTGCCCACCAACGGATACACCGGGGCTGCTGTCGTCGACCCCGTCGCCGTCGAGCTGGTCTGCGACGACGACCGCCCGCAGGTGTGTGTCCGCAGGGTGCACGCGGCGGTGCTGCCCGACGTCGTCGGACCGGTCCGGGAGGCGCTCGCTGCGCTGGGGGCCAAGCTGCCGGATCCGCCGACGCGTGCGGTGGAGAGCGACCAGCTGGCCGCCTGGGCCGCACCCGAGCAGACGGCGGTCCGCAACGACTCGGACGTACTGGTCTTCGATACCCCGGACATCAGCCGGACGGGCCGGGCCGATCTGTCCAGCGGGTACTTTCAGGCGGAGTTGCTGCGGTCCGCGTGGTCACAGGAGTGCGAGGGCGACGAGCCTCACCTGGTGTTCAAGGTGGCCCCGTACCTGGCGCAGGAGGTCGCGGTGGCCTGGTTGGTCGGCGGGCCGCCGCAACCGCAGAGCTGGTGGCGTCCGGAGGACCGGCAGTTGGCCGACGCTTCGTACCAGGCGTTGACCGGTCTGCCGGCCGAGCAGCAGCGACAGGTTGTCGGGCAGGCCCGCGACGCGGCTCTCGACTGCGACTTCGACCGGATCGAGGAGCTGTTGCTGGCAGGTGACCAATGAGGTGGCTGGGCCTGCACCTTCGCGCCCGTCGAGTGCCGATGGCCGCCGCCGTCGTAGTCGGTGTCATCGCGCTGATCTGGATCAGCTGGCCGGTCTTCTCCGACGGGCAGACCATCAACACCCGGATGATCAGTGTCACCGTGATGCTCGCGGTCGTCGCGATCGGCACCACGCTCAGCGGTGCCGACGACGCCCTCGACCACACCGCGGCGGTCAGCTGGCCGACCCGCCGGGCCGCGCATCTGCTGCTCTCTGCCGCCGCGGTGATCGGGCTGCTGCTGGTCACCACGCTCACCGACGCCCGGTTCGAGCCGCTCGGTGTCGTCGCCCGCAACACTGCCGGGCTGCTCGGGCTCACCGCACTCGGTGCCGTGCTGCTCGGTGCCGCGCTGTCCTGGATCGCTCCGCTGGTCTGGACCATCGTCGCGATCATGCCGTGGATGGGGCCCAGTGGACAGTTGCGAATGCAGCTCGGTGCGTGGCTGATTCAGCCGGCCGGGACCTCCGCCGCCACGGTCTGCGCCATACTGCTGGCGGTGGCCGGGCTGGTGGCGTACACGGTGCGTGGCTGCCCGCTGCGGCCCGCAGCGGAGACGCTGCCGCACGACTGAGCGGCGACTGACCGGCGGCGGTTTCCCGCCGCCGGTCAGCGGTGGCCGGACAGCAACTGCGAGTTGTACCTCTCGGTCGCCCGCAGCGCCAGGACCGGGCCGGCCACCAGATAGGCCACCCAGGTCATCGGCAGGGTTATCCAGCCGATGACGATGAACATGAGCAGAACGTTGATCCAGAAGAACACCCAGAACGAGACCATCAGCACGATGCCGGTGGCCATTTTGCCGGCGTAGATGTTGCCGATGCCGAAGATCCCGAACAGGCCGGGCACCAGTTCCAGAGCCACCGCCGCGCCGGCCGACTTCGGCACCGCCGGGCCGGGGCCGGGCACGGGGGCATAGCCGCCCGGCTGGTACGGCTGCCCCTGATATGGCTGCGCCGAGGTGGGCATCGGCTGCTGCGGCCCCGACTGGTACGGGTTGGGGTAGGTCACCGGCTCAGTCTCCCAGCTCCGATGGAGATCAACACCGTACGTTCGGTCGTCCGCCGCCGGTCCTCCGTCGCTGCTCAGCGGCCGGCCGGTGGCCGGTCCACCGGGCCGTCAGCGGATCGAGACCAGCCGGATCGCGGTACGCAGCAGCACGACGGCGGCGCCGGCGACCATGACCATCCCGATGCCGGGCATCAGCTGCCCCCAGCTGCCGGTGGTCGAACTGAGGTAGATCAGCCGGGCAGCCTGCCAGCCGATGATGACGGCGACCGCCAGCCCGGGTAGCAGGGCGTGTGCGATGGCCACCTTGCGGTACGGCAGCAGCGCGCCGGCGACGGCGATGAATCCGGCGGACAGCGTCCAGAGGCCGGGTCCGACGGTACCGGAGAGCGACCCGAACGGGGTGATCACCCAGGGGAGCAGCGAGCCGACCAGCGCGAGCAGACCGCCGATGATCATGCCGAGGCTGCCGGCGTGCAGGATGCGCCGACGGGCGGGGGCGGCGGTGGATGCGGTGTCAGCCATGACCGGATGCTAGGCCGGGATCCCTGGTGTGCCCCAGCCGGCAATCGGTGAGTGGTCGGGCGGGGCCGCTGGGCGGCCAGATAGTCACCACAAAACGCGCGAACCGGGCGACGCTCCCCCGCTCATCCACGACCGCCGACCGCTCGCAGGCCCAGGTAGACCGTTCACCGCCCCAACCCGGCGTAAGGCAGATCAACTATTGCCTGTCCGGGCCGGGTCACGTTCTCTTCCCAGATTAAGGGTGTGACCGACCGCACAAGCCGTCGGGCGGTCCCGACCGACCAGCGGAGGTGCGGATCGGACAGCGGCACAGTCGCGGCACGGTGGCCTGCCGGTCGCTGCGCCACGGCCCGTCACCTGCCGTTCCCATAACGACTAGGAGGCCCCACAGTGACTGACGTAACCCCCGACAACAACGCCGGTGGCGGGGAACCGCCACCGGCGACGTCACCACCGGACAACGGCTGGCGCCAGGAGTACTGGCGCAAGAACCTGCGCCTCATGGTGATCCTGCTCGCCATCTGGTTCGTCGTCTCGTTCGTCTGCGGAATCCTGTTGATCCAGCCGTTGAACAATATCGAGATTCTTGGATTCCCGCTGGGGTTCTGGTTCGCCCAGCAAGGATCAATCTACACCTTTGTCATTCTGATTCTGGTATACGCGAAAATGATGGACCGGATGGACGACCAGTTCGGTGTCAGTGAGCGACCGGCGGAAGGGGGAGAGAAGTGACCCAGATCCAGGGCTGGACGCTCGGCTTCATCATCCTCACCTTCGCCCTCTACCTCGGCATCGCCTGGCGCAGCCGGGTCAAGGAAACGACCGGCTTCTACGTGGCCGGTCAGGGAATCCCGACCGTCGCCAACGGTGCGGCCGTCGCCGCCGACTGGATGTCGGCCGCGTCGTTCATCTCGATGGCCGGTCTGATCGCGTTCCTCGGTTCGGACGGTTCCATCTATTTGATGGGCTGGACCGGCGGCTACGTTCTGCTTGCTCTGCTCATCGCCCCCTACCTGCGTAAGTGGGGCAAGTTCACGGTCCCGGAGTTCGTCGGCGACCGCTACTCGGAGACCGTACGGACGATCGCCGCCGTGGCCGCGATCATCATCTCCTTCACGTACGTCGTCGGACAGATGCGCGGCGGCGGCATCGTGTTCAGCCGGTTCCTCGGGCTGGACATCACCGGCGGCGTCATCGTCGCGGCGCTGATCATCTTCGCGTACGCGGTGCTCGGTGGCATGAAGGGCATCACCTGGACCCAGGTGTCGCAGTACACGGTGCTCATCATCGCCTACCTGATCCCGGCGATCGCGGTGGCACAGCAGATGACCGGGCTGCCGATCCCGCAGGTCACCTTCGGGCAGATCCTCGGCGAACTCAACGCGCTCAGCACCCAGATGGGGCTGAGCCAGTTCACCGAGGCGTTCTCCGCCCGACCGCAGATCGACGTGTTCCTGGTGACAATGTCACTGATGATCGGTACCGCTGGCCTGCCGCACGTGATCATCCGGTTCTACACGACGAAGACGGTCCGAGGCGCCCGCTACTCGGCGTTCTGGGCACTGTTCTTCATCGCGTTGCTCTACACCACCGCTCCGGCGGTGGGCGCGTTCACCAAGCTGAACCTGCTGCAGGACGTCAACGGCGTGGCGGCGGACTCATTGCCCAGGTGGATCGAGAACTGGGCGGCGACCGGCCTGGTCACGGTCAACGAGAACGCGCAGACGATCCAGACGGTCAGCAACAGTCCGACGTCCGGGGCCGACCTGATCGTCAACAACGACATCCTGGTGCTGGCCAGTCCGGAGATCGCCGGCCTGCCGGCACCGATCGTCGGCCTGGTGGCCGCCGGCGGCATGGCGGCCGCGATGTCGACCGCCGCCGGCCTGCTGCTGGTCATCTCCTCGTCGTTCTCGCACGACCTGTACTTCCGCCGGGTGAAGCGGGACTCGACGGACAAGCAGCGGCTGCTCGCCGGACGGATCGCCATGGGCCTGGCGGTACTGATCTCGGTCTACGCCGGCATCAACCCGCCGGCGTTCGTGGCCCAGGTGGTGGCGTTCGCTTTCGGTCTCGCCGCAGCGAGCTTCTTCCCGATCATCGTGCTCGGCATCTTCTGGAAACGATGTAACGCCACCGGTGCCGCGGCCGGCATGGTGTCCGGAATGGCGTTCACCGCCGCGTACATGATCTACACGTTGGAGGTGTTCGGCACTTCAGCGAACCCGCACATCTTCGACATCAGCCCGGAGGCCATCGGCACCATCGGTGCGGTCGTCAACTTCATCGTCACGATCGTCGTGTCGAAGATGACGGCGCCGCCACCGGAGGAGATCTCCGAGATGGTGGAGAGCATCCGTTACCCGGCGGCCCGCCGCACCGTGCCGGCCGGCTCCACCGGCGACTCGGCCTGACCCGGACCGTTTCTCCAATCCCGGACAGTCCCGGAGGGCGGGCCCCGACAACGACGTCGGGGCCCGCCCTCCGGCCGTTCCAGGTCTCACCGACCCGACCGCCGTATCTCGGCTGACCCGCCCGGACGAGCGTCCGGGCAGTCGAGAGTTCAGCGATCCGCTCCGGTGCGGGGCGATGGTTGCCACAGTTGGGGCGTGCACGACGACAGCCCGCACCCGCATCCGACCGCTGGCGGTCTCCGCCTGGTGCGCCGGAATCCGCTGGTCACCGGCGACGTCAGCTGGATGGAACTGTTCGTCGACCTGTTCTTCGTGTTCGCTTTCCTGAAGGTCACCACCTTGATGGCGGCCGATCTGACCGCGGTCGGCATGCTCCGCGGGGTCCTGGTGATCCTGCTGCTGTGGCACTGCTGGACCCCGGTCGTCTGGCTCGGCAACGTCGTCCACCTGGACCGGGGCGGCATGCCGCTGATGATGGCCGGCATCGCCACCGTCCTGCTGGTCATCGGCGTGACCGTACCCGAGACGTTCGTCGACCTGCCCGGCAAATTGCCGGGACCGGTCGTGGTGGTGGTCGGCTACCTGGCGATCCGGGTCAGCGTCCTCACAGTCCTCACCCGGTCCCGCTGGTCGGAAGGTCCGGCCGGCCGCCGGCCCGCTGCGATCGCCTGGCTGACGCTCGCCGCGTCGGCGTCGGTGCTGCTGGCCGCCGCGCTGCTGCCGCCGCACCTGCCGGCCCGGTTCGACGCCGATCTGGTACGGCTGGTGCTGTTCGCCCTGGCCCTGTCCATCGACTTCGTGGTGCTGACCGCGGTCGGTCGCGGCAGCTGGCAGATCGTCTCGCCGTGGCATCTGGCGGAACGGCACGCGCTGATCGTCCTGATCGCGCTCGGCGAGACGATCATCTCGATGGGCACCGGCGGTGGTATTGGTGCCGACCTCCCGGTCACCTGGCCGCTGATCGCCGCCGCGACGCTCGGCCTGGTCATCGTCTCCGCCCTGTGGTGGACCTACTTCGATCTAGCCAAGATCCTCGCCGAGCATGCTCTCTCCCGGAGATCCGGCGTCGACCAGACCCGGATGGCCCGGGACGTGTACAGCGGCCTGCACCTGCCGATGATCGGTGGGCTGATCTTCTTCGCCCTCGGCCTCAAACATGCGACCGCCACCATCACCGGCGGCTCCGAACACCCCTGGACCACCGCCGACGCGGCCATCCTCTACGGCGGCGTGCTGCTCTACCTGCTGGCGCTGGTCGCCTTCGAATGGCTGTCCGGACGTCTGCTGGGTCGCAGCCCGCTCCTTGGCATCGCCCTGCTAGTAGGCCTGCTCCCGGTGGCCACCCGCGTCCCACCGCTGGGCGCGTTGGCGCTGCTGGCCGTCGGCGTCGTGGCGATGCTGATCGCCGACCGGACGGTGTTCCGCCGCCGCCACGTCCAACTGCACCGGCTGGCCGAATCCGAGACGTCCCGCCTGCACGGGGTCACCCCCCGGGAACTCTTCCTCGACCTGGTCTTCGTCTTCGCGTTCATCCAGGTCACCACGCTGATGACCCGGCACGCCTCGGTCTGGGGCCTCGTCCGAGGGCTGACCCTGCTGGCGCTGCTGTGGTGGGCCTGGACCTCCTTCTCCTGGCTCACCAACGCGGTCCGCACCGATACGGTCCTGGTCCGGTTCACCACGATCGGCATCGCCGCCTCGGTTCTGACGATCGGGATCGCTACCCCGCAGGCCTTCGAACCGGCCCCGGGAAGTCTGCCCGGTTCGCTGATCATCGTCGCCAGTTATCTCGGCGCCCAGCTCATGCAGACCGTGCTGATCCTGCAGGCATCGCGTACCGAGCCGGTGCTGGGGGCGCTCGCACTGCAGAACGCCGTACCGTCGACGGCCGCGCTGCTGCTGCTCATCGGGTCCGCGGTGGTGGAGTTCGCGTCGCCCGACTGGCTGGCCGGAATCCCGGCCGTCACGCTGCTCTGGGTCGCCGCGCTCACCATCCAACTCGCCGGCAGCTACCCCACCGGGGTGAAATCCTGGCGGCCCCGATCCGCTCGGCACTGGGTGGACCGGTACGCGCTGATCATGCTCGTCGCGTTCGGCGAGACGATCATCTCGGTCGGTCTGGCCGTCGCGGATCAGCCGGTCTCCACCAGTGTCATGGTCATCGTCGTCACGGCGGCGGTCACCGTCGGCGCTCTCTGGTGGCCATACTCCACGACGATCGACTCGGCCCGCCTCACCTTGGACGCGCAGACCGGCGTCGACCGGGCCAGACTCGCCCGCGACGCGTTCACCTACCTGCACCTGCCGATGGTCGCCTGCGTCATCCTGATCGCGTACGGCCTGCACCAGGCCGCGGTGCCGCGCGACGACACCGGTATCCGGTTCGGCCACTACGCTTTCTACTGGGGGGTGGGGTTCTACCTGCTCGCCAATCAGGTGTACTGGTGGCGGACCTGGCGCGCAATCAGCTGGTACCGGATCGCCAGCGGCGGTGCGGTCATCGTGCTGGCCTTCCCGACCGCCGCACTGCCCGCTGTGATCAGCCTGCCGGCGCTCACAGTATTCGGGCTGATCTCCGCAGCCGTCGAGTTCGTGCGGATCGGTGACCTGCGGACTCAACCGCCTTCGCGGACCCGTTGACCTTCGACGGGGTGGTCAGCTCGGCCGCCGGCGGGTGGACCGGCGGGTCCTACTGGCCGGCCGCCCCGTCGATGCATTCCCGCAGCAGGTCGGCGTGACCGTTGTGCCGGGCGTACTCCTCGATCATGTGGGTCAGCACCCAGCGCAGCGAGATCGGGCCGCGCCGGCCCGAGCCCGTGACGTCCAGTCCGGCCGCGTCGGCGACGAAACGCTGGGCGTACTCAATCTCCTCCCGCCACGCCTCCCACGCCTGGGTGACCGCCGCCGGGTCGGCGACAGCAGCGTCGAAGTCGTCGTTGGGCGCGGCCTCGGAGTAGAAGCGGGGCGGCGCCTCCTCGCCGGCCATCACCCGCCGGAACCAGTACCGTTCCACGTCGGCGAGGTGCCGCACCAGCCCGAGCAGCGACAGCGCCGACGGCTGCACCGACCGCCGGGCCAGCTGCTGCGGGTCGAGTCCGCCGCATTTGAGCTCCAGGGTCCGGCGGTGCCAGTCGAGGAACCCGGTGAGGGTGGCCCGCTCGTCGCCGAGCACCGGCGGATCGGTACGGGGGTCGGCGTCCGGGTCGGTGAACATGTCGATCGTCATGTCGGTCATCATCGACGGACTGCTTCGGCACGGCCAGCGAATACCGGCTTGACCTTGGAGTGCACTCCGAGGTCTACCGTCGTCGACATGACCACGGGCACAAGAGTCGAGGTTCTCGACCTCACCGGCTGCGCCGCCGGGGCGGATGAGGCGTGCGGGACCGACGCCTCCGGAACCGGCGGATCCGGGCGGCGCGGCCTGCGGGTCGCCGCACTCGCCGTCGCCGCCGGTGTCTCGCCGGACACCGTCCGCTACTACGAACGGGCCGGGCTGCTGCACCCGCCGGAGCGGACCCCTACCGGCTACCGCGTGTACGGCACCGCGGCGGTCGACCGGCTCCGGTTCATCCGGGGCTGTCAGCGACTCGGGCTCCGGCTGCGGGAAATCGCCGATCTGCTCGCCGTCCGGGACACCGGCGTCTGCCCGTGTGAGCCGGCGGAGCAGTTGCTGCGCCGCCGGATCGCCGAGGTCGACGTGGAGCTGGCCCGGCTGACCGCGCTACGGGCGGAGATGGCGGCGATGGCTGAGAAGCTGCCGACCACGGCCTGCCCGCCACCGGAACCGGGCCGATGGTGCCCACCGGATGGGGACGGGAGGTGATCACGATGCTGGAGCTGACCACGCGCTGCGACTGCGAGCCGGACTGCTGCGGGCCGGACTGCTGCTGACCAGTCGGCCCTCAGGGCCGGGTGGGTACCGGGCCGGTGGGTGCCGCCGGGTGTGTCGGCGGCACCCACCGGGTGCCAGAGGAATGTTACGAGGTGGTGCCGGTCACCGCCGAGCCGTTACGTGCAACGGTGTAGGCGATCGTCGTACCGCTCCAGAAGTGGAAGGTGAGCGTCACCGGGGAGCCGTCGTTGACCTCAGCGAAGAAGTCCGACGTCAAGGTGATCGTGTTCGCGGCGTAGTTCGGCCGGAAGGTGACGTCGAACTCCTTGTACGACGTCCAGTTGTGCGGGCCGGCGTTGGAACCGTCCGCGTACCGCGCCTCCATGGTGGCCAGTTGGTCACCGCGGAAGGTCGTCGGGATGTTGAACGACGAGGTGGTACCACTCGCGTTGGCCAGTACCGGCGGATCCGACGAGATGATGTTGATTCGCCACGGCACGCCGGACGAGAAGCGGGCGTGCAGGGTGGCGTTCACCCCGTACGCCCGATTGCCGACCAGGCGGGTGACGGTGGACGCGGGCAGCGTCAACTGGTTGCCGCTGACCGTGTAGTCGGTCCCCCGGACAAGGTCGGTGCTACCCTGCCGCAGTCCCTGGAAGGTCAGCCCGTTGAGGTTCAACGCGAGGGTCTTGGCGGTGACGCTGCCGGTACGCGGCACGAAGATCATGTCGCTGGCGGCGGTGCCGGAGCGGGTGGTCCAGGCCGACTTGATGTGGGCGATGAGCTCCGGGTCGCTCCACTGGAAGCTGGTCCGGCCGAGGTGCTGGCCGTTGTCCCACAGCTGGGTGGCGATGCCGCGGGTCCGGGTGTGGTAACCGAAGAACTCGAAGAACTTCAGTTTCTCGCCCTGCTGGATGGTGCCGGTGTGCCGGTCGAAGCCGAGCAGACCGAACTCGCCGATGACAACCGGGATGCCCCGGGACACGAAGGTGTTCTGCACCCGGTTGAGCGAGTCGATCACGTCCTGCTGGGCGGTGGCGTCGAAGCGGTAGCCGCCGGCGACGTTGACGCTGAACGGCCAGTACCCGTAGTAGTGCACCGTGGCGATCAGGTTGGGGTCGTTCAGTGCGGTGAACGTGCTGGCGAGCTCGTCGAGCCGGGCCTGGTCGGACGAGGTGTGCAGGGTCGGCAGGATGAGCAGCCGGGTGGCGTTGTTGCCGCCGGAGTTGCGGACGATCTGATGGAACGTCCGGTTCAGCTCGTCGAGCAACTGGGCGTTCTGGGCATCGCCGGAGCTGTTGCTGAACTGCGGCTCGTTGACGCTCTCGAAGTGCAACTTTGGCGACGAGTCACGGAAGGTGTTCGCCAGCTGGGTCCACAGCGCCGAGTAGCGATCCAGGACGCCGGTGCGGTTGCTGGGCATCGTGTTGATCCACTGCCAGGAGTCGTGATGCAGATTGATCATCACGTAGAGGTCCTCGGCGAGGGCCCAGTCGACGATCTGCTTCACCCGGGCGAGCCGGGTGGGGTCGATCGTGTAGTTGGGCGCGCCGCCGTGGTGGTGCGTCCAGGTCGCCGGAATGCGGATGCTGTTGAAGCCCTGCGTCTTGATGGTGCGGATCAGATCCCGGGTGACCAACGGGTTGCCCCATGAGGTCTCACCGCTGCCGTCGACGTTGTCGCCGGTCGCGTCGAGGGTGTTGCCCAGGTTCCACCCCGGCTGCATGGCGTCGACGACGTCCTGCGGGTTGCCCGGCGGACGCGGGGTCGCGGTCGGCGTCGGGGACGGCGGCGCGGTGGTCGGCGGCACCGTCGGCGACGGTGGGTCGGTCGGCGGCGTGGTGGGACCCACGCTGCCGGTGCAGGTGACACCGTTGAGCGCGAACGACGTCGGGGCGGTGTTGCTGCCCGACCAGGAGCCGTTGAAGCCGAACGAGACGGTCGCGTTGGTGCCGAGGTTGGCGTTGTAGCTGACGTTGGTCGCGGTGACCTGGCTGCCCGAGCTGGTGATGGTGGCGTTCCAGGCCTGGGTGACCTGCTGTCCGGACGGGAAGGCCCAGGTCAGCTGCCAACCGTTGATCGGGTCGCCCAGGTTGGTGACGTTGACGTTGGCGGTGAAGCCGCCTGGCCACTGGGCGGGTGCCGAGTAGACCACCCGGCAGCCGGCGGCCGCGTGCGCGCTGGCCGCGACGGCGACGCTTCCGCCGACCAGTGCGGCGGTCACACCGCCAGCGACCAGGCCGGCGCGCCACCTTCTCCCGCGAGCCGTCGTTGTCTGTTGAGTCATGTCGCTCCTCGCCGTGGGGTGTGCCTGCGGGTCAGGCACGAAGGGACGGGCACCGGCGGTCGCAAACGAGCAGCCAGCACCAGCGAAGTGGCCGCAGACTAAGTCGGGAGCCCAAACTTTGTCAATCGGCGCACGCCGATGTTGATGCCCCCGGAGGTGCACCCCGACCAATCCGCCGCTGCCGGCAACGCCCCCTGACCGGCACAAAGAGATCCCGTTGGCGGACCGACGTCCGCCAACGGGATCAGAAACGACAGCCGGCCCCGGGCCGGCGCGCGTCACGCCTCAGTGCACCGTGACCGTCGGCCCGGGAAGAAGCTCACGCATCTCCGCCGGCAACTCGGCGCCCATCTCGTCGGCGATCCGCAGCGCCTCCTCCACCAGGGTCTCCACGATCTGCGACTCCGGCACCGTCTTGATCACTTCGCCCTTGACGAAGATCTGGCCCTTGCCGTTGCCGGACGCCACCCCGAGATCGGCCTCCCGGGCCTCGCCCGGCCCGTTCACCACGCATCCCATCACCGCCACCCGCAACGGAGCCGGAAACCCGTCCAGCGCAGCGGTCACCTGGTCGGCCAAGGTGTACACGTCCACCTGCGCCCGCCCGCAGGACGGGCAGGAAACGATCTCCAAGCCCCGCTCACGCAACCCGAGCGACTCCAGGATCGCCGTACCGACCTTGATCTCCTCCACCGGCGGCGCGGACAGGGACACCCGGATGGTGTCGCCGATCCCTTCGGCCAGCAGCGCGCCGAACGCCACCGCCGACTTGACCGTGCCCTGAAACGCCGGGCCGGCCTCGGTCACCCCGAGGTGCAGCGGATAGTCGCACTGCTCGGCCAGCAGCCGGTACGCCCGGATCATCACCACCGGGTCGTTGTGCTTGACCGAGATCTTGATGTCCCGGAAGTCGTGCTCCTCGAACAGCGAGCACTCCCACAACGCCGACTCCACCAGCGCCTCGGCGGTCGCCTTGCCATGCTTGGCCAGCAACCGCTTGTCCAGCGAACCGGCGTTGACACCGATCCGGATCGGTGTACCGGCCGCCGACGCCGCCTTGGCGATCTCCGCCACCTTGTCGTCGAACTGCCGGATGTTGCCCGGGTTGACCCGCACTGCCGCACAGCCGGCGTCGATCGCAGCGAAGACGTACTTCGGCTGGAAGTGGATGTCGGCGATCACCGGGATCTGCGACTTGCGGGCGATCGTCGGCAGCGCGTCCGCGTCGTCCTGCGACGGCACGGCGACCCGCACGATCTGGCAGCCGGACGCGGTCAGCTCGGCGATCTGCTGCAACGTCGCGTTGACGTCCGAGGTCACCGTGGTGGTCATCGACTGTACGGAGACCGGTGCACCGCCACCCACCGGCACCGGACCGACCATGATCTGCCGGCTGACCCGGCGCGGCGCCAACGGCGGCGGCGGCACTGCGGGCATGCCCAGACTGACAGCGGTCACTTCTCAACTCACCTCGAGAACAGCGTGATCGGATTGACCACGTCCGCGGTGATGGTCAGCAGCGTGAACGCGCCACCGATCAGCAGAACCGCGTACGTGAGTGGCATCAGCTTGAAGTAGTCGACCCGCCCCGGGTCGGGTCGGCCCAGCACCGCGTACAGCCAGGACCTGGCCTTCTCGAACCAGGCGATCGCGATGTGCCCGCCGTCCAGCGGCAGCAGCGGCAGCAGGTTGAACACCCCGACGAAGAAATTCAGCGAGATGAACAGCAGCACGAACAACTCCCAGGCATCGTTGGCCACCGCCTCCCCGCCGAGCCGGCTGGCACCGACCACGCTGATCGGGGTGTCGATGTCGCGCTCCGCGCCGGTGATCGAGGCCCACAGCGCCGGGATCTTCTCCGGGATCCGCATCATCGCCTCGACGGTGCCGACCGCCATCTGGCGCAGGTAGTCGCCGGTCGCGCCGAATGCCTCGATCGGCCCGTACGTCACCATGCCGGGCTTCTCGATCCGCAGCCCGACGCCGAGCGCGGCGACCGTGCTCAGCGGGCCCTCGTCGGTGCCCAGCTCGGGGCGCTGCACTGCGGCGAGCTCCGCCTCGGCGGTGCCGGTCGTCCCGTCCCGCTCGTACCGGACGGTCGCCGGCCCCGGATCGGCACCCCGGATCGCCTCCAGCATGTCACCCCAGGTGTCGACCGGGGTGCCGCTCACCGCGAGGATCCGGTCGCCGTCACGCAGGCCCGCCTGCGCGGCCGGGCTGGCCGGGTCGCCGGCCTCGCAGGCACGGGCCACGTACTCGACGACCACACAGTCGGTGACCGCGACCACCGCCGGCTCCTGACGGGCCTGCTCCTCGGTGGCGGGGAAGTCCGGGTTCGGCAGGCCCATGAAGACCGCAGCCAGCCAGAGGGCGACGATCGCCAGCCCGAAATGGGTCACCGACCCGGCGGACATCACCACCGTCCGCTTCCACACCGGAAAGCGCCACATCACCCGGGACTCGTCGGCGGGTGCCACGTCGTCGTCCTGCGGGGTCATACCGACGATCTTGCAGAAGCCACCCAGCGGGATGGCCTTGAGCCCGTACTCGGTCTCACCGCGCCGGAACGACCAGATGGTCGGGCCGAAACCGACGAAGTACCGGGTCACCTTCATCCCGAACTTTTTCGCGGTCACCATGTGACCGGCCTCGTGCAGGCTGACCGAGATGAGAATCGCGAGGGCGAAGAGAACCACCCCGAGCAGGTACGCCATCAAGCTCCCTCCGCCGATGCACCGATCAGCTCATGCGCCCGGGTTCGCGCCCAGGATTCCGCAGTGAGCACATCGTCGACCGTACCCGGTTCGCCGAAGTCCGGTGCCGCCTGCAGCACCCGCTCCACCGTGTCGACGATGCCGAGGAACGGTAGCCTGCCGGCGACGAACGCCGCCACGCACTCCTCGTTCGCGGCGTTGTAGACCGCCGGCCGGCAGCGGCCGTCCGCGCCGGCCTGCTTGGCCAGCGCCACCGCCGGGAACGCCGTCTCGTCGAGCGGGGCGAACTCCCAGCTCTGCGCCCGGGTCCAGTCGACCGGCGCGGCCGCTGCCGGCACCCGGGCCGGCCAGCCCAGGGCCAGCGCGATCGGCAGTCGCATGTCCGGTGGACTGGCCTGGGCGACCGTCGAACCGTCCACGAACTCCACCATCGAGTGGATCACCGACTGTGGGTGGACCACCACCTCGATACGCGGGTACGGGATGCGGAACAGTTCGTGCGCCTCGATGATCTCCAGGCCCTTGTTCACCAGGGTCGCCGAGTTGATCGTGATGACCGGGCCCATGTTCCAGGTCGGGTGGGCCATCGCCTGCTCCGGGGTGACCTCGGTCAACTCGGCACGGGGCCGCCCCCGGAACGGGCCGCCGCTCGCCGTCACCACCAGCTTGCGCACCTCGTCGGCGGTGCCCGAACGCAGGCACTGGGCGAGCGCCGAATGCTCGGAGTCCACCGGCACGATCTGGTCCGGGCGCTGTATCGCGGCCCGCACGATCGGACCACCGGCGATCAGCGACTCCTTGTTGGCCAGCGCCAGGGTCCGGCCGGCCCGCAACGCCGCCAGGGTGGGGGCCAGCCCCCGGGAGCCGTCCACTCCGTTGAGCACCACGTCGCACGGCCACTCGGCAAGCTCGGCCATCGCCGACGGGCCGGCCAGGATCTTCGGGATCCGGAACCCACCGGTCGGATAGCCGCGCCGGGACGCTTCAGCGTAGAAGGCGAGCTGCAGGTCCTGCGCCGCCGAGGCCCGGGCCACCGCCACCACCTCGACCTGCAACAGTAGTGCCTGTACGGCGAGCAGCTCGACGTTTCCCCCGCCGGCGCCGAGCCCGACGATGCGGAACCGGTCAGGGTTGCGGGTGACGATGTCGACCGCCTGGGTGCCGATCGAGCCGGTGGAGCCGAGCAGCACGATATCCCGTGGGGAGGAAGTCACCGACCCATTGTCCCGCAGCGCCGCAGCCGCCCGGCCGCCGGGCGCGCCGCCGAGTCACCGGGACACCGCGTCACCGTGCGTCGTCGGCCTCGTCGAGCAGATCGGCCGGATCGATGGTGAACTCGAACGGCTCCTTCATCACGAACGCGGTTCCGGCCGCGGCCGCCGCCACCGGCCGGTACTCCCCGTCGCTCAGCTCGTGCAACGCCAGTGCCGGCACCCGGTTCCGGAAATCCGCCCGGAGAAAGAAGGGCACACCGGCTGCGGCGTACTGCCGTGGCCGGTCGATCACGTCCTTGCGCCGGTTGCCCTTGGAGACGATCTCGCCGAGCAGCACGGCTTCCGAGATCGGCATCGAGACGTGTCCTCCACCAGGTGAGCGGAGCACCACGATGTCGGGGGTGTACAAGTCGTCGCCCGAGACGACGTTGACCTCGTGGTACAGCCAGAGCTTCGCCCGGCGCGCTGCCTGCTTCAACAGATACGCCAGATCCAGCTCGATCGTCTGATGGTCGTACCCGGCATGTGGTGTCACGATCACGCTCCCGCTGAGGACCTCGACCTTGGGACCATTGGTCTCCGGCAACAGGTCAAGGGCGAGCTGCGCGGTCCACGGCTCGTCGAAATCGCCGAGTACGTCGAACGACGGCTCACGCGGCGGCTCCGGATCGGGCACGAATGCCGGCTGTGCCAACGTGCTCACCCCTTTCCGCGGGACATGATGCACCGACCAGACTAGCCGCGACGCCCCGCCACGGCGGCGCACCGGGCCATGTCGGCTGGCCGACCGTAAAGCCGGACCGTACGGGCCACCCCACGCCGGGCCACCGCCGTACGGGAGTGGAGACCGCCCCGGTGGGGAAAGCTGAGGAACATGGTCTCCCGAGGTCGCCGGCTGGTCCGGGCAGCATTCCGGCCGCTGCGCGGGCGGGACCTGTCGCTGCACGCCGCCTCGATCACCTTCTTCGGCGCGATCGCGGTCGTCCCGGTGGTGCTGCTGGCGATCTGGCTGACCGGGCTGTTCGCTGGTGCGGGCCGGATCCGTCGGCTCACCGACCCGGCGATCGACACCCTGCCCGAACAGATCGGCGCCGACCGGGCCGCCGCCGCCCTGATCGACGCCGGCCTGCACCTCACCCCGGTGCTGGCGCTGGCCGCAGTGCTGCCCGCCTCGCTGTACGGCGAAGGGCTGCGCCGGGCATTCGTGTCGGTGGCGCCACCACCGGAGCCGGCCGAGTCGATGGTCGGCTGGCGGGGCCGGGTGCTACTGCTACCGCTGCTCGGCGCGGCACCGGCGTTGATGCTGCTGGTGCTGCTGGCCCTACCGTCGGCCGCCGGGCTGTTCGCCCGGGGCGGCTGGGCCGGCGCGCTCGGGGTGGTGGTGTCGTTCCTGGCCGTCTGGTTGGGGCTGAGCCCGGTGCTGGTCTGGGTGTTCCGGGTGGTCGGGCCGGGCAAGCCGGACTGGCTGGCCACGGTCGCGGTCGGCTCGTTCACCGCCGCCAACCTGTCCGGTTTCCTGCACGGGTTCATCCTGTTCTGCTCGCTGCCGCTGGACCTCGGGGTGCCGTTCGGCGGGCTCGACCAGGTCGGCGCGGCGGTCGCGGTGCTGCTCTGGCTCTACCTGCTGCATGTGATCGTGCTGGCCGGCTACTCCGCCACGCTGGCGTTCAGCCGGTGGCGCCGTCGGGACCGGCACCGGAGCCGACCGACGCCAACTGCGGGTTCGCCGGGGCCTCGTGCAGGCCGAACCGGCGGTACAGCCGGCCCAACGGACCCGGCGCCCACCAGTTCCACCGACCCAGCAGCCGCATCGTCGCCGGCACCAGCAGCACCCGCACCAGGGTCGCGTCGACGACGATCGCCACGATCATCCCGACCCCGATCAGCTTGATGAACGAGATGCCACCAGCGGCGAAACCGGCCACCACCACGATCAGCAGCAACGCGGCGGCGGTGATGATCCGCCCGGTGTGCTGCAGCCCGGCGGCGACCGACGCGGTGTTGTCGCCGGTGCGGTCCCACTCCTCACGCACCCGCGACAGCAGGAACACCTCGTAGTCGGTGGCCAGCCCAAACAGCACCGCCAACATCAGGATCGGGTTGGTCGGATCGATGAACCCGGTCGGGGTGAATCCGAGCCAGTCGGCGAAGTGCCCGTCCTGGAACACCCAGACCACCACGCCGAACGAGGCGCCGATCGACACCAGGTTCATCAGCACCGCCTTGACCGGCAACACCACCGAGCCGAACGCCAGGAACAGCAGCACCATGGTGGCGGTGGCCATCAGCAGCGCCATCCACGGCAGGTAGGTGCCGAGGCTGTCCAGCATGTCGATGTCAGCGGCGGTGCGGCCACCGACGAGGACCTCGGCCCCGGCCGGGGGCGGCAGGTCCCGGATGGCCCGCACCAGTGCTTCGGCCTCGTCGCCGGTCGGCTCGCCGACGTAGCTCACCCGGATCAGCGCCGAGGTGTCGCGTACCGCCGCGATCTGGGCACCGGTGGCGCCCGGCAGCCCGGCGATGTCCTCGGCGAAGGCTTGCGCCAGGTCGGGGCCGGCGCCGGAGACCAGCACTTCGACCGGGCCGATGCTGGCGCCGTCAGGGAACTCCTCGGCGATCGTCTCGGCCACCACCCGCGACTGCGCACCGGCCGGCAGCACCCGCTCGTCGAAGCCGCCGAACTCGGCCCGCAGGAACGGGGTGGCCAGCAGCAGCAGCCCGACCACCACCACGGTGACGTAGCGCACCGGGCGCCGCATCACGCTGCGGGCGATCCGGGCCCAGGCGCCGGCCCGGGCGGCCTCCCCCGGCTGCGGCGCCGACCGGCGACGCCACGGCAACGGTACGGTGAGCGCGTTGATCCGCGGGCCGAGCACCGCCAACAGGGCGGGCAGTGCGGTCACCGAGGCGAGCATGGCGACCAGCACCGCTGCCATCCCGCCAAAGCCGATCCCGGTCAGGAACGGCTGCGGAAAGATCAGCAGGCTGATCAGCGAGGTACCGATGATCAGACCGGAGACAGCGACGGTACGACCGGCGGTGGCGACGGTACGTACCAGCGCTTCCGGGGTCGGGTGGCCGGCGGCCAACTCCTCCCGGAACCGGCTGACCACGAACAACGCGTAGTCGATCGCCATGCCCAGCCCGATCAGGGTGATCACGTTGATCGCGAACACCGAGACCTCGGTGACCAGGGTCAGCGCCCGGACCGCGACGAACGCACCGAGGATGGCGAGCACGCCGACCAGCAGCGGCATCGACGCCGCGACCAGCCCACCGAAGATCAGCACCAGCAGCACCAGCAGGATCGGCAGGGCGATCAGCTCGGCCCGGGTGATGTCCCGGATGGTCTGCTCGTTGGCCTGGTCGAGGAACGGCACGGCACCGCCGGCCCGGGTGACCAGCCCCGGTGCGTCCAGCAGCGGCCGGATCTGCTCGAAGGCGGCGGTCTTGGCGTCCTCGTCGTCGCCGGCGAGCTGGACCAGGGCGTAGGTGGCCCGCCGGTCGGTGGCGACCAACGCCGGCGACTCGGTGTCGTAGTAGCTGGTGACACTGGTCACCTCCGGCCGGGTGGCCAGCGACTCCAGGGTCTGGGTGACCGGCTCGCGGAACGCCGGGTCGTCGACGGTGGCCGCGTCGCTGCGGTACAGCACCAGCACGTCGACGTCCTGGTTGCCCAGCTCGGCGTTGATCCGCTCCCGGGCCTGCGTCGACTCGGCCGCCGGGTCGGCGAAACCGCCACCGGAGACCGCCCCGAACAGGCCGGTCCCCCAGGTCACCCCGACGACGACCAGCAACGCGGCGGCGGCCAGCACCACCCATCGCAACCGGACCACGGTCCGTCCCCACCACGCGAACACGTCTCGACTATCGCAGGCCCATCTTGGACGCCGCACGGCGACTAGGGTCGGGACATGGGTACGTCACACTCTCCGGCGCCGCGACCCGACCCGTCGACGCGCGCCGACCTGCCCGCCCGCGCCGACGTGGTCGTCATCGGGTCCGGGCACAACGGTCTGGTCGCGGCGGTCCTGCTGGCCCGGTCCGGGCTCGACGTGCTGGTGCTGGAGGCGGCCGAGGTGATCGGCGGCGCCACCCGCACCGAGCAGCCGTTCGCCCGGGCGCCGGGGCTGCGCCACTCCACCGGGTCGTACCTGCTAGGGCTGATGCCGCCGGAACTGCTGGCCACCCTCGACGTGGCCATCCCGGTGCTGCGCCGCGACCCGCACTACTTCCTGCCCACCCCCGGTGGGCCGGGGTCGCCGTACCTGCTGTTCGGCACCGACCGGGCCGCGACCCGGGCACAGATGTCCGCCGCCTTCTCCGCCGCCGACGTGGCCGCCGACGACGCCATGCAGGCTGAGCTGGCGGCGCTACGCGACGACCTGGCGCCGGCCTGGCTGGCCGAGCCGCTGCCGGTCGAACAGACCGCGCAGCGCTATGTCCGCCCTGCGCTGCGGCAGGTCCTCGTCGACCTGGTCCGCGGCTCGGTCGCCGACTACCTGGCCCGCTTCGAGTTCCGCTCCGAGTTGCTGGTCGCCATGTACGCCGTCACCGACGGGCTGAGCGGGCTGACCGCCGGGCCGGACGACCCGGGCACCGGTCACAACTTCCTGGTGCACAACATGTGCCGACTGCCCGGCTCGGACGGCACCTGGATGATCGCCGCCGGCG
This sequence comes from Solwaraspora sp. WMMA2059, assembly GCF_027497315.1. Taxonomy (GTDB): domain Bacteria; phylum Actinomycetota; class Actinomycetes; order Mycobacteriales; family Micromonosporaceae; genus Micromonospora_E. The sequence goes on along the minus strand of NZ_CP114908.1, from coordinate 1,396,509 downwards.
GGATGGGCACCGTGTCGCGGACCTTTGCCGACGCCGCCCGGGCCGCCGGAGCGCGGATCGTCACCGACACGCCGGTCACCGCGATCACCGTGGACGCCGGCAGCGCGAGCGGTGTCGTCGTCGCCGACGGCCGGTCAGTGGCCGCCGAGGTGGTACTCGGTGCCTGTGACCCGTACCGGCTGCTGGAGCTGGCCCCCGACGGCGTGCTGCCGGCCGAGCTGACCGACCGGCTGGCCGCCACCCGCCGGCCGGGCAGCACGTTGAAGGTCAACCTGGCGCTGACCGGGCTGCCCCGGTTCAGCTGCCTGCCGGACGCCGCGCCCAGCCCGTTCGGGGCCACCATCCATCTGCTGCCCGGCTCGGCGTCGCTGCTGCCCGGCGGCGACGGCGAGTCGCCGATGACGGCGCTGCGGGCGATGTGGGCCGATGTGCGGGCCGGCCGGCTGCCGGTCGAGCCGACCATCGAGTGGTACCTGCACACCACCGTCGACCCGTCGCTGCGCGACGCCGCCGGGCACCACTCGTCGGCGCTGTTCGTCCAGTCGGTGCCGTGGCAGCCGGCGGGTTCGTCGTGGGCGACCGAGCTGCCCGGGTACGTCGAACAACTGCTGGCCGTCTGCGACCGGTACGCGCCGGGCACCAGCGCGCTGGTCGCCGACGCGGTGCCGCTCGCCCCACCCGGCATCGAGGCGCACTTCGGCATCACCGGCGGGCACATCCACCACGTGGACAACACCGTCTCGTTCACTGACCGGATGCCGTACGCCACCGGGCTGCCCGGCCTGTACGCGGGCAGCGCCGGCTGCCACCCGGCGGGCAGCGTGATCGGTGCCGCCGGGCACAACGCCGCCCGGCGGATCCTCACCGACCTGGGGCACGGCGAGCGCTAGTCGCGGCGCGGCGGACTTCAGGCGCGGCCGACGTCAGGCGCTAGGCCTGCGCCACCGGCTCGCCGGCTGGGGTCTGGGACTCGACCGGTGCCGGGGTGCCGGCCCGCCGGGCTCGGACCTCGTGCCCGACACTGGTCAGGCACCGTCCGCTGGTCAGGTCGAACCGCCAGCCGTGCAGCTGGCAGGTGAGCTGGTCGCCGTCGATGATGCCGAACCGGGTCAGGTCGGCCTTGAGGTGCGGGCAGCGGCGCTGCACGATCCAGTCACCGATCCTGACGTCCTCGGCGTCCGGGCGTTGCTCGGCGTACCAGCCCTCGGCGTACTGCAGCCGCTCGGTGGACAGGCACTTGAAGAACGCGTAGACGAACTCGTTGTACTGGCCGATCCGCGCGGCGGAGAACCGGCAGGACAGGAAGAGCGAGTTGACCCAGTCGACCTCGCCGGTGTGCAGCAGGTGCTCCACCAGGGCCCGATCGGTGCGGAACCGGTAGCGGACCTTCTCGTCGCCGTACGGCCGCACCTGCTTTCCGGGGAAGTCCACCACGATCGACTCGACCGACTCGCCGTCGTAGTCGACCAGGTCGAACCGGACCGGGCCGCCGACCCCTTTGGCCAGGTAGACCGACTCCTCCAGCAACGGCTCGATACGACGTTTCATCTCGCCCAGTACGTCGATCTCCGGGTGCCGCCAGGAAGCCTTCTCAGCCTCGATGACCGGGCGCTTGCGCTCCCGCATCTCGACCAGGTGGGCCTGCTTGTTGGCGAAGAGCTCGTCGACCGGCTGCGGGTGGGTGGTGCGGCACTCGTCGGCGGTGACCTCGGCGACCGAGCCGGGCAGCAGCACCACTCCGTTGCTGCCGCCGACCTTGGCGTACTCGGACAGGAAGACCTGCTGGTCGGGGAAGATGTTGCCCTCGTCGCCGTGGATGTCGTTGAACTGCCACAGTGCGTCGTCGAGGAAGCAGGGCGGCCCGGCGATCGGAAAGACGTACGACGCCTTCAGATCGTCGATGTACCGCCAGGTGCGGTCGAACTGGCGCTCCCGCTTCTGCTTGCCGAACGCGGTCTTGGCGTTGGTGGGCAGCTCGTAGACCATCGGGTACCAGATGGCACCGGAGAACTGCAGCAGGTGGGCGTGCACGTGGCCGAGCGCGGCGAAGACCGACAGATCGGTGGGGCGGGCGTCGTTCTGGTTGAGCAGCCGGACTCCGTCGTGTTCGACCCACAACGACGAGTCACCGATCGGGCCGTCGGTCGGGCTGGTCAACGCCTGGATCATGACGTTGAGGCCGCCGTCCAGCTCGACCACCTCGTTGGTCTTCGTCCGCAGGAAGCTGGTGAAGCCGAGTTCGCGCAGCTCGTCCTCCAGCTCCGAGGTGGGGTACTCGGGCAGCAGCACGGTCGCCCTTTTCGACACGAAGCGCTTCAGGTGCGCCGCGTCGAAGTGATCCCGGTGCAGGTGGGAGACGTACAGATAGTCGACCTGGCCGAGGGACTCCCAGTCCAGCTGGGAGTTGTCCGGAAAGGGAAACCATGAGGCGAAGTAGGCCGGGTTGACCCACGGGTCGCACAGGATGCTGCCCGCAGCCGTGTCGATCCGCATACTGGCGTGCCCGGTACCCGTCAGTCGCACCGTACAGACCCCCTCGGTCACAAGCGATGTGTACGCCGGAAACGCTACCGGAGGCGGCGGTCGCCCCGACTGGCGACGTCTGGATCCGCTCGCTCCGGCTCTGCCTGCCCGGGTGGCCCGGCACCGGCACGGATCCCCCGGCGGGGTCCCGATGCCGCGCCCGCCGACGTCATGCCAGACTGGGCAGGATCCATGCGAGTGACCGGGCTCCGTTCATCGGAAGGGGCCGGTTCGAGAAGGAGGACCAGCCGTGGCCGGAACCGAGCCGGTGACCTCACCCGACCAGCACAAGCCGGGCCATCGCAAGTTGGGGCGGATCGGCGCCATCGTTTCGGCGTTGGTGTTGCTCTCCATGCTGATCGGTAACCATGAGGGCCGCGTCGAGGACATCTGGCTGATCGGCCTGGCCGTCGGACTGCTGGCCATCGTCGTCGGCGACGCCGTGCTACGACGCAACGGCCTACGATCCTGACCGGGGTCCGGCCCGGTCGGTGATGCCGGTCCTGACCGCCGACGTTGATCCGGCCGGGGCGGCCGGATCAACGGTCACCGGCCGCGCTGCAGGATGTCCTGCACCTCCTTGAGCGCTGCGTCGACCTCGGCTTCGAAGTAGCCACCGGTCACCAGCCCGAACTGCACTGTGTCGAGTTCCGCCGTGTCCACCGGCATCGGCCCCCGACCGGCCATCGCGGTGAGGATGTCCTCGAACAGCCGATCCACCTGCGCCGGGTCGTAGCCGCTGCCGAACCGGCGGACCTGGAAGGTCCGCCGGATCTGGTCCACCCGCTGCAGGCTGCCGCCACCGGACAGTCCCGCCGGTCCGCCCGGCATCGCCGGGTGGCCGCCCGTCATGCCCGGGTGGCCGCCGCCCCCGGGAGGGCCACCCATGCCGGGGTAGCCGCCTGCCACCCCCGGGTGGCCGCCGGGGGCGCCACCCATGCCGGGGTGGCCGCCCGACGGCGGGCCGGACTGGCCGGACCGCCGATCCGGGAAGTAGATCTCGGCCGTCATGTCGGCCTTACCGTGCCGGCCCTGCTCGAAACCGTCGAACCGACCGCCCGGGCCGGGACCGAATCCGCGGTGCGGCCCGCCCGGAGCCGGCACCGGCGGGCCGCCTGCCGGAGCACCCGGCGGGTAGCCGCCCCGAGGGTCCTCGTAGCGGCCGTAACTCCCGGTCGGCTGGTCGGCATAGTGGCCGTACGGATCGGGGGCCGGCCCGGGCTGACCGGGCACCGGCCCGGGCTGACCGGGCACCGGCCCGGGCTGACCGGGCGCCGGCCGCGGCGGCAGCGCGGCGGCGGCCGACGGGACCGGGCGCTCGTCACGCATCGGACGATCGTCGCGCCCGGCCGGGGCCGGCCGGTCGGGCCGGCCGGCACGGGTGTCCGCGCCACGACCGGCCGGGCCACGCTCCTCCAGCTCGGCGAGCTGTCGTTCCACCCGGTCCAGGTGCAGGTCGACCTGCCATTCGTCGTAGCCGTTGAACCGGACTCTGAATACGACATCGTGCACTTCCTGCGCGGAAACCGGTGACCCTACCGGCTCGCCGGCGAGTGTGGCCTCTACACGGTCGAGGAAGGCATCCACTTCGTCGACCTTGTAGCCCCGACGAAGCGCCCGACGCCGGAAGCGCTGTCCCTGACTCGCCACTACGTCTCCTGATTCACTCGCTGATCACACCGGTAGCTCATGACGCCGTCTCGGCGGCCGCGAGCTGCCCGCATGCTCCATCGATCTCCCGGCCCCGGGTGTCGCGAACGGTCACCGCGACACCAGCTGCACGCAGCCGGCGAACGAATTCCCGCTCGACCGGCTTGGGACTGGCGTCCCAACGACTGCCCGGAGTCGGATTGAGCGGAATGAGATTCACGTGGGCCATGCGACCAGCCAGCAATCGACCCAGCAGATCGGCTCGCCATGGCTGGTCGTTCACATCCCGGATCATCGCGTACTCGATGGACACCCGCCGACCCGTACGGTCCGCGTACTCCCACGCGGCGTCCAGGACTTCGGCGACCTTCCACCGTTGGTTGACTGGCACGAGTTTGTCGCGCAGATCATCATCGGGCGCATGCAACGACAGCGCAAGAGTCACTGATAGGTCTTCCCCGGCGAGACGCCGCATTGCCGGCACCAGTCCGACGGTCGAGACCGTCAGGTGCCGCTGTGACAGACCCAGCCCTTCCGGTGGTGGCGCGCAGAGCCGTCGGACGGCGGCGATCACCCGGCCGTAGTTGGCCAACGGCTCGCCCATCCCCATGAAGACGACGTGTGACAGCCGGGGCGGTGAACCGGTGATGCCACCCGCCGCAGCCACCCCCGCGAGGTGGACGACCTGATCGACGATCTCCGCGGTAGACAGGTTCCGGGTCAGCCCGGCCTGACCGGTGGCACAGAACGGACAGGCCATCCCGCACCCGGCCTGGCTGGACACGCAGACGGTCACCCGGTCCGGGTAGCCCATCAACACGCTCTCCACCAGGGCTCCGTCGTGCAACCGCCAAAGCGCCTTGCGGGTGGCGCCGCTGTCACACGCGCTTTCGCGCACCGGAGTGAGCAGGGTCGGCAGCAGCCGTTCGGCGACCCCTGCCCGGACGGTGGCCGGCAGATCCGTCATCGCCTGCGGGTCCCGGGTCAGCCGGCCGAAGTAGTGGGTGGAAACCTGCTTCGCCCGGTAGGCGGGCTGACCGAGCCCGGCGAGCAGCGTCTGCCGCTCGCCGAGATTGAGATCAGCCAGGTGCTGGGGCGGCAGGGCGGGGCGACCGTCGGACGCGACGGTCGCCGGACGGCTCGGGGTCAGCGGCAGGCTTCTCATGGCAGGACCAGTCTCCCACGATCCCGCCGTGGCCGGCTCGCCACGGTGGGCGCATCGACCGGCACCCCCTTCTGAACGACCGCTCAGCCGGCCAACGCGATCAACGACAGCACGAGGTAGGAGACCGGCAACGCGAACAGGATCGAGTCGAGCCGGTCCATCAGCCCGCCGTGTCCGGGCAGCAGGTTGCTCATGTCCTTGACCCCGAGATCCCGCTTGAGCATGGACTCGCCTAGGTCCCCCAGCACTGCCGCGACCGACACCGCCACGCCGAACAACGCCCCCCACAGCGGCATGACGTCGAGCAGCAGAAGCAGCAGCACCGCGCTGCCGATCCCGGCGGCGGCCACCGACCCGGCAAAGCCTTCCCAGGACTTCTTCGGGCTGATCGTCGGCGCCATCCGGTGCCTGCCGTAGAAGACACCGGCGGCATAGCCACCGGTATCGGAGAGGATCACCGCAGCCAGGGTGACCAGGATCTGCAGGTCGCCATCCGGCCGACTGGCCAGCAGCGCGGCGAAACCACCTAGAAACGGGACGTAAACCGCGATCAGCGTGGCCGTGGCCGCGTCCCGCTGGTACCCGGACGGTCCATCGCCCAGCCGCCAGATCAGCATCGCCAGAACCGTCACCAGCAACCCGAGCGCCAGAGCATCCGGGCCGATCCGCCAGGCCAACACGGACATCAGCGCGCCGCCGGCGAGCAACGGGATCGTCGGCGGACGGGCGCCGCTGGTACGCACCGCCCGGATCATCTCCCAGGTGCCCAGGCTGACGGCGGCCAGCAGGACGACCAGGAAGGCTGGCCGCCATAGGAACAACGAACCGAGCACCACGACGACCAGCCCGAGGCCGACGCCGATGGCAGCCGGCAAGTTTCGGCCGGCCGACGGCCGGCGGTCGGCGGTCGGCGGTGCGTTCCCGGCCTCGCCGGGCGGATCCTGACCGGCCCGACGCGGGTCGATCGGCTCCGGCACCGGCTGATCCGGGTCGGAGCGCTCGGTCACCGGCCGAGCCGGACCAGACCGGCCGGATCGACGGCGTCGCGCGCCGGCCCGCCGGCGCGCTGCCGAGCTGTCCGGCCCCGCCTGCGGAGCCGGGTCCGTTGACGGCGCTACCCGCTCGCCGTCCCGGTACCCGGTCGACCAGTGCCCGGCGCCGTGACCGTTACCGGCTGGCGCGCCGCCGTGGGGCAGACCGCCGTTGCCAAGGTGGGAACCGGTGTACGGGAATTCCCCCGTACCGGTGTACGGCCCGGTGGGGACGGGACCGCCGTGGGCGGCGCCGCCGTACACCGGGCCGGGCACGGCGTTCGGGCCGCCGTACGGCTGGGACCGCTCAGCCAGCGGATGGCCGTTACGGGTCTCCGGAGCTGACGGTTCGGGCGCGGCGCCGGGGTGCCGCGCCCTTGTTCGAGCGTCCGGTTGATCGCCGCCAGCGGTCTCGGGGTAGGACATCAGACCTCGAGCAGCTCGGTTTCCTTGTGTTTGACCAGTTCGTCGACGCTGGACACGTACCGGTGAGTGAGATCGTCCAGTTCCTTCTCCGCCCGGCGTCCCTCGTCCTCGCCGGCCTCGCCGTCCTTGACGATGCGGTCGAGTTCTTCCTTGGCCTTACGACGGACGTTGCGGATGGCGACCTTGGCGTCCTCGCCCTTGCCGCGCGCCACCTTGATCATCTCTCGCCGGCGGTCCTCGGTCATCTGCGGCAGCAGGATCCGGAGCTGGGTCCCCTCGTTGTTGGGGTTGACTCCGAGGTCCGAGTCGCGGATCGCCTTCTCCATCGCGGCGAGCTGCGACATGTCGTACGGCTTGACGATGGCCATCCGCGGCTCGGGCACCCCGACGGATGCCATCTGAGTGATCGGCGTCGGGGTTCCGTAGTAGTCGAGCACGATGCGGGAGAACATCGCCGGAGTGGCCCGACCGGTCCTGATCGCGCCCAGCTCCTCCTTGGCGTGCTCGACGGCGCGCTCCATCTTCTCCTCTGCTTCGAGCAGAGTCTCCTCGATCACCTGTTCCGTCGCCTCCTTCTGATGGTCCGGTGTCCCTGCTGGCACCTGCCGGTACGGATCCGCCGCGCGGTCCGGCCGGTCAGGTCGTGATCAAGGTACCGATGCGCTCGCCGGCGACTGCGCGCACGATCGTGTCGTCGCCCTGCGCGCCGAAGACCAACATCGGCAGGTCGTTGTCCATGCAGAGGCTGAACGCCGCAGCGTCGGCAACCCGCAGTCCGCGCCGTAGCGCCTCGGCGAAGGTCACCGTGTCGAGCTTGCTGGCGGTCGGGTCGGTCCGTGGATCGGCGGTGTACACCCCGTCCACGCCGTTCTTGCTCATCAGCACCACGTCGGCGTGGATCTCCAGAGCACGCTGCGCCGAGACGGTGTCGGTGGAGAAGTACGGCATACCGGCACCCGCGCCGAAGATCACCACACGGCCCTTCTCCAGGTGCCGGATCGCGCGCAGCGGGATGTACGGCTCCGCGACCTGGGCCATCGTGATGGCGCTCTGCACCCGGGTCTCGACGCCTTCCTTCTCCAGGAAGTCCTGCAGGGCCAGGCAGTTCATCACAGTGCCCAGCATGCCCATGTAGTCGGCCCGGGCCCGGTCCATGCCGCGCTTCTGCAGCTCGGCGCCGCGGAAGAAGTTGCCGCCGCCGACCACCACCGAAACCTGGACCCCGAGCCGGGAGACAGTGGCGATCTGCCGGGCGATGTCCTGCACCACATCCGGGTCGACGCCGATGGCTCCGCCGCCGAATACCTCACCGGACAGTTTCAGTACCACCCGCCGGGACCGCCCGGGTGGAGGCGCGGTCGGGTCGTCCGCCGCCAGCGTGTGTCCACTCATTACCTGCGTCATCCGACCCGCCCTTCGCTAGCTGCCCTCAGCGCCGCCGTACTCACCCTCGTGCCCAGACTACGGAACGAGGAGGCCGTGGTGCCTGTCACGTACACCAACGGCCTCCTCTATCGATCGATCGTCTCGATCCTCACCGGGTACCTGGCTGCGCCGGCCGCTGACCGGCCGGCGCACCGGACACCGGCCCGGACCGCAGCTCAGGCCTGGCCGACCTCGAACCGGACGAAACCAGTCACGTCGATGCCGGCCTCAGCCAGCACCTTCTTGACCGTCTTCTTGTTGTCCGCCACCGAGGCCTGCTCCAGCAGGACGAAGTCCTTGAAGAAGGCGTTCACCCGGCCCTCGATGATCTTGGGCATGGCCGCTTCCGGCTTGCCCTCCTCGCGGGCCGTCTGCTCGGCGATCCGGCGCTCCGACTCGACCGTCTCCGCCGGCACCTCCTCACGGGTGAGGAAGCGCGGCCGCATCGCGGCGATCTGCATCGCCACGCCGCGGGCGTCGGCGTCGGCCGCCTCGTCCTCCTTGCCGGAGTACGCCACCAGGACGCCCACCTGCGGCGGAAGGTCCTGCGCCTTGCGGTGCAGATAGACCGTGACGGTGCCGTCGAGCCGGGCGAACCGGTTGAGCACCAGCTTCTCGCCGATCTTGGCGGACTGCTCCTGGACCGCGTCGGCGACCGGCCGGCCGTCCGGCAGGGTGGAGCCGAGCAGCACCTCAGCGTCGGTGGCCTTGATCTGCTCTCCGTGCTCGACCAGCAACTGCGCGAAATCGATGAAGTCGGTGTTCTTCGCGACGAAGTCGGTCTCGCAGTTGAGCTCCAGCAACGCCGATCCGGCGTGGGCCACCAGACCGTTCGCGGCGGTGCGGCCGGCCCGCTTTCCGACGTCCTTGGCACCCTTGATCCGCAGGATCTCTACGGCCTTGTCGAAGTCGCCCTCGGCCTCCTGCAGCGCCTTCTTGCAGTCCATCATGCCGGCGCCGGTGAGGTCGCGGAGCTTCTTGACGTCCGCGGCGGTGAAGTTGGACATGACTCTCTCTTCAGTCTCGTCAGACGGCTTGGGTGGTCGTCACTCCGCGGCGGCGGCAGCGGGCTCGTTTTCCTTGCTGGCCGAGGGCTCGTTCTCCTTGTTGGCCGGCCCCTCGAGCAGCTCGCGCTCCCACTCGGGCAGCGGCTCATCGGTGGCCACGGCGCCCGGCTCCGGCTTCTCCTCGGCACCACGCGACTTGCCGGAACGGGCGATCAGGCCGTCCGCCACGGCGGTCGCGACGACCCGGGTGAGCAGCTCGGCGGAGCGGATCGCGTCGTCGTTGCCCGGGATCGGGAAATCGACCTCGTCCGGGTCACAGTTGGTGTCGAGCACCGCGATCACCGGAATGCCCAGCTTGCGGGCCTCGTCAACGGCGATGTGCTCCTTCTTGGTGTCGACGACCCAGATCGCCGCCGGCACCTTCTGCATGTCCCGCAGACCGCCGAGCGTACGGCTGAGCTTGTCCTTCTCCCGGGACAGTTGCAGGGTTTCCTTCTTGGTGTAGCCCTGCGCGGTGCCGGTCAGGTCCAGCGCCTCCAGCTCCTTCATCCGCTGCAGTCGCTTGTACACCGTCTGGAAGTTGGTCAGCATGCCGCCGAGCCAGCGGTGGTTGACGTACGGCTGACCGACCCGGGTCGCCTGCTCGGCGATGGCCTCCTGTGCCTGCTTCTTGGTCCCGACGAACAAAATGTTGCCGCCGTCGGCCACCGTGTCACGGACGAAGGTGTACGCCTTCTCGATGTAGTCGAGAGTCTGGCGCAGGTCGATGATGTAAATGCCGTTACGCTCGGTGAAGATAAACCGCTTCATCTTCGGGTTCCAGCGCCGGGTCTGGTGCCCGAAGTGCACACCGCTCTCCAGCAGCTGACGCATGGTCACCACGGCCATGGTGTCTTCTCCCTTTTGTCCCTGGTTGTCACGCCGGCCGGCGGCCGAGCGTCCTGGCGCCCGGTCGGCGATCATGGTGGGCCTGAGTGATCAGGACCAGGGGACCGTCGCCCCCACGGCTGTCGCCGGGGAGAAGGGCGCGCGAGGTCGACCGCGCGAGGCGGTCGCCGGTTGTCAAGTGTACGCCCTGCGCCGGGTCGCGACCCGGCCAGCCCGCAGGGTTCAGCCCGCGAGTCCGGCCACCACGAACAGCAGCAGGCCGACCAGCAGATGCGCGGTCGGCGGACGCAGCAACGCCTCGACCGGAGAACCCACCTTGGTCGCCCCGGTGGCCAGCGCGTAGAGACCGATACCGAACGCGGGCAGACCGATCATCAGCGCCGTACCGGCGACCACCGCGCCGACCTCGGCCGGATCGGCGAGCGCTCCATCGAGCAACAGCCGCAACGCCGGCACCTCGAAGATCATCACCAGGACGGCGAACAGGATCCCCAGCGCAGGACGTCGACTGCGGTACACCCCGTCGCTGACGACGCTGCCCGCTGGTGCCCGCCGGCCGCCGTACTCCCCGATCAGTGGTGGATCACCGGCCGGACGGGGCGTGACCGGTGGCATGAGCCCGGTGGGGATGTCGACCGAACTGGCCGACTCGTCCGGCCGCCCCTGGTCGGACCGCCGGCCGGGATCGGACCGCCTTGCGGAGTCGGACCGCCGGCCGGGATCGATTGCCGGACCGGACTCGGGCCGAGGCTCCGCAGTCGCGAACGGTGGACCGCTCGCTGTTCCGGGAGGTGCCGACGTCGGCGGAGCAAACGGCGGGGCCGACGCGGGCGCAAACGGCGGGGCCGACGCGGGCGCAAACGGCGGGGCCGACGCGGGCGCCCCGTACGGCGGGGCCGACGCGGGAACTCCGCCGTACGGCGGTGCCGACGCCGGGTCCGGCGCCGCGCGCCGTCGGCCCCCTTCCGTCGTGTCCGCCCGGGTAGCCCGGGCGGCCCGAAGTTCACCGGTACCGTCGCCGCTGGCGTACCGGCTGGTGCCGCCGAACGGGTCGTCACCGAGCCGGTCGCTGCTCGAGTCGGAGGATTGCCAGGACGGATCGACGTAAGTGCGCTCGGAGTACCACCGGGGATCGGGGTCGTCCGGATAGTTTCGGTTCGGGTCCACGGACAGGGACCGTATGTCACCGCAACCGCCGCCGCCACTCGGGTCCGCTCCACGGACGTCCCCGACGATCTTGTACCGGTGCTGGTCAGACCGGCGCTAGCAGGCCGGCGGCCGGTGCCGTCGCGGCGTCCACAGCCTGCCCGCCGTCCACAACCACGGCGTACCGCACCCGACATCGGCCGTCACCGCCGGGCACTTTGCCAGACATGACCAACATCAGGCAGGCCGTCGGCGCCTACGGCGAACGCTGCGCCGTACGGCACCTCATCGACGCCGGGCTCGTCGTCGTCGAACGCAACTGGCGCTGTACGGCCGGCGAGATCGACATCATCGCCCGGCACGCCGACACCATCGTGTTCTGCGAGGTGAAGACCCGCCGCAGTGGCCGCTACGGCGCGCCGGAGGAAGCGGTCACCACAGCCAAGGCCCGGCGGATCCGCCGGCTGGCCGCCGGCTGGCTGGCCGCGAACCCGGGACATGGCCGGCGGCCGGTGCGATTCGATTTGATCTGCGTGACCGTCGGTCGGTCCGGCGCGGCCCAGGTCCGGCACCTGACGGCGGTCTTCTGACCACCGTCGCCCGACCGGTCGGCGTCGGCTGGCAGCCGTTGCCTGGCAGCCGTTGCCTAGCATCCGGCATCGACCGGTCGCCGCGTTGTCCACAGCGGGACCTTTGTCCACAGGCGCGCCCCTTCCCGGCCCGGCGCCCGGGTCGCCGACAGCGACCGTCGAGCCATGAGAAACGACATCCGCCGCCCGCCGCGCACCGACGACCGACCACCCTCCACGACGGACGGCCCACCGGTGGAGACCGGGCGATGAGCTACGCGAAGGTGCTCTGCGTCGGTCTGGTCGGCGTCACCGGACATCTCGTGGAGGTGGAGGCCGACCTCGCCGCTGGGCTCCCGGCAGTGATCATCTCGGGGTTGCCGGACACCACCCTGCATGAGGCACGGGACCGGGTACGCGCCGCGATCGTCAACTCCGGGCAGCACTGGCCGAACCGGCGGATCACCGTCAACCTGCTACCGGCGACGCTGCCCAAGGTCGGTTCGGGGTTCGATCTCGCAGTGGCCACCGCGCTGCTCGGCGGCACCGGAGAGCTGCCGCTCGCCCCGGTCGACGGTGTGGCGCTGCTCGGCGAGTTGGGCCTGGACGGCACCGTACGACCGGTGCGCGGGCTGCTGCCGATGGTGGTGGCCGCAGCCCGGGCCGGGGTGACCCAGGTGGTGGTGCCGGCCGCGAACGCGGCCGAAGCGGCGGTGGTGCCGGGAGTCCGGGTCAAGGCCGTCGACACGCTGCACCGGCTGATCGCGTTCATCCGTGGCGCCGGCGAGCTGCTCGATCCGCCGCCACCGAAGCCGGGCACCATCGAGGCCGGCCCGGACCTCGCGGACGTAGCCGGGCAGGCGTTCGGCAAGCGGGCCTTGGAGATCGCCGCAGCCGGCGGCCACCACCTGGCGCTGATCGGGCCGCCCGGTGCCGGCAAGACCATGCTGGCGGAACGGCTCCCCGGCCTGCTGCCGCCGTTGGACGACGCGGCGGCGCTGGAGGTCTCCGCGTTGCACTCGATCGCCGGGGTGCTGCCACCGGGCAGCGCCCTGCTACGCCGACCGCCGTTCCAGGCCCCGCACCACTCGGCGACCGTCGCATCGCTGGTCGGCGGCGGTTCCGGGCTGGCCCGCCCCGGCGCGGTCTCGCTGGCTCACCACGGCGTCCTGTTCCTTGACGAGGCACCCGAGTTCCACGGCCGGGTGCTGGATTCGTTGCGGCAGCCGCTGGAGAAGGGGCGGGTGCTGATCACCCGCGCCCTGGGGGTCACCGAGTACCCCGCCCGGTGCCAGCTCGTGCTGGCGGCCAACCCGTGCCCGTGCGCCCGACCGGCCGGCGACCAGCTCTGCGAGTGCCCGCCCGTGGTACGGCGCCGCTACCGCAACCGACTGTCCGGTCCGCTGATGGATCGCATCGACCTGCAGGTGAGCCTCACCGCGCTGCGGGCCGTGGACCTGATGACGACCCAGACGCCGGCGGAACCGACCGCGACGGTCGCCGACCGGGTGGCCGCCGCCCGCGAGGCCGCCCGGCAGCGCTGGGCCAACCAGGGGTGGCGGACCAACTCGGTGGTCCCCGGGCCCGCGTTGCGACGCCCGCCGTGGCGGCTGCCCGCCGGTGAGACCGCCGCACTGCGCCGCCGGCTGGACGTCGGTGCGATCTCCGCCCGGGGCTTCGACCGCATTCTGCGACTCGCCTGGTCAATCGCGGACCTGGACGGACGGTCCCGGCCGGACTCGGCCGACATCGACGAAGCCATCCAGCTGCGGACGGGCGAGCTGTGATGCCGGGCGCCGAGACGGCCGGCAGCCGGCTGGCCCGGATCGCGTTGACCTGGCTCGCCGAGCCCGGAAACGAAGCCGTTCACCGGCTCGTCGGGGCGGTCGGCCCGGTCGAGGCGCTGGCCCGGCTGCGCGCCGGGCGGAGCCCGGACGACCCGACCCGGACGGCGAGCTCCGCGCGGCTGGCGACCGCCGATCCGCTGCAGGTGGCCGCCGCCGCCCTCGACCGGGCGGCGCGGGTCGGCGCCCGGCTGGTGACGCCGGACGATCCGGACTGGCCGTGCCAGGTTGAGGACCTGACCCGGCTGGCCCGTCGCCCCGGCGGGGGGTCGGGCGGTGCCGGTTTCGGAGATTCCCGGGGCGGCGCGCCCCCGCTGGCCATGTGGATCCGTGGGCCGTTGCCGCTCGCCGAGGCGCTGGCCCGGTCGGTCGCCGTGGTCGGCTCCCGGGCGCCCAGCGAGTACGGACGTCACGTCAGCATGGAGTTCGGCCACGGCCTTGCCGAGCAGGGTTGGACGATCGTCTCCGGAGGTGCGTACGGCATCGACGCCTGCGCCCATCGCGGTGCGCTCGCCGCTGGCGGCAGCACGGTGGCGGTGCTGGCCTGCGGGATCGACCGGCCGTACCCCACCGGCAACACGGCGATGTTCGACCAGATCGTCGAGTCCGGGCTGCTGGTCAGTGAGTGGCTGCCCGGCGCCGAGCCGCTGCGGCACCGGTTCCTCACCCGCAACCGGTTGATCGCCGCCGCGACGGCCGGGACCGTGCTGGTCGAGGCCGGTGCCCGCAGCGGGGCCGCCCAGACGGTCCGGCGCGCGTTGGCCCTGGGCCGGGCGACCATGGTGGTGCCGGGGCCGATCACCTCCGCCGTGTCTGTCGGCTGTCACGAGATTCTGCGCGACCACCCGCAGGCCCGGCTCGTCGCCGGGGTCGCCCACGTGCAGGAGGAGATCGGCCGGATCGGTATCGACCTCGCACCGCCACCGCGCGGGCCCGAGCGTCCCCGTGACTCGCTCGATCCCCAGACGGCGCGGGTCCTGGAGGCGGTTCCCGGCCGCGGCTCGGTCGACCTGGACGAGCTGGCCGGCCGGGCCGGCGTCGACATCCGCACCGCGATGCGTTCGGTCTCCGCGCTGCAGGCCCGAGGGCTGCTCACCGGCGCGGACGGGCGCTACCGGTTGCCGCCACGGTCCGGCACCGGGGTCGGCCGGCGTGGCGACTTGACCGATCGGGCCGCCGGGCCGACGGTCGGGAAGTGAGCGACGACGACAGCCGGGGCACCGCCGCGCGGCACGCCGGTCTGCCGTCCGGCCTGCGCGACGCCGTGGACGCGTTCGCGCGGCACCTCGCTCTGGTCGACAACCGTTCGGCCCACACCGTACGGGCGTACGTCGGTGACGTCGTGTCGCTGCTCGATCACGCAGCCCGGATGGGGGTCCACTCCCCCGCCGGGCTCGACATCACGGTGTTGCGTAGCTGGCTGGCCAGGCAACGGACGTTCGGCGCCGCCCGGGCCACGCTGGCCCGGCGGGCGGCGGCCGCACGCGCCTTCAGCGGCTGGGCGCACCGCAGCGGGTTGACCGGCGCCGATGCCGGTGCGGCCCTGGCCAGCCCTCGGCCGCACCGGACGCTGCCGGCGGTGCTGCGCGTCGAGCAGGCCGCGCAGCTGATGCCGCACGGCGACGGCACCGGCTCGCAGGCTCAGCCGGCCGGGGAACAGACCCGGGAACCGACCGGCACCGGTCCGGACGGCCCGCTGCGGCTGCGCGACCGACTGGTCCTGGAGCTGCTGTACGCGACCGGGGTCCGGGTGAGCGAACTCTGCGGGCTCGACCTCGCCGACCTCGACCCGGGCCGGCGGGTACTCCGGGTGCTGGGCAAGGGCGGCCGGGAGCGGACCGTGCCGTACGGAGTGCCGGCCGGGGCGGCGCTCCACGACTGGCTGGTTCATGGGCGACCAGCGCTCGCGTCGCCCCACTCCGGCGAGGCGCTACTGCTCGGCGCGAAGGGCGGCCGGCTCCAGGCCACGGTGGTACGCCGCATCGTCACCGCGGCTGCCCGCGACGCGGGTGTACCCCGCGTCACCCCGCACGGACTGCGCCACTCGGCGGCCACCCACCTGTTGGAGGGTGGCGCCGACCTGCGATCGGTCCAGGAGTTGCTCGGGCACGCCTCGCTGGCCAGCACCCAGCTCTACACCCACGTGTCGGTGGAACGGTTGCGGGCGGCGTACCGGCAGGCCCATCCGCGGGCCTGAGGCTGCCGGCCCGGGGAGGGGCTGCTCACCGGACCGGGCCGAGACGGCTCGCCTACGATATGCCGATGAGCGGCGGCCTGGTCCCACCCGAACCGCTACCTGGGGCACGGATGCTGTTCTCCCTCGACCCGGCGGTCACCCACCTCAACCACGGCGCGTTCGGCGCGGTCCCAGTCACGGTGCAGCGGGTGCAGCAGCGGCTACGCGACGAGATGGAGGCCGACCCGCAGCGGTTCTTCACCCAGGGTCTGCTGGACCGGATCGGCCACACCCGCCGCCATCTGGCCGCTTTCCTCGGTGCCGACCCGGAGTGCGCCGCACTGGTCGACAACGTCACCGTCGCCGCCGCGACCGTGCTGCAGACGCTGCGTCTGGGCAGCGGTGACGAGGTGCTGTTGACCGACCACGGGTACGGCGCGGTCGCGCTCTCGGTCGAGCGGGAGTGCCGACGCACTGGCGCGACGGCACGCGTCGTAGCCGTGCCGCTGGGGGCGCCGGCTGAGGAGGTTGTCGAGCGGCTGCGCGCCGCGCTCCGGCCGGGCCAGACCCGGCTGCTGGTGGTCGACCAGGTCACCTCGCCGACCGCACAGGTGTTCCCGGTCGCCGAGCTGGCCCCGGTAGCCCGTGACGCCGGCGTACCGGTCCTGGTCGACGCCGCCCACGTACCGGGGATGCTGGCGGTCGAGGTCGACCGGATCGGCGCCGACTTCTGGGTGGGCAACCTGCACAAGTGGGCGTTCGCGCCGCGCGGCACGGCGCTGTTGGCGGTCGCGCCCCGGTGGCGGGAACGGTTGGAGCCGCTGGGGGTCTCCTGGGAGCAGGAATCCGGGTTCCCGTCGCGGGTGGAGTGGCAGGGCACCCGTGACTACACCGCGTGGCTGGCTGCGCCGGCTGGCCTGTACGCGTTGCGCAGCCTCGGCCTGGACCGGGTCCGGGCGCACAACGCCGCACTGGCCGGTTACGGCCAGCGGACCATCGCCGATGCGCTGGGGGTCCCGCCGCAGCGGCTCCCGGTACCCGATCCGCGCCGGCCAGGGTCGGCCCAGCTGGCCATGCGGCTGGTCCCGCTACCGGCCGGCGCAGCCGACAGCGCTGCCGCAGCGGCCGCGCTGCGTCGTCGGATCGCCGACGAGCTGGCCACCGAGGTGTCGGTCGCCTGGTGGTCCGGTCGGGCGTGGCTGCGAATCTGCGCTCAGGTGTACAACCGGGCAGCAGACTACGACCGGCTCGCGGAACTGCTGCCCACGCTGCTACACCGGGCCGGCTGACCCGAGCGGCAGCAGGCGGACACGTCCGTTGCCGAGCAACAGCAACGGGTCAAGGTAGCTGCCGTCCGTCAGCCGCAGGCCCCAGTGCAGGCACGCGTCGGCAGGACAACCCGGATGGCCTTCGGTAACGGTGCCGATCGGACGACCGGCGCTGACCGCGGTGCCGACGGCGAGCCAGCCGTCCACGGGTTCGTAGGTGGTCCTGAACCCACCCGGGTGACTGATGCTCACCACGCCCCGGTCGACGATCCGACCGGAGTAGCTGACCGTGCCGGCTCCAGCGGTGTACACGGTGGCGCCGACGTCGGCGGTGAGATCGACGCCCCGGTGTCCGCGCCCCCACGGCACCGGGGGCGGGTCGAACCGGCGGCTCAGCGTGACGGCCCCGGCCAGTGGCGGATGGAAACGCGGGTCTGCAGCTGGGCGCGCGGACCCGGTCGGTGGTGGTCCGGCAGCGGCGACCAACGCCGTGGCGGGGACCGCGGGCGCAGTGCTGAACAGGATCGTCGCTACCAGCATCGGCAGGAGCAGTATTCTCATGCCGACAACCTGGCACCCGACCGGGGCAGGGCCTCGACGAGCGGACGACAGACTGTGGATACTGACTCAACTGTGGAGAATGGAACCTCGTCGCAGCCGATCTGCTAAGGACCGGCCGGCCGATGTGTCGAGTCTCGGTCGCCGACGGTGCCCGTCGATACCCGGTTCCCGGACGACCTGGTGGCGCCCATTGAAGTCAGCCGCTGAATCCGGAATCTGCCGGTAGTGAGATTTCCGGCTTGTCCAACTCTTCCACATTTACATCCTTGAACGTCATTACTCTGACGTTCTTCACGAAACGGGCAGGACGGTACATGTCCCACACCCAGGCATCGTGCATCTCGACCTCGAAGTACACCTCGCCGTCAGAATTGCGCACGTGCAGGTCGACCTGGTTCGCCAGGTAGAAGCGACGCTCGGTCTCGACGACGTACGAAAACTGGCGGACGATGTCGCGGTACTCCCGGTAGAGCTGCAGCTCCATCTCTGTCTCGTACTTCTCGAGATCCTCGGCGCTCATCGCCATCCGCCTTCCATGACCACATCTTCCCCCAGTAGCGCCGGTTGGCGAAGCTGCTCGTCCAACGCCACGCCGACGGTACCCCGTACGGGGTCCGGACGCCCCATCGGCTCACGGATGCCGATACCGGCCGAGTCGGTTCCATCGGCCCGGTCAGCTTCGGCGGCCGGTCGGCGGGAGCGGGGCGGGCTCGCGGACCGGCCGGAGGCAGCCGCTACGTTGACGTACGAGAACCGGTGCTCGGCACACGGCCCCTGCCGACTCAGCGCGGCCTGATGCTCGGCGGTGGCATAGCCCTTGTGCTCGGCGAAACCGTAACCCGGGAACCGCCCGTCGAGCTCGACCATCAGCCGGTCCCGAGTGACCTTCGCGAGCACGCTGGCCGCCGCCACGCAAGCCGCCACCCGGTCACCCTTCCACACCGCGAGCCCGGGCGCTCCGAGCCCGTCGACGCCGAACCCGTCGGTCAACACGTACTCGGGTGCGGGACTGAGCCCGGCCAGCGCCCGGCGCATCGCGGCGAGATTGCACACGTGCAGGCCCCGACGGTCGATCTCGTCCGCTGGAACCACCACGATCCGGTGGGCGAGTGCCCGGTCACGGACCGAGGCGTAGACCCGCTCCCGCGCCCCCGGGGTGAGCAGCTTCGAATCGGCCAGCCCGTCGATCTCACCCCGCCGGCCCGGCGCGAGCACCACCGCAGCCGCCACCAGCGGCCCGGCACACGCACCCCGACCGGCCTCGTCGGCGCCGGCGACCTGGGCGAATCCGCGTCGGCGCAGGGCCTGCTCCAACGCGTAGAGCCCGGCCTCACGGCGCACCACGGTACGCGGTGGAGTCAGCACGGTTCGGCCTCTCCCGTCAGCCGGCGCAGCAGGGTCGGCAGCTCAGGCGGATAGACCCGTTCCGGGGTGGCCGCGAGCTCGCCGATCGGCCACCACCGGTGAGCGTCGATCGTACGGCGTTCGATGGCGTCGAACCCGCTCGTGTCGACCTGCCAGTTGGGCACCCGCAGCAGGAAGAAGTGCTGTTCCTGGCGGTACCACCGTCCGTCGAACGGGAACTCGACGGTTTCCTGCCAGACCGGCGTGCCCAACTCGGTCGGTGTCACCCGCAGCCCGGTCTCCTCGGCCAACTCGCGGACCGCGCCGTCGGCCGGGGTCTCGCCGGGCTCCAGTCCACCGCCGGGGGTGAACCAGTACCGGTGCCCGGGACGGGCCGGGTCGTACCCGCGGAGCAGCAGCACCCGACCCGCCGAGTCGACGAGCAGGACCCGGGCCGCGTGCCGGTTGCACGCCGGCTTTGGCGCTCGGTCCACCGTCAGCTCCGCGTCGGTCACCCGACCAGAGTAGGAGAACAAGCCGACCGGCACGACACGTGGGCCGCTGCCACCGCCGACCGCACCGTCCGGGACGGCGTGACGTGACCGGTCACGGTCCCGAACTCGGCACGGTCTCGAACGGCTCCGGCACGGTGAGCCAGGTGGCCCGGTCCAGTGGCCAGAAGACGGTGAACGCCCGGCCGACCACGGAGTCCTCGGTGATGGTCGCGTAGTCGATGTCGCCGCTGCGGTCCCAGTGCTCCAGCGAGTCACCCGATGCCGAGCGATGGTCACCCATCACCCAGAGCCGTCCTTCCGGCACGGTGATGTCGAACGGACCGACCGCTGCGGGATCGCTGATCCCGCCCTCGGAGTAGATGTACGGCTCGTCCAGCGGCTGGCCGTTGATGATCAACCGTTCCTCGGCGTCACAGCACTCGACCCGGTCTCCGCCGACCCCGATGACCCGCTTGATGAAGTCCTCACCGTCCGGGTTGCTGCTCCACTCCGGTGGGGCCCGGAACACGACGATCTCGCCGCGTTCGGGCGACCGGAAGTGGTAGACGACCTTGTTGACCAGCACCCGGTCGTTGATGTCGAGGGTGTGCTCCATCGACGGCGACGGGATGTAGAAGGTCTGCAGGACGAACGCCCGGACCAGGACCGCGACGAGGACCGCCACACCCAACAGGATCGGTAGTTCACGCCAGAAGGAACTGGGCTTCTTCTCGGTCTGCTCGTCGATCACAACCGGAGCCTACGACGTCTGGCTGAGAACAGCGGCACGGAGCGCGAAGCGAAAAGTAGCGGAATCATCACTGGCAGCACAACCACCAGGTCACCGGAGGTCTCCGGAACGTCCCCCGGCTGATCGACCGCCGCCGGAGTCGGAGCCGTCGGCGGCAGGCTGTCGAAGGTGTCCGGCACGGACAGGCCGTCCCAGCGATCCTGGGGCCAGACGATCACGAAGGCCCGGCCGATGACGTTCTCGATCGGCACCGAGCCCTGACAGCGGGAGTCCTGTGAGACCAGTCGGTGGTCACCCATCACGAACAGGTGTCCAGGCTCGACCACGACCTCAGCGAACTGCCGGGACCGGCACTCACCTGGGCTCGGTGGGACGTCCAGCGGCGAGTCCTCCAGGACGTAGCCGGCCTCGTCCAACGGCTGGTCGTTGACGGTCAGCCGGCCCTGGTCGTCACAGCAGCGAATCCGGTCGCCCGGTACGCCGATGACCCGCTTGATGAAGTCCTTCTCACCGGGCCGGCCAACCCCGACCAGATCACCAACGGTGCGGCCGAGTTTGGCGACGAAACCGAGGTCGGGGTCGTCGGTGTGCTCCGGTGCCCAGTCGTTGGTGCCCCGAAAGACGACGACCTCGCCGCGCACCGGATCCCGGACGTCGTAAACGACCTTGTTGACCAGCACCCGGTCACCGACCAGCAGTGTGTCCTCCATGGAGCCGGACGGGATGAAGAACGCCTGCAGCAGGAAGGAGCGGATCAGCACCGCCAGGCAGAAGGCCACCACCAGCAGCAGCGGCAACTCCTGCCACAGCGGCATCTGCCGACGCCTGCGCTGCACCATCTGCATGCCGGACTGGCCCGACCGACGCGGGCGCGCTACCGCCCGGCCGTCCCGACGGTTGCGCTGCGACCGCGCCCCCGACGAGGCACGCCGCTGCCACTGATCCTGGTCTCCTTGTGGATACACGCTACGCATCTCCCCGGTCCCGAGACACGGCGCTACCGCCCACGGCGCCTCTCGTCAGGCGCCACGAGCGGTAGCACAGTTGACTCCCGCCGCCACGACGGATGCCGCGGATGTAGCGCTCCCCATCGGTCACTACCGCAAGGGTAGTTGGCGAAAGCTCCCAGCGGCAGTCCTGAGATCGGGAACCGGGATCAGCGGGCTCAGCTGACCTGCTTCTCCCGCTTTTCCTTGATCTTGGCGGCCTTGCCACGGAGTTCCCGCAGGTAGTACAGCTTGGCGCGACGGACGTCACCACGGGTCACCATCTCGATCCGGTCGATGGCCGGGCTGTTGACCGGGTAGGTCCGCTCGACTCCGACACCGAAACTGACCTTGCGGACGGTGAAGGTCTCCCGCAGGCCGGCACCCTGCCTGCGGATCACCACGCCCTGGAAGACCTGCACCCGGGAACGGTTACCTTCGACGACCCGGGCGTGCACCTTGAGCGTGTCACCGGCGCGGAAGTCCGGAAGGTCGGTCCGCTGCGACTGGGCGTCAAGAGCGTCCAGCGTGTTCATCGCTGCATCCTTGGGCTACTCAAGGCGCACCGTCTCGCGGTGCGCGGATGGATGATTCTGATCCCGGGCCGGAACGCTCGACGCCTCAGCATTCGATGCCGCAACGTTCGACGCCTTCCCGCTGGCGGGATCCTCGCAGCCGGACACGCATGCCCGTCTGCGGCAACCCCACTACTCTGCCACATCACCGGCCGGCAGTTGAAATCCGGCCGCAACCAGCAGCGCAATGTCTCTTTTGTCAAGTTTTCCGGCCGGCAGTCCGGCGAGCAGATCCGGCCGACGCGATGCGGTACGGAGCAGCGCCTGGTCTCGCCGCCACCGGGCGATCCGGCCGTGATCGCCCGATCGTAGTACCTCCGGCACCTCGCGTCCCCGCCACTGCGGCGGCTTGGTGTAGACCGGCCCCTCCAGCAACCCGTCCGAGTGGGACTCCTCGACGAGCGATCCGGCGTTGCCGAGCACTCCGGGAATCAACCGGGTCACCGCCTCCAGGATGGCCAGCACGGCGACCTCACCGCCGAAGATGACGAAATCGCCGAGGGACACCTCGGTCACCGGCAGCGCTCCCGCCGCCTCGTCGATCACCCGCTGGTCGATCCCCTCGTAGCGGCCACAGGCGAAGATCAGTCGAGGCTCGGCGGCCAACCGCTGCGCCATCGCCTGGTCGAACCGCTCCCCCACCGGGGTCGGCACCACCAGCCGCGCGGGCGGCCGTCCGGCAGCAGCCAGCTCGTCCAGCGCCGCGCCCCACGGCTCCGGGCGCATCACCATCCCGGCACCACCGCCGTACGGGGTGTCGTCCACCGTCCGATGCACGTCGTGCGTCCAGCGGCGCAGGTCGTGCACCTCGACGCTGAGCAGGCCGGCTCGGCGTGCCCGGCCGATCAGCGACAGGTCCAGCGGCGCCAGGTAGTCCGGAAAGATCGTGACGACGTCCACCTGCAGCGCCACCGCGCCGGATGGCATCGGAGCGCTCACAGGTCGAGCAGGCCGGGTGGGGCGTCGACGACCACCCGCCCACCGGGGAGATCCACTTCCGGCACGATCGTCCGGACGAACGGCACCAGGGCGGACCCGCCGCCGGGCCGGCGGAGCACCAGCAGATCGGATGCGGGCGCGTGGTCGATCCGGGCCACCTCGCCGAGGACCTCGCCGGACGACGTGACCGCCGTCAGGCCGACCAGCTGGTGATCGTGGTACTCGTCCGGATCCTCCGGGGTGGCGATGTCGCTGCTGTCCACGCAGAGCAGTACGCCCCGCAACGCCTCGGCGAGGTCGCGGTCGACAACCCCGGCGAACTGCACCAACGGTCGGCCCTGATGCCAGCGGACCGTCTCGATGGTCAACCGGTCAGGGACGCGGACCAGGGTCGCGCCGGGCGGTGGCGGCTGCTGCGGTTCGCGGACGGCCGGCACCGCCGCCGGATCGGTGATCAACACCGATCCGGCGGCGAACCGGATCTCCGGTTCGTCGGTCCGGACCTCGACCGTGACCTCGCCACGGATTCCGTGTGGTCGGCCGATCCGACCGACGATCAACAGCATCAGTACGAGTCGACGATGTCGACCCGCACGCCACGCCCGCCGATCGACCCGATCACCTGACGCAGCGCCTTGGCGGTGCGCCCGCCGCGGCCGATCACGGTGCCGAGGTCCTCCGGATGCACCCGTACCTCCAGGCGCTTGCCCCGGCGCGAGTCGACCAGCCGGACCCGTACGTCGTCGGGGTGGGTGACGATCCCCTTGACCAGGTGCTCCAGCGCGGGCCGGAGGACCATGTCAGGCCTGCTCGCCGGAGCCGGCACCGGTGGGCTCCTCGGTCTTGGCCGGCGCTTCGGCAGCCGCCGGCTCGGACTTCGCTTCGGCCTTCGGCTCAGACTTCGCTTCGGCCTTCTTCTCGGCCTTCTTCGCCGGCTTGGTCGGCGTGTCCGCGACGCCTGCGGCGGCCTTGGCCTCCGCCTCGTACGCCGCCTTGCGGTCGGCCCGCTCGGGTGCCACCAGCAGCGGCGCCGGGGCGGGCAGGCCCTTGAACTTCTGCCAGTCGCCGGTCTTTTCCAGCAGACGCTGGACGGCTTCGCTCGGCTGAGCGCCGACCGAGAGCCAATACTGGACACGGTCCGAGGTCACCTCGATGACCGACGGGTCTTCCTTCGGGTGGTAGATCCCGACGAACTCGATCGCCCGCCCGTCGCGCTTGGTACGCGAGTCGGCGACGACGATGCGGTACTGCGGGTTGCGGATCTTGCCCATCCGCAGAAGCCGGATCTTTACGGCCACGGTTTGTTCGCTCCTGTTGCGATCTTCACCGGCCCCCGAGGGCGGTGCGCGGGTGAACGCCGACCGGCACAGTGGGGTTGGGCCAGAGGCAGCTCGGGTGGACTGGCGACGTGCCCGGGTAGAGGGCGCCGAACACGTACCGGATACCAACACACTATTCTGCCAGACCCGCGGCGTACCGCCACACCCGGTGGCCCCGGTGGGTCGCCGGTCAGCCCGAGGTGCCCGGCGGTCAGCCGGCTGCCGGCGGGCGGTCCCAGCCGGGCGGCAGCTCGGCCGGCGGCGCCCAGGCCGGGTCCGGCCGGAAGTCGCACCAGGTCCCGTCGAACGGAAAGTCACCCGACTCGGCGATCTTGATCACCCGCCGCCCCTCGGCCCGTACCGCCGCCTCGTCACGCACCCAGTAGTGCTCCGGGAAGGCGAGCCGCTCGGCGAACTCCTCCTCGTCCTTCCAGACCCAGCTGCGGTCCGGGCGGACCACCACGTCCAGGTCCTGGTCGATTACGTCCACTCCGGCGAGGTCGCCGTCGGCCCAGCGCACACCGGGCTCTTCGAGGTTGACGTACCAGTTGAGGAAGTTCCCGGCGTCGTCGCGGAACCACCACACCGAGTGGGCGGCCCCGGCGGGCAGGAACTTCAGCACCGGGGGGCCGAGCCAGCGGCCGTGCTTGATCCGGTACGACCGGGTGATCCACTCGGTGAACGGCATCGCCCGCATGCCACGGCCGTCGTCGGCCACCTCGTTGACCACCGGCGAGCCCCGGTCGACCCAGACCAGCAGACCCCGCTCGTCGTCGACGACGACCCGGGCCGGACGGACCCAGCCGAGACGCCCGCGCCGCACATTCCGATGCATGATCAACTGACCGGGCTGAAACCGCATGTTCATCTCCCTCGCTCACCATGCCCAACGACAGCGACACCGTCCACGAACGGCCCGCCGGCGGGCCCGCACGAACGACCCGACAGCGGCGCCGCCCGCGAACGGGCGGCGCCGCTCACCGACGGCAGGGCAGGGCGTCAGTACGAGCGGGCCAGCACCGCGACCAGGTCGGGCTCGTCGTCGGAGTCGGGCACCGAGCCGTCCGGACGCAGCAGGCAACGTACGGTGACGCCCTGCGCGTTGACCTCGGCCTCACCTGCCGGACCGACCACCGACCACGGCACCCGGGCCCATCCGGTCGCCGCAGCGGCGACGGCGTCGGCGAGGGTGCCGACCTCGACGGTACGCGTCTGACGCAGCGTCAGCGCCTGGTCGTAGAGCCGCTGCTGGTCGGCGTCGAGGGCGTTGCGGACCGCGCCGACCACGTCGGCGACCGGTACCGGGGTCTTCGACCCGTCGGTACGCCGGACCAGCACCGCATTGCCGGCGGCCAGGTCGCGCGGGCCGACCTCGACGCGTACCGGATATCCCTTGAGCTCGGCGTCGACGGCCCGGCGGCCGAACGGCGTGTCCACCCGGTCGTCCAGGCCGACCCGTACCCCGGCGTCGCGCAACGCGTCGCGCAGCTTGGCCGCCGCCTCGGCGACCCCGTCGCCGGCCTTGACCACCATGACGTACGCCTGGACCGGGGCCAGCCGTGGCGGCACCCGCAGCCCGTTGTCGTCGCCGTGCACCATGATCAGCCCGCCGAGCATCCGGGTCGAGACCCCCCAGGAGGTGGTCCAGGCGTGCTCGACCGCCCGCTCCGCGGAGGTGTAGGTGATGTCGAACGCGCGGGCGAAGTTCTGCCCGAGCTCGTGCGAGGTGCCCAGTTGCAGCGCCTTGCCGTCGGCCATCATCCCTTCGAGGGTGTACGTGCTGGTGGCTCCGGCGAAGCGCTCCCGGGCGGTCTTACGCCCGACCAGCACCGGGATGCCGAGCACGTTGACCATGAAGTCTTCGTAGACCTCGTGCAGGATTCGTCGGGCGTACGCCCGTGCGTCGGCTTCGTCGGCGTGCGCGGTGTGCCCCTCCTGCCAGAGGAACTCGCTGGTCCGCAGGAACACCCGGGGGCGCAGCTCCCAGCGCACCACGTTGGCCCACTGGTTGAGCAGCAGCGGCAGGTCCCGGTAGGAGTCGACCCACTTGGCCATGAACTCGCCGATCACCGTCTCGCTGGTCGGCCGGACCACCACCGGCTCGGCGAGCTGCTTGCCGCCACCGTGGGTGACCACCGCCAGCTCCGGGGAGAAGCCTTCGACGTGCTCGGCCTCGCGGCGCAGATAGCTCTCCGGGATGAACAGCGGGAAGTACGCGTTCTCCGCGCCGGCCGCTTTGATCCGGTTGTCCATCTCGGACTGCATCCGCTCCCAGATGGCGTACCCGGCCGGCCGGATCACCATGGTGCCGCGCACCGGTCCGTTGTCGGCGAGCTGCGCCTTGGCGATCAGATCCTGGTACCAGCGGGGGAAGTCCTCCGCACGAGGTGTGAGCACGCGGGCCATGACCGGACATCCTATGCGCCGCCGGTGGCGGCTGCGCGACGCACCCGCCGCAGCCGGCTCAGGGCCGCCCCGGCCACCGGGTCAGCGCAGCACCCGCCCGCGCAGGATGATCCGCTCGGGTGCGCGGACCACCCGCAGGTCGGCCCGCGGGTCCGCCGGGTACACAACCAGGTCGGCGAGCCCTCCCTCGACCAGGCCAGGGAAGCCGAGCCAGTCCCGGGCACCCCAGGAGGCGGCGGCCAGCACCGCCTCGGCCGGCATGCCCGCCTCAGTGTGCAGGGTCAGCATCTCGTCGGCGGCCCGGCCATGGGCGATGCCGCCACCGGCGTCGGTGCCGACGAAGACCGGCACGCCGGCTTCGTGCGCGGCGCGTACCACCTCGGGGAACCTGTCCCGCAGGCTGATCATGTGGGCGGCGTACCGGGGGAACTTCTCCCGGGCCCGGTCGGCGATCCCGCCGAACGTCGCGATGTTGATCATCGTCGGGATCAGCGCAGTCCGGTGCCGGGCCATCTCGTCGATCAGGTCAGGGCTCAGCCCGGTGCCGTGCTCGACCGAGTCGACCCCGGCCCGGACCAGGATCCGTACCGCCTCCTCGTCGAAGGTGTGCGCGGCGACCCTGGCACCGGCCCGGTGCGCGGTGGCGATGGCGTCGGTCATCGCCTCCGCCGACCAGGCCGGGGCGAGGTCCCCCGCGGACCGCTCGATCCAGTCGCCGACCAGCTTGACCCAGCCGTTGCCCGCCTTGGCCTGCTCGGCCACCGTGTCGGACAGCCGCTCCGCCGGCACCTCGACGCCGATGTCGCGCAGGTAGCGCCGGGGCGGTGCAAC
Organism: Solwaraspora sp. WMMA2059; assembly: GCF_027497315.1. Lineage (GTDB taxonomy): Bacteria > Actinomycetota > Actinomycetes > Mycobacteriales > Micromonosporaceae > Micromonospora_E. Next base: position 1,369,185 of record NZ_CP114908.1, on the reverse strand, counting down.
GTGCCGGCCGGCGCGGGCCAGCCGGGGCAGGTCCGGTTCGTCGTCGAGTTGCGGGTACGGGTACGGCGACCCGGCGTCGCGCAGCGCCAGCACACCGGCGTCCCGGTCGACGCCGGCCAACCGGCGGGCGTCGTCGAGCGAGCCGATCGGCGTCCCGCCCCGGGCGATGCCGATGTGGCAGTGCGCGTCGACCAGCCCGGGCAGGATGAAGCCGCCGTCGACCACGGTGGTCGCGCCGGGCACCGGGTGCAGCGTCACCCGGTCGCCGACCAGCCACAGGTCCCGGGTTCGGTCCTCGGGCAGCACGACCCCGCGGACGTGCAGCGGCACGGGTGCGGGGTCGACGGCGCTCAGCCCTTCTCCCGCTTGTTCAACTTGTTGAAGTCGATCTTGGGGAGCTTGAAGCCGGGCGGCAGACCGTCGCCGCCGCCCAGCGCGTTCGGGTCGAGGCCGGGCGGCAGCTGCGGCATGCCGCCCGGGAAGCCGGCCGGCACCCCGCCGCCGCCCCGCTGCCGGGCACCGCCGCCCCGGTTGCCGCCCTTGTTCCCCTTGCGCTTGTTCTTCGGCGACTTGGTCGCCTTGCGCCGCCCGCCACCGGGCAGACCCATCATCCCGCCCATCTGCTTCATCATCTTCTGCGCCTCGGCGAAGCGGTTGAGCAGCTGGTTGACGTCCATCACGGTGACCCCGGAGCCGTTGGCGATCCGGGCCCGGCGCGAACCGTTGATGATCTTCGGGTTGGTCCGCTCGCCCGGGGTCATCGAGCGGATGATCGCGGTGGCCTTGTCGAAGTGCTTGTCGTCGACCTCGGCCAACTGGTCCTTCATCTGCCCCATCCCGGGCATCATGGCCAGCACGTTGGCGATCGGCCCCATCCGGCGCACCGCGATGAGCTGGTCGAGGAAGTCCTCCAGGGTGAACTGCTCGCCGCCCATCAACTTGGCGGTCATCTTCTCCTTCTGATCGGCGTCGAAGGCCTGCTCGGCCTGCTCGATCAGAGTGAGCATGTCGCCCATGCCGAGGATCCGGCTGGCCATCCGGTCCGGGTGGAAGACGTCGAAGTCGGACAGCTTCTCACCGGTGGAGGCGAACAGGATCGGTTCGCCGGTGACCTGCCGGACGGACAGCGCCGCACCGCCGCGCGCGTCGCCGTCGAGCTTGGACAGCACCACGCCGGTGATGCCGACGCCGTCGCGGAACGCCTCGGCGGTGCGGACCGCGTCCTGCCCGACCATCGCGTCGATGACGAAGATGACCTCGTCCGGGTCGACCGCGTCGCGGATCGCGGCGGCCTGGGCCATCATCTCGGCGTCGATGCCGAGCCGACCGGCGGTGTCGACGATGACGACGTCGCGCGCCGACCGGCGGGCATGCTCGATCGACGCCTTCGCGACGGCCACCGGGTCGCCGACCCCGTTGCCGGGCTCCGGGGCGAACACCTCGACCCCGGCCCGCCCGCCGAGGACCTGCAGCTGACCGACCGCATTCGGGCGTTGCAGGTCGGCGGCGACCAGCAGCGGCTGGTGCCCCTGCGCCTTGAGCCAGTTGGACAGTTTGCCGGCGAGGGTGGTCTTGCCGGAACCCTGCAGCCCGGCCAGCATGATCACCGTCGGCGGCTGCTTGGCGAACCGGAGCCGGCGCTGCTCGCCGCCAAGGACCCCGACCAGCTCCTCGTGCACGATCTTGATGACCTGCTGGGCCGGGTTGAGCGCCTGGGAGACCTCGGAGCCACGGGCACGCTCCTTGACCCGGCCGATGAACGCCTTCACCACCGGCAGCGCGACGTCCGCCTCCAGCAGCGCCAGCCGGATCTCCCGGGCGGTCGCGTCGATGTCGGCGTCGGTGAGCCGACCCTTGCCCCGGAGCTTGCCGAAGATCCCGGACAGTCGATCACTCAAAGTGTCAAACACGACGCAACATCCTGTATGTCGATCCGGCAGGGCAACTCACGGCGGCGTCGGAACGCGACTCCGCCCGACCTGGCAAGCCTAGCCGCCGCCCGCTCCGCCCGCTCCTGCCACTCCAGCGCCTGCGGCCGCCGCCCGCTTCCGCCACTCCGGCATCCGGCTCCGCCGCTGCGCCGCCCGGTCATCCGGCGGCGGCCAGCACCGCGGCTTCCAGGCGGGCCCGCTCGGCGTCGTCCGGGCCGGCACCCACCAGGTAGAAGGCGTCGACCACGTCACCGCCCAGGGTGGAGATCCGGGCCGCCCGCACCTGGGCGCCGGCCTCGTCGAGTGCGCTGGTCACCCGGTAGAGCAGACCGGCCGAGTCGGCCGCCCGTAGCTCCAGCACCACCGCGTCGGTGGCGGCCTCCCGGTGCCACACCACCCGAGGGTCGGCTCCGGCCCGCCGGGCGGCGAGTGCCCGACCCCGCAGCCGCTGGGTGACCGACACGTCACCGGCGACCGCCCGCCGCAGGTCGGCGGCGAGCGCGATGGTGTCCGGCGGGGTGCCGTACCGGGGCTGGACCCGGAACTCGACCAGCGCCCGCCCGTCGACCGTGGAGGCGTCCGCGGTCAGCACGTCCAGCCGGTGCAGGGCCAGGCAGCCGGCGACCGCGGCGAGCAGGCCGTGCCGGTCCGCAGCGGCCACCGCGACCCGGTCGTCACCGTCGATGTGTACGGCCGGCAGTGGACCCGCCACCAGCGCCGGATCGGGTCGCGGCGGCTGGGGCAGCACCCCGGTGTCCAGCGCGGTGTGCACTCGGCGGACCAGTTCGGCGATCAGCCGCCCCTTCCAGTCCGACCAGGCCGCCGGGCCGGTCGCCAGGGCGTCGGCGCGGGCCAGACCGTGCAGCAGACCGAGCGTGGTGGTGTCGCCCACCGCAGCGGCGACCTGGGAGATCGTCACCGGGTCGCTGAGGTCACGCCGGGTGGCCACCTCTGGCAGCAGCAGATGGAGCCGGACCAGTTTGTCGATCATGTTGACGTCGGCCGGGGGCAGCCCGATCCGGGCGGCGATCCGCGTCGCCACCGGCGCGCCGACCGTACTGTGGTCGCCGGGCAGCCCCTTGCCCACGTCGTGCAGGAACGCACCGAGCAGCAGCAGGTCGGGCCGGTCCACCTCGCGGGTGAACGCGGTCGCCTCCTGTGCCGCCTGGACCAGGTGCCGGTCCAGGGTGAACCGGTGCACCGGGTTGTGCTGCGGCAGGCTGCGCATCCGGGGCCACTCCGGCAGCCAGCCGTCAACCAGCCCGTACCGGTCGCAGGTCTCCCAGGTGGGCACCAGACCGGGACCGGCGCCGAGCAGGGTGATCAGCGCGGCCCGGGCAGCATCCGGCCACGGCGCGGGCAGCGGCGGACAGTACGCGGCGAGCCACTCGCAGGTCGCCCGGGCGATCGGCAGCCGGCTGGTGGCGGCGGCCGCGGCGACCCGCAGCGACAGGCTGGGGTCCGGGCGGGCCCCGATCGCGGTCCGGGCGAGGACCAGCTCACCGTCGTGCTCGACCACGTCGCGGGCCACCGGCCGGCGCACCGGCGGACCGCCGCCGCGCCGACGGCCCGAGCGCAGCCGGTCGGCGCTGCGCCAGGCGTCGTCGAGGGCGTGGGTGATGGTGCGCGCGTCCGAGGCGACCCGGCGCAGCAGGGTGTCCGGGTCGTCCAGGTCGAGCAGGCCGGCGACGGTGGCGCGTTCCTGGGCCACCAGCCGGTCCACCCGCCGGCCGACAGCGACGTGCAGCGCGTCGCGGGTGTCCAGCAGCCGCAGATGGGCCGCGCGGGCGGCCGGACGCATGCTGTCGGCGATGCCGGCCAGGGCGATCCCGCGCAGGATCCCGACGTCGCGCAGCCCGCCGGCGGCCTCCTTCAGATCGCCTTCCAGCAGGAAGGCCAACTCGCCGTGGGTCCGCCAACGGGCCTCGGTGACCTCACGCAGCGCCGGCAGTTGGCGGACGGCGGTGCGCCGCCACTGGTCGGTCGCGGCGGCCTGCAGCTCGGCGGTGAGTTCCCGGTCGCCGGCGACGTGCCGGGCGTCGAGCAGGCCGAGCGCGACCTTGACATCGTCGTGGGCGACGGACAGCGCCTCCGGCAGGGTACGCACCGAGTGGTCCAGCCCGAGGCGGGCGTCCCAGACCGGGTACCAGAGGCGGGCGGCGATCTCGTCCATCCCGGCGACGCCGCGGTGCATCAGCACGAGATCGAGATCGCTGTACGGCGAGCACTGCAGCCGGCCGAGTCCGCCGACCGCCACCAGGGCGATACCGGTCAGCCCGGCCGGCATCAGCGAGGTCAGCCAGACATCGAGTGCCGCCGCCCGGTCCACGCGGGCGGCGGCACCGATGCCGTCGGACAGCGACGGGCCGGGGCCGGCCGCAGGACGCTGCCGGACCCCGACTCCGTCGGTCATGTGTTCTCGCTACCGGTTGGGTGGGCTCGCCGACTCAGAGCGCGTCGAGACCACGCTCGCCGGTGCGGACCCGGATGACGTCCTCAACGGCCGTCACCCAGACCTTCCCGTCGCCGATCTTTCCGGTGCGGGCCGCCGTGACGACCGCGTCGACGACCTTCTCGACGTCGATCTCGTCGGTCAGCACCTCGATCCGGATCTTCGGCAGGAACTCGACGGTGTACTCGGCACCCCGGTACACCTCGGTGTGGCCCTTCTGGCGTCCGTACCCCTGGACCTCGCTCACGGTCAGGCCGGCGACGCCGAGGGCGTGCAGGGCCTCCTTGACCGCGTCGAGCTGGTACGGCTTGATGACCGCGGTCACCAGCTTCATGTCTAACCCCTCCATCAGGGAACGTTAACCGGCGACCTTCTCGCTGACCGGTGCGGACTCGCCCGAACCGGCGGGCGCCTTCCCGATGCCGGCGGCGGCGAAGCCGCCACCCGAGGCGCTACCGAACTCGTAGGCACTCTCCGCGTGCTCGGCGGTGTCGATGCCCTCGACCTCGGCGTCGGCGCTGGCCCGGAAGCCGATGGTCTTGTCGATCGCGAAGCCGATGATGTAGGCGACGACGAATGAGTAGACCAGCACCGCGACCACACCGAGCGCCTGCAGACCGAGCAGGTCGATGCCACCGCCGTAGATGAGTCCGGCGTTGCCCTCTCCGGCCAGCACCTCGACGGCCAGGAAGCCGATCAGCAGCGAGCCGATGATGCCGCCGATCATGTGCACGGCGACCACGTCAAGCGAGTCGTCGTACCCGAGCTTGTACTTGAGGCCGACCGCCAGGGCGCAGACCACACCGGCGATGATGCCGAGCGCGATCGCCCCGAGCGGCTCCAGGAAGGCACAGGCCGGGGTGATGGCGACCAGACCGGCGATGGCACCGGAGGCGGCGCCGAGGGTGGTCGGCTTGCCGTCGCGGAACCACTCGACGACGATCCAGCCCAGCACGGCGGCCGCGGTGGCCACCTGGGTGTTGATGAAGGCGACCGCGGCGGCACCGTCGGCGGCGACCGCCGAGCCGGCGTTGAAGCCGAACCAGCCGAACCACAGCAGGCCGGCGCCGAGCAGGACCATCGGCAGGTTGTGCGGCTTGAACTTGTCCTTCGGCCAGCCGACCCGCTTGCCGAGCACCAGGGCCAGCGCGAGTGCCGCAGCACCGGCGTTGATGTGCACCGCGGTACCACCGGCGAAGTCGAGGACGCCGAGCTCGAAGATCCAGCCACCGCCCCACACCCAGTGCGCGACCGGGAAGTAGACCAGGGTGGCCCACAGGCCGGCGAAGAGCAGCCAGGCGCCGAACTTCGCCCGGTCCGCGATCGCACCGCTGATCAGTGCGACGGTGATGATCGCGAACATCATCTGGAAGACGGCGAACAGCAGGTCCGGGATGCCGCCCTCGGAGCCCGACTCGAGCATGCCGCGCAGGCCGGCCATGGAGAGGTCACCGGTGACGCCGCCGACGTCCTCACCGAAGGCGATGCTGTAGCCGTAGAAGACCCACAGCAGGCTGACCAGGCCGATCGCGCCGAAGCTCATCATCATCATGTTGAGCACGGACTTGGACCGCGTCATGCCACCATAGAACAGCGCCAATCCGGGCGTCATGAGCAACACCAGGGCGGCTGAAGTCAAAATCCAGGCGGTGGCACCAGAATCTAGTTCCGGCACGCTGCCTCCTCTCAGTTGGAAACATAACCGGCTCCAAGAGGCAGCATCGCCCGCTCGCCGGTTGCGCGAAGCTTGCTGGGCAGCTGTTTCACGCAGGGTGCCCGTGCCGTTTCCAACACGTGACGGGTTGTTTCCAACATGTGAAGAACACTTCACTATCGCCAGATCAGGCAGGGTCATATCAACCGAATAGCCACCGCCTACTGTCCGGAAGGCGACAGAACTCGTCACCCGTACCCGGACCGCTGCCGCCCCGGGCCGCGACCGGTCAGCGCAACTGGTACTCGCCGCCCGTCAGCGCAGCGCGTACTCCAAGATGTGCCGTTCGTAGTCAAGCAGCCGCAGATCCCGCATCGGCCGACGAAGATGACCTTTGTGCACGATCCGGACAAACGCCGGATCTCCGGCGGCGGCCATCCGACGAATTCCCTCCACGTGGTCGACGACCCGCTTGCGGATGGTCCGGACCAGCCGGTGCCGGTCGCGGGGGATCAGCCCGTACGCGTCGGCGAACAGCCGCAGCCTGCGCGGCCGGTCCGGGTGCCGCCAACCCAGCGTGTAGGAGTCCCGGTCGGAGAAGAGCGGCACCCAGGTCCACGCGGCGTACGCGACGTCGTAGATCCGCGCCCCCGGCGACGCCAGGTCGAAGTCGATCAGGGCGAGAGTACCGTCCGGACGCCAGATCACGTTGTGCGGGGCCGCGTCGTGGTGGCAGATCACCTCGGTGTCCGGCGGCGGCGGGCCGAACGAACGCCAGACCGCGCTACGCGGCGGATTGAACCCGTACTGGGCGTCGTGGAACATCCGCAACATCGTCGCGACGGTGACCAGCGCCTCGTCGCTGACCCAGTGCGGCGCCAGCGGATACTCGCCGCACTCCCCCTCGACGTAGGAGAGGACCTCACGGTTGCGTTCGTCCATGCCGAGGACCCGGGGCGAGCCGGTGAACCCGACGTACTCCAGATGCCGCAGCAGCGCGTGCACCGAGGGCGTCCACGGGCCGACGTTGCGCCGGACGGTGTCTCCGACCCGCACCACGGTGCTGACGTTGCCGCCACGCAGTGGGATCTCCTGCTGGGTCACGTACGGTCTCCCGAGACGTGGCTCCTGATTGCGGTACGTCACCCGAGGCTACGCATCCATTCCACGTGGATCGGCGCCCATCAGGGCGTCGACGAACTGCGCCGGATCGAACGGGGCGAGGTCGTCCGGACCTTCGCCGAGACCGACCAGTTTGACCGGAATGCCAAGTTTGCGCTGCACCGCGATGACGATACCGCCCTTGGCGGTGCCGTCGAGTTTGGTCAGCACCACCCCGGTCACCTCCACCGCCTCAGTGAACACCCGGGCCTGCTCCAACCCATTCTGCCCGGTGGTGGCATCCAGCACGAGCAGTGTCTCGTGCACCGGACCATGCTTGCTCACCACCCGCTTGACCTTGCCGAGCTCGTCCATCAGGCCGATCTTGTTCTGCAACCGGCCGGCGGTGTCGATCAGCACCGCGTCGACCTTGGTGTCGATGCCCCGCTTCACCGCGTCGAAGGCGACGCTGGCCGGGTCCGCACCCTCCGGGCCGCGGACCACCTCGGCGCCGACCCGAGAGGCCCAGGTGGTCAACTGGTCGGCGGCGGCGGCGCGGAACGTGTCGGCGGCGCCCAGCAGCACGGTACGGCCATCGGCGACCAGCACCCGGGCGATCTTGCCGCAGGTGGTGGTCTTGCCTGCCCCGTTGACCCCGACGACCAGCATCACGCTCGGCTCGCCGCCCGTGTTCAACGCCCGGTCGAGCTGCGGGTCCAGCGCGGCGACCAGCTCCTCGGTGAGCAGCGTACGCAGTTCGGTGGCACTGCGGGTGCCGAGGACCCGGGTACGCTCCCGCAGCCGGTCGACGATCTCCCGGGTCGGCTCGATGCCGACGTCCGCGGTGATCAGGCTCTCCTCGATCTCCTCCCAGACCTCCTCGTCCAGCCGGTCCCGGGAGAGCAGGTTCAGCAGTCCCTTGCCGAGCAGGCCCTGCGACCGGGACAGCCGGGTCCGCAGCCGGACCAGCCGCCCGGCCGTGGGCTCCGGACGTTCCAGGGTCGGTGGCGCCGGCGCCACCGGCTCCGCAGGCGCCTGCTCCGGTTCGGCCGGTGGCGCGACCGGACGTTCCTCGACGGCGACGCCGGCCGGACGCTCGCCGTCGGCTGGTGGGCGCTCCTGCGGCTGCTCGCCGCCGAGCGGGGTCGGCGGTGCCGGCGGCAGCGGAGGCTGCCGGCGCATCCGGGGCACCACCAGCCCGAGACCGGCGAGCAGCAGCACACCGAGCAGGATCGCGGCGAGGACGAGGTAATCCATGCGGAAATCCTGACAGATGGCCGCGACCGAGTCCCGCCCACCGCACCCATCGGTGACACCCACCCCCCGGTACAGTGTCGCCGGCCGGCGACCACACCCCCGGGAACAGTGTCGCCGGCCGGCGACCACACCCCCCGGGAACAGTGTCGCCGGCCGGCGACCACACCCCAGGTACCGGTCAGGGAACTGGGTGACGGGCCTGCATGCGGGGTAGAAAAGAGGCCGTCCCGCGTCCCTCGCGAAAGGTCGACCATGTCTGCACACCAGTTCGGCAGGGACCACCGGTGACCGACGGCACAACCGCCGGTGGACCGGACCCGCAGCTCCGACCGGCGGCCGGCCCCCGGCTACTGATCGGGCCGTTGCTGCGGCGGGTGGTCGGCGGGCAGGCCACCGTCTGGGTGGAGACCGACGCCCCGGCCACGGTACGGGTCGCGACGACGGGCACGGCGGGCGGCTCGGCCCGCACCTTCAGCGCGTTCGGGCACCACTACGCGCTCGTGGTGGTCAACGGGCTGGCCCCCGGCTCCAGCCACCGCTACGAGGTCTTCCTCGACGACCGGCGGGTCTGGCCGGAGGCGGACTCGCCGTACCCGGGCAGTGTGATCCGGACCCGGCGGGCCGACGACGACGCCCAGCCGGTGCGGCTGATCTTCGGATCCTGCCGGGAGACCACCCAGCACTCCACCGCCCGACGGTTGCCGCCGGACGCGCTCGACGCGTACGCCCGGCGGCTGGCCGGCCTGGACCCGGCCGGCGACGACTGGCCCGACCTGCTGCTCCTGCTCGGCGATCAGGTGTACGCCGACGAGACGTCGCCGGTGATCCGACGGTTCCTGCGGCGGCGGCGCCGACATCGCGGGCTACCGCCCGGTGCCCCAGCCGATCAGGTGGTCAGCTTCCCCGAGTACACCCGGCTGTACCTGGAGTCGTGGCGGGACCCGGAGATCCGCTGGTTGCTGTCGACCGTCCCGAGCGTGATGATCTTCGACGACCACGAGGTGATCGACGACTGGAACACCTCGGCCGCCTGGCGGGCACGGATGCGCGGCGAGCCCTGGTGGCCGGAGCGGATCAGCCGCGGACTCGCCTCCTACTGGGTCTACCAGCACCTGGGCAACCTGGCCCCGGACGAGGTCGCCGCCGACCCGGTGTTCCGGGCGGTCACCGCCGCCGACGACGCCACCGATGTGCTGCGCGAATTCGGTGCCCGGGTGGACGCCGAGGCGGACGTCGCGCACGACCCGCAGCGCTGGTCGCAGGTGCAGTACCAGTGGAGCTTCTCGCTGGACGTCGGCCGGACCCGGGTGATCGTGCTGGACAACCGGTGCAGCCGGGTACTGCGGCCGGGGGCACGCAGCATGTTGCCGGCCGGTGAGTGGGCCTGGTTCACCGACCGGGCCCACGGCCGCTACGACCATCTGGTGGTCGGCGCGTCGCTGCCCTGGCTGATGCCGCCCGGCATCCACCACCTCGAGTCGTGGAACGAACGGCTGGCCGAGTCGCCCCGGCGGTGGGTCGCGGCTGCGTCGGAGTGGCTGCGCCAGGCCCTGGACCTGGAGCACTGGGCCGCGTTCCGGCGCTCCTTCGACGACCTCGGGCAACTGTTCGCCCGGATCGGCGCGGGGCCGTCTGCCGCCGACAGGACGCAACCGGACCGGATCGGCACCGGGCCGGGCCATCCGCCACCGGCCTCGATCAGCATGCTCTCCGGCGACGTGCACCACTCGTACGTGGCGCGGGCCGTGCTGCCTGGGCGGGTTCGCACCCCGGTGCACCAGCTCACCTGCTCACCGATCCACAACCAGGTGCCGGCGCTGATGCGGCCGTTGATGCGGTTGGGCTGGTGGCGGGGGCCGACGGCGGCGCTGCGGGCGCTGGCCCGCACCGCCGGACTGCCAAGGCCATCGGTGCGCTGGCGCAAGCTGGACGGCCCGTACTTCGGCAACGCGGTCAGCACGCTGCTGCACGACGGCGCGACGGCCGAGGTGACGCTGGAGGGCACGACAACCGACGGCGCGTTGCGTGAGGTGGCCCGCCGCCGGCTCACCGATTCGGCGGCGGCGCAGCCGACGCCGCAGCCTCCTCAGCAGGCTGCGGGGCTTGCGCAGTAGGCGCGCTCGGCTCCGACGCGCTCGGCTCCGGCGACTCCGGCCCGGTCAGCGCCGCTGACTCGTCAGCCGACTTGAGCCGTTGGCTGATCACCTGGGTGACGCCGTTGCGCATGGTGACCCCGTACAACGCGTCGGCGACCTCCATGGTCCGCTTCTGGTGGGTGATGATGATCAGCTGGCTGCGGTCCCGCAGCTGGGCCATCAGGGTGATCAACCGGCCGAGGTTGACGTCGTCCAGCGCCGCCTCCACCTCGTCCATGATGTAGAACGGGCTGGGCCGGGCCCGGAAGATGGCCACCAGCATGGCGACGGCGGTCAGCGACCGCTCCCCGCCGGACAGCAGCGACAGCCGCTTGATCTTCTTGCCTGGTGGCCGGGCCTCCACCTCCACCCCGGTGGTCAGCAGGTCGTCCGGGTCGGTGAGCACCAGCCGCCCCTCGCCACCCGGGAACAGCACGGTGAACACCTGCTCGAACTCGCGGGCCGTGTCGGCGTACGCGCTGGAGAAGACCTCGAGGATCCGGTCGTCCACGTCCGCGACGACGGTGAGCAGGTCCTTGCGGGTCGCCTTCAGGTCCTCCAACTGGTCGGAGAGGAACTTGTACCGCTCCTCCAGCGCGGCGAACTCCTCCAACGCCAGCGGGTTGACCTTGCCGAGCAGGGCCAGCTCCCGTTCGGCCTTCGCCGACCGCTTCTCCTGGGTGGCCCGGTCGAACGGCACCGGGGTGGGCTCCGGTTTGCCGTCGGCGGCGGCCGCCGCCAGCTGGGCCTGGGTGGGCGGCACCGGCTGGTGCGGGCCGTACTCGACGAGCAGGGTCTCCACGTCCAGCGAGAAGTCCTCGGCCGCCTTCGCCTCCAGCTGCTCGATACGCAGCCGCTGCTCGGCGCGGGCCACCTCGTCGCGGTGCACGGCGCTGGTCAGCCGCTCCAGCTCGGCCCCGAGCCGCTTTGCCGCGCCGCGTACCTCCTGCAGCTCGGCCTCCCGCGCGGCGCGGGCGCTGGCGATCTCGTCCCGGGCGGCGGCCGCGTCGACCATCGAGTCGGCCAGCTGGGTCAGCGCGAAGCGAGCGCCGGCGGTGACCGCGCGGGCGATCTGCGCGCCCCGGGCCCGGGCGGCCCGGCGGGCGGCGGCGCGTTCCCGCGCGGCCCGCTCGGCCGCCGCCTGCCGCAACAGTGAGTCCGCCCGGCCGGCGATCGACGACACCCGCTCCTCTGCGGTACGGACGGCGAGTCGGACCTCCATCTCGTTCTGCCGGGCACCGGGCAGCATCGCGGCGAGTTCGTCCCGTTCGGCGGTCGACGGCTCCTCGTCGATCGGGGTCGCCTCGGCCAGCCGGAGCCGCTCCTCCAGCTCCTCCAGCGTGGCCAGGTCTCGGTCCCGGGACTCGGCGGCCTTGTCCCGGGAGGCCCCGAGCCGCTCCGCCTCGGCCCGTGCCGACCTGGCCGCAGCGCCGAGCTCGGCGAGCCGGCGGGCGGCGGCGTTACGCTGCCCCTCCGCCTGTCGACGCTCGGCGGCGGCCTGCGCGACCTGCTCCTTGAGGCCGGCCGCCGCCTCCCGAGCGGTGTCGAGCTGCCCGCGCAGTTCGGCGACGGTGGCTTCGGCGGTGAGCCGGTTACTGCGGGCCTCCTCGACCGCCGCCTGCACCTCGATGAAGCTGGGGGCCTTGGCGGACCCGCCGGCGGCAGCGTAGGCGCCGACGATGTCGCCGTCCGGGGTGACCGCCCGCAGCTGCGGATGGTCGGCGACGGCCGCGGTGGCCGCCGCGAGGTCGCCGACCAGGATCACGTCCCGCAGCGCCCGGTGCAGCGCCGGGCGGAGCTCATCGGGGCAGCTGACCGCGTCCGGCGCCCAGGTCGCCCCGGGTGGCATGACCGGCCGCAGGGTGTCCGGCGAGCCGATCATTCCCGGCCCGGCGGGTCCGGCGACCAGCAGGCTGGCCCGGCCGGAATCCTGGATCTTGAGCAGCCGCATCGCCTCGGCCGCCTCGTCAATGCCGGTGACCGCCACCGCGTCGGCGAGACCACCCAGCGCGGCGGCCAGCGCCGCCTCGTGTCCAGGCGCGACGGTGAGCAGGCCGGCCAGGCTGCCCAGTAGCCCGGGAACCTGGTCGGCCCGGGCCAGCAGCGCCCCGGCGCCGTCGCCCCGGCGCAGCCCCATCGCCAGCGCGTCCTCCCGCGCCTGCCAGGTGGCGGCCTCCTTCTCGGCCCGGCGCTCGGCGTCGGACAGCTGCCGTACCTGCGCGGCGGCGGCGTCATGCGCGGTGACCGCCTCGGCGTGCCGGGCGTCCAGGTCGGCGTTGTCCCGGTCGGCCTCGGTGGAGAGTTCGGCGGCCGCATCAAGCTCCTGCTGGGCCCGGTCGGCGCGGGCCTGCGCGTCGGCGTGCGCGGCGGTGAGCCGGGAGATCTCGTCGGCGGCGCTGGAGGTGCGGGCGCGTGCCGAGTTGACCTGGCCGGTCAGCCGGGCCAGCCCTTCCCGCCGGTCGGCGATCGCCTTGGCGGCCGCGACCAGCGCCCGCTCGGCCTGGGCCAGCTGCGCCTCCAGCTGCTGGCGGCCCTCCACCGCCTCGGCGAGGCGGATCTGGTCCTCGGTCAGTGCGGCCCGCAGCTCCTCCTCCTGCTCGCGGACCCGGTGCGCCTCGTCGGTGAGCTGGTCCGGGTCACGCCCGGGTCGTTCGTCGTCGGGCACGCCGGACAGGTGCCGCAGCCGTTCACCGGCCAGCTGCTCGGTCGACCGGAAGCGTTCCTGCAGGGCGGCGAGCTTGTACCAGGTGTCCTGGGCGGCGGCGAGCAGCGGCGCGTCCTCGGCCAGCGCCGACTCCAGCTCGGCCAGCCGGGACTGCACCTCGGCGTGTTCGGACTCCACCTCGGTACGGCGCTGCCGCAGTGCCGTCTCGTCGGCGATCTCCTTGTCGAGGGTGGTCCGCAGGGTGGTCAGGTCGTCGGCGAGCAGCCGCAGCCGGGCGTCGCGCAGATCGGCCTGGATGCCGGCGGCCCGGCGGGCCACCTCGGCCTGCCGGCCCAGCGGTTTGAGCTGGCGGCGCAGTTCGCCGGTCAGGTCGGTCAGCCGGTCCAGGTTGGTCTGCATCGCGGTCAGCTTGCGCAGCGCCTTTTCCTTGCGCTTGCGGTGCTTCAGCACACCTGCGGCCTCTTCGATGAAGGCCCGCCGGTCCTCCGGCTTGGCGTGCAGTACGGCGTCGAGCTGGCCCTGGCCGACGATGACGTGCATCTCCCGGCCGATGCCGGAGTCGGAGAGCAGTTCCTGGATGTCGAGCAGCCGGCAGTGGTTGCCGTTGATCTCGTACTCACTCTCGCCGGAGCGGAACATCCGGCGGGTGATCGACACCTCGGTGTACTCGATCGGCAACGCACCGTCGGTGTTGTCGATGGTCAACGTGACCTCGGCCCGGCCCAGCGGGGCCCGGCCGGCGGTGCCGGCGAAGATGACGTCCTCCATCTTGCCGCCCCGCAGCGCCTTCGCGCCCTGCTCGCCGAGGACCCAGGCGATGGCGTCGACGACGTTGGACTTGCCGGAGCCGTTCGGGCCGACCACGCAGGTGATCCCGGGCTCCAGCTTCAGGGTGGTGGCGGAGGCGAAGGACTTGAAGCCCTTCACCGTCAGACTCTTGAGATGCACGGTCCGATTCCTCGTCCGACGGGTCGCCGTGCGGCCGTCAGTGCTGGTCAGTACCGCACAGGCTAACCCGTCGGTCGGACGGTCACCGGATCCGACGCGGCTGGGGCGCCGTCACCGGGGCCCGGACGGGGCCACAGCGGCCGCCGACGGATGGGACGTGAACGGGGCCACAGACGGGCCCGGACAAAAAGCTGCGCGCCGGCACTTGAGTGTCGGCGCGCGGGGTGCGTGCGATCAGCGGTACGTACGGTCACTGGCGGCGGGCGCCGGCCTGCACCGGCGCCCGTGGAGATCAGGTGAGCGCAGGCTCGGGGATCCGCAGCAGGTCGTCGCTCTCGGCGACCGCTGCGGCGAGCCGGTCGTTCTCCGCCCGCAGCCGGGTGATCTCGAACTCCAGTGCCTGTACCGTGGCACGCAATCGGGTGACCTCGTCGAGCAGGCGCCGGTCGGGTGCTGCACCAACGTGGCCGTAGAGGGCCTTCGCCATTTCGTCTCCTTGTAATGCGCTGCCGGAAAGGCCGGCCAACGCGCGCCCGTGAACCCTCGTGTCGGTCAACCCCCGGGCATGCGGGGGCGCGACTGGGCGCGACTGGCGACACCCCCATGGTCCGCCGAAGTCGCCGCTTCGTCAAGTTCCACCAGACGAGGACCCCACCTCCTCCATCGAATCTATCGCCCAAAAGGTGCGAACAGCGGCGGTTTAGCGGCACAGATCACAGTGTCACCGGCAGAACCTCAGCCGGACAGCTGTCCGCCTTATCTCTTCCTTAGCTGGATCGCCGGTTTGTCTTAGCAGCGTTGCCGGGCGCCGCCGGACGCCTTAGCGTCGCACCCGGCACAGCGCCCCCGGTCCCACCGGACGCGGCTCGCTGGCCGACCACCCACCTGCGGAGGCAACGACCTTGTACCGGCGCAACGACCGGGCCGATGGATCCATCCCCGGCGATCCGACGCCGCCCGCTGACCACACCGCACCCGGTGACGCCGGCTGGGACACCGACCGGTTCGGGCAGAGTTCCTGGCGCGACCACCTCGACGCCGGCTGGCGGCCCGACCCCTCATCGGCCGACGGCTACCCCGGCCCGGCGGCGACCGACGGCTACCCGACCGCCGGCCGGTCACCCGGCGATGGCGGCTACGACGGCGTCAGTTACGGCGACGGCGGTTACCCGGCGTACGGAGCGGACCGCCATGGACAGGAGTCATACGACCGGCACCCGGGGTACGACGGGCACCCGGGGTACGACGGGCACCCGGGGTACGACGGGCACCCGGGGTACGACGGGCACCCGGGGTACGACGGCGTACCCCACGGCGGCTACCCCGTTGACCCGACCCAGCAGCTCCCCCACGAGGCCGGGTACCACCCGCAGCCGTACGGCCGCCCCGCCGATGAGGGGTACGACACCCACCTCATCGCCCGCCCAAACGGGCCGGGGTACGCCGACGGGCCGGGGTACGCCGACGCTCCGCACGGGTACGACAGGACCGGCAGCGACGCCTGGCACGACGAGACCGAGACGCACCGGTACAGCGTGCTGCGGGACCTGTCCGACGGGCCCGGCGACGCCAACGGCTGGCCCGGTGGTGACGACGGCTGGGCCAGCGGCGACGATCGCTGGACCGACGACGACCGGGGGCCGCGTGAGGACCCGACCGACACCGGGTCGCTGACCCGCGTGGCCCGTCGGCGGCGGTCTGACGCGCGCGACGACTCCGACCCGGAGGTTGCCGACGGCCGACGGCGCCGACTCGCCGTCGGGCCGGTCACCCTGGCCACGCTGGTCGTCGTGCTGCTGGTGGCGATCGGTGGCGGCGGCGCGATGCTGCGCGCCGGGTTCGGCGACGACTCAACCGAAGGCACCGACGACACCGTCGTGGCAACGGATGTAGATTCGGTCACCGACCCACTCACCGAACAGTCCGCTGGTACGGAGGATCCGCAGATCGGCGAGCCGGAGGTGCTCGACGCCGAGCTCGGCGCCGCCCCGACCCCGGCTGCGAGCCCGGCACCGCCACCGCCGACCTCGGCTGCCCCGAGCCCACGCCGCAGCACCGCCGCCCCGGAGAGCTCCCGGCCGCAGCGCACCACCGCCGCGCCGGCGAAGACCAGCGCCGCGCCGCAGCAGACCGCCACCGGGGACACCAGCCGGCAGCAGCAGGTCCTGGTGCTGGTCAACGCGGCGCGCGACGACAACGGGTGCGGCGCGGTGACGATCAACAACCAGCTGGCCGAGGCTGCCCGGCTGCACAGCGAGGACCAGGCAGCCAACAACGAGATGTCGCACGACGGCAGCGACGGCAGCGACCCGTGGGAACGTGCCAGGCGGGCCGGCTACGAGCAGGCGATCGGCGAGAACGTGGCGGCCGGTTACCCCACCGCCGAGGCGGTCATGGAGGGCTGGATGAACAGCCCGGGCCACCGGGCCAACATCCTCAACTGCGACGCGGTCGCCATGGGGGTCGGCACGGCCACCTCGTCGAACGGGACCCTCTACTGGACGCAGATGTTCGGGTCGGAGCGCTGAGCTGACGTCGGTCAGCGGCGGACGGCCCGCGGCCTAGGTTGGCAGCGGGGGCAGCTGAACGACGACCGGTTCATGAACGACTCCCGGCGGATCAGCGCCCCGCACCGGGTGCAGGGCTGATCCTCCCGCCCGTACACGTTGAGTGACCGGTCGAAGTAGCCGCTCTGGCCGTTGACGTTGACGTAGAGCGCGTCGAAACTGGTGCCACCCTCGGTGACCGCCGCCCGCAGCACGTCCCGTACGTGTGCGAGCAGCCTGGTGACCGTCGCGGCCGGCAGCCGGTCGGTCGGCCGGGTGCCGTGCAGGCCGGCCCGCCACAGCGCCTCGTCGGCGTAGATGTTGCCGATCCCGGAGATCAGCGACTGGTCCAGCAGGGCCCGCTTGATCTCGGTGCGACGTCGGCGTACCGCCGCGACGAACGCGGCGTCGGAGAAGTCCGGGTCGAGCGGATCCCGGGCGATGTGCGCGATCTCGGCCGGTAACTCGGCGCCGCCGGGTGACACGGCGAGCCCGCCGAACGTCCGCTGGTCGACGAAGCGCAGCTCCGGGTCGCCCTCGGCGAACCGGAAGCGGACCCGCAGATGCGTCTCGTCCGGGGCGTGGGCCGGCTGCAGCAGCAGCTGACCGGACATGCCGAGATGGCCGACGATCGCGTCGCCGCTGTCCAGCGGCAGCCACAGGTACTTGCCACGGCGGCGGACGTCACGAATCTGCCGGCCGGAGAGTACGGCGGCGAAGTGCACCGGGCCGGGCAGGTGCCGGCGGATCGCCCGGGGGTGGTGCACCTGCACGGAGTCCAGCCGCCGGCCGATCACCCAGCCGGCCAGTCCTTGCCGGACCGTCTCGACCTCGGGCAGCTCAGGCATGACAGGCCTTTCCGTGACCGGTGCCGGTGGTGTTTGCCTGCTCAGACCTGGGCAGGCGGATCATCATCAGCGTTGTTCTCGTCGACAGCCGGACCGGGCTCGTCGACAGCCGGACCGCTCTCGTTGGCAGGCGCAGCGGTGCCGGCGACCGCAGTGGAGTCCGCCATCTGGGCGGAGAGGGTACGCCACGCGGCTTCGGCGGCCCGCTGCTCGGCTTCCTTCTTGCTGCGGCCTTCGGCCCCGCCGTAGCGCTGCCCGGCGACCACCACCCAGGCGGTGAAGGTCTTGGCGTGGTCCGGACCGGCGTCGTCGATGCGGTACTCGGGCACGCCCAGTCCAAGCGTCGCGGTCAGCTCCTGCAGGCTGGTCTTCCAGTCCAGCCCGGCACCCCGGCTCGCGGAGTCCGCCATCAACGGGTCGAACAGCCGGCGGATCACGATCGACGCGGTGTCCAGCCCGTACTGCAGGTATATCGCGCCGAGCAGCGCCTCCAGGGTGTCGGCCAGGATGCTCGCCTTGTCCCGCCCGCCGGTGCTCTCCTCCCCCTTGCCGAGCAGTAGGTACGGGCCGAGCCCCTGGGGGCCGAGGGCACGCGCCACCTCGGCGAGCGCCCGCATGTTGACCACGCTGGCCCGCAGCTTGGCCAGTTGCCCTTCCGGCAGGTCGGGGTGGCTGTGGAACAACGCCGAGGTGATCACCACACCGAGCACCGAGTCGCCGAGGAACTCCAACCGCTCGTTGGTGGGCAGACCGCCGTTCTCGTACGCGTACGACCGGTGGGTCAACGCCCGTTCCAGCAGGTCCGGTTCGAACGCCACACCGAACGCGGCCTCCAGGTGGGCAACCGGCGGACGACGGAACTGGTTGTTACTCATGGCGATACCTCGTCCTGTTCTGCGATCAGCCGGGTGATGTCATCGAGCATCCGGGCGACAGTCGAGGTCACCCGGCCACGGTGCAGTCCGGCGGCGAGGGTGATACCGGCGGCGATGTCGGCGCCGCTGGCGGCGCCGTGGCAGACGACCACCGTCCCGTTGACGCCGAGCAGGGCTGCCGCCCGGGGCGCGATCCGGCCCGGCTCTGGGCCGCCGGCCATCGCGTACGCGCCTTCGATGCCTTTGAGTAGCACATTTCCGGTGAAACCGTCGGTGACCACCACGTCGACGCCATCGCCGAGTGTGACGTCGTGTCCCTCGACCAGCCCGACGTACCGGCCGTCGGCGGGCAGAGTGAGGCTCCGCAGCAGGGTGTCGGCAGTACGCCGGACCCGGTCGCCCTTGCCCGGCTCGGCACCGATCGAGAGCAGTCCGACCCGGGGCCGGTCCAGGCCGAGCCGCACGGCACGGTAGGCGGCCCCGAACAGGGCGTGCTGGGTCAGGGTCGCCGGGCGCGCCTCGACCGTCGCGCCGACGTCGAGCAGCACCACCGGGCCGGAGACCGCCGGGAGGGTGACGACCAGGGCGGGCCGGCGTACGGTCGGCCACCGGCCGAGGCCGAGAGCGGCGGCGGTGACGATCGCGCCGCTTGACCCGGCGGAGATGAACGCGTCGGCCGTGCCGTCGGCGACGGCGGCCATGCCGGCCCAGATCGATTCGTCGGCCCGGCCGGTGCCGGGCTCTGCGGCGGTACCGGCCGCCGACCCGCCAGCCGCGCCTGTCGGGCGTACGGTGATCCGCCGGCGCTGGTCGTCGGGCAGCGCGGCGCGAACGTCGTCCGCCGCGTCCGGCGGGCCGACGAGCAGGAGCTGGAGATCGGGATCGGCGCGGCAGGCGCGCAGAGCGCCGTCAACCACGACGGCGGGTGCCCCATCCCCGCCGAGGAGGTCGACGGCGATCCGCGAGGTGCCGGTCCCGGAGTCAGCGCCGGCCGGTTCCGGCCGACCGGCCCGCTCCTGAGACGAGGCACCCGGCGTTCGCCGGGAGGTCCGCGCCGCCCGGTCGGAGACCGGCGGCGTCACGACGACCGGATCAGACCTCGATGACCTGGCGGCCGTTGTAGGTGCCGCAGACGGTGCACGCCGTGTGCGGCAGCTTCGCGGACTTGCACTGCGGGCACTCGACGGTCACCACCGGCGTGGTCTTCCACTGGGACCGGCGGGAACGGGTGTTGCTGCGGGACATCCGGCGCTTGGGAACGGCCACGGCTCTTACTCCTCTTGGCGGGTCAGTTGCGACAGGCCGGCCCACCTCGGGTCGACCTGTTGGTGGTTGTGGTCGTCCGGCAGCTCGTCCCAGTGCACCCCGCAGTCGGGGCACAGCCCAGGGCAGTCGCTGCGGCACAGCGGGGTGGTCGGCAGTGCAAGCACCACCGCGTCCCGCAGTGCCGGCTCCAGGTCGATCAGATCGCCCTGCAACCGGCCCACCTCGTCGATGTCGGTCGTCTCGTCCGTGGTGCTGTTCTCGTACGCGTACAGCTCCTGGATCGGTACGGTCAGCGACTCGCTGATCGGGCGCAGGCAACGCCCGCACTCGCCGGAGACCGGTCCGGAGACCGTCCCGGAGACGAGTACCCCTTCGGAGACCGACTCGAGCCGCAGATCGAGGCTCAGGTCGGCACCTTCCGGTACGCCGTTCAGCTCCAGCCCGAGGTCCGCCGGCGCGGGCACCACCCGGCTCACCGTACGCAACGCGCCAGGGCGACGCGGCAGTTCCCGGGTATCGAGAACCAGCGGCGACCTGGGGTTGAGTGTCTTCGACGAGTGATTGCGCATAGTTGGACTCCGGCCTGGTAGAGGCCGACAAAACAGGTTACCCGAGCAGCGGCGGCGGCGTCGAACCGGGGCACCGGTCAGTCAGAAGGGCAGCGGGCGTTCGTTCTCTTCACCTGAGAAGGTACCGATCTCCCGCAGCGCGTGCATCTTGTCCCGACCACGCTCTATTGAGGCCAGCGCCCGGGTGAGGAACTGCTCGAAGTTGGCCAGCGCGGTGTCGACGTAGTCGTCGACCTCGGCGCGCAGCCGCTGCGCCTCGGCGCGGGCCTCGGCTACTATGCGCGCGCCCTCGTGCTCGGCGGAGACGGTGATCTCGTTCACCGACACCAGCCGGGCGTGCTCGGCCTCGCCCTCGCTGATGATCCGGTCCGCCTCGCGCTTGCCGGCGTCCATGATCTTGTCGCGTTCCTCCAGCAGCGCCGCCGCCCGGCGCAGGTCGGCGGGGAGCTCGGCCCGGAACTGGTCCAGGACACCGATCATCTCGGCCCGGTCGATCATGCAGTTGTTCCGGGACATCGGCACGGCCCGCGCGGTCTCCACCATCGCGATGATCTCGTCGATGCGGTCGAATGGATCCACCGGCATCTCACTCCCTGTTGTCGGAGGGTCGACCCACCATGATGGCAAGGCCGGGCCAGAACGTCATCATCCCAACTGCCGGACCGGTCGGCGCTCCATCATGATGCGACCCCGGACGACATGTGGTCCATCCCACCCCGGGTCCGGCGCGTCGCGACGCGCCGGGCGGTTCATCGCGGCTCGGTCGGCCCGCCCGGAGCTGCCGGGCCGGCCCAATTCACACCTGCTGGGTCGGTGGCGCGGTGACCCGGGCGAGCAGCCGGTCGTGGACCGCCTCGGGCAGGTGCGCCGAGACGTCACCGCCCCACTTGGCGACCTCCTTGACCAGGCTGGAGGAGAGGAACGAGTAGAGCGGGTTGGTCGGCATGAACAGCGTCTCCACCCCGGCCAGGCCGATGTTCATCTGCGCCATCTGCAGTTCGTAGTCGAAGTCGCTGACCGCCCGCAGGCCCTTGACCACGACGGCCGCCTCCTGGGCACGGCAGAAGTCCACCAGCAGGCCACGGAACGACGCGACCCGAACGTTGCGGTACGTTCCGGTCACTTCGCGGAGCATCGATATCCGCTCGTCGATGGTGAACAGGCCAGCCTTGGACTGGTTGATCAGGACACCCACGATGACCTCGTCGAACAGCCGGCTGGCCCGGCCGATGATGTCGAGATGTCCGTTGGTGACCGGGTCGAAAGAGCCGGGGCACACCGCTCGTCTCATGATCGCCGACCGTACCAAAGCATGGTCTCGCCGTAACGCCGCCCGCGTTCGGCAGTGACGCCTTCCACCCAGGTCAACGCCGGTCCCCGGGCTGACCGCTCGACTACCACGACGGCGTGCGGGGCGAGCCAGCCGCCGGCGACGAGGCTGCCCAGGACGGTCCGGAGTTCGGCGTCGGTCACCGCGTACGGCGGGTCGGCGAAGACCACGTCGTAGCCGCCGCCGTCCGGCGGCGTGGCCAGCGCGGTCGCGACCTTGGCAGTGATCAGTCGGGCACCGGTGCCGGCTCCCAGCGCGGCGATGTTCGCCCGGACGGTACGGGCTGCCCGCGCGTCGGATTCGACCAGCAGGACGTGTTCGGCGCCCCGGGACAGCGCCTCCAGACCCACCGCGCCGCTGCCGGCGTAGAGGTCGGCGAACCGCGCCCCGGCCAGGTCGGTCATCGTGCCGAGGGTGCTGAACAGTGCCTCGCGGACCCGGTCGGAGGTGGGCCGGGTGTTCGCGCCGGGCGGCGTGGCGATCCGCCGGCCGCCGAGCCGGCCGGAGATGATCCGGGTCATCGGCGGCGGACCCCAACGGCGGCCGGTGCGCTCATCCCCGGCACGCTACGCGATCAGCCAAACCGGTCGAATGCCGACCCGGACGACCGAGTCCCTTCTCAGGTGACCGAGCACATCCCTTGTTGCCGCAGAAAGGTGAGGGCAAGAAAGGCCACCCGGTACGCGGAGAGCAAACACGTTGCGTATATCAATTGTCTCGGATCGACAACATCATCCTTAGCCAGACCTGTGGGTCACCGCATCAGTTCAGGAACAGCTAAGGTCTGGCGCTGTGCCGCGGGATACGCCGGCACAACGCACGACGCGGGGACGTTGTCGCGCCGAACCATGGACTGCACCTCACCAGTCCGGTTGCGCACGCCCGCGCCGGGCACCTGAACCCCCTCACTCGGGAGTACCTGTGAACCGTCTGAAGTCTCCGCTTCGGCGCGCTGTGGCCATCGCCGCCGGCGCGACGATCGGCATGGTCGGCGCGGTGGCCCTCGCCACCCCCGCCAGCGCGCACTACACCGCGCCGACCGGCAGTGCCGTCTGTGACACCGCCACCGGGGAATGGGAGATCACCTGGAGTGTCCGCAGCGAGTGGCATTTCAGGGCGACCAAGTTCCGGCTGAGCGCGGTGTACCACACCCCGGCCGACACCACGCTGGACGGCATCGCCCGAACCCGAATTCGGGACGGCTACCCGTACAGCGTCAACTCGGCCATCATCGGTACCCAGCGGGTGCCGGGCACCACCACCAAGGCCACGCTGGCGGTCAAGGGCGCGTGGAACGACGGGTATGCCGAGCAGAAGTTCCGCAAGGGGAAGATCGAACTCGGCGGCGACTGCACCGTTGACATCCCCGAGTCGCCGTCGCCGACCCCGTCTCCGGAGGAGTCGCCGTCGCCGACCCCGTCGCCCGATGTCACGCCGACCCCAGATGTCCAGGACCCGGTCGTGATTCCGGCGGCCAGCTTCCTGTCCGACTGTACGGGTACCGTCTGGGTTACGGTAAGCAACGGCGAGAACGCAACCGAGTCGGCCGAGCTGACTGTCACGGCCGGGGATTTCTCCGAGACCTACACCGTTGAGCCGGGCCGGAGAAAGGACGACATTCAGGTTCCTGGCGATGCCGGCCCGGTCACCGTGACCCACGGCGAAGAGCCGGTCAGCGAGCCCTACAAGTGGGTTGAGCCGGAGAACTGCGTCGAGCCGGGCGAGCCCGAGGGCGGCTACGAGTCCACCTGCGACCAGCTGGTCGTCGGTTTCGCCAATCCGGAGGACGGCGAAACCTTCACCGTGACCCTGACCCCGAGCGAGGGCGACGCCATCGTGGTAACCGTCGAGCCGGGCGTCACCGAGGTCGTCGAGTTCGACGCCGCCAAAGGCTTCCAGGTCCACGTGCTCAGCAGCGAGGCAGCGCTCGACGAGACGATCGCCTGGGAGCTGCCGGAGGACTGTGACACCGGTGGCGAGGGCGGCGGTTCCCTGCCGGTCACCGGTGCCGCCGCCGGCGGACTCGCCGCTGGCGCCGTCGCGCTGCTGGCCATCGGTGGCGTGCTGTTTTACCTGGCGCGTCGTCGGCGGGTCACCTTCACTGCCTGAGTCAGCCACCCTGGGTCGTGACTGACTGACAAGTCATCCCCCCGCACCACCCCGAGGAAGGGCGTCGACCATCCCCCCGGTCGGCGCCCTTCCGCCTGTCCGGCCGCAGCCGTTCCCCGGTCCGCCGCAGCCCTGGCCGTGGATTCAGCCCTTCTCCAGGTACTCGGCGCGTTCGGCGTCGACCAAAGTGCCGACGGATGCCGCCAGCGTCGGATGCCGGGTCAGCTCCGGATCGTCGCCGAGCAGGTCGATCGCCTCGGCCCGGGCCTGCCCGATCAGGTCGGCGTCGCGCAGCAGCGACAACAGCCGCAGGTGGGACCGGCGACCCGACTGGGTCGCGCCCAGCACGTCACCTTCGCGGCGCTGCTCCAGATCCAGCTCGGCCAGCCGGAACCCGTCGGTGGTCGACGCGACCGCGTCCAGCCGTTCGCGGGCCGGCGTACCGTCGGCGGCGTCGGTGACCAGCAGGCACAGCCCGGCCGCCGAGCCCCGACCGACCCGGCCACGCAGCTGGTGCAGCTGCGACACCCCGAACCGGTCGGCGTCCAGCACGATCATCACGGTGGCGTTCGGCACGTTCACCCCCACCTCGACCACCGTCGTGGCGACCAGCACGTCGACGTCACCGGCGGCGAAGGAACGCATCACCGCGTCCTTGGCGTCGGCCGGTAGCCGGCCGTGCAGCACCTCGATCCGCAGCCCGTGCAGCGGCCCGTCGGCGAGCAGCGGCGCCACCTCGGTCACCGCCAGCGGCGGCCGCCGCGCCCCGGGATCGTCGCCGTCACCGGAGGGCTCCTCATCGACGCCGGTTCCGGTCGCGTCTCCGATGCGCGGGCAGACCACATACACCTGATGGCCGGCGGTCACCTCCTCGCGTACCCGCCGCCAGGCCCGCTCCAGGAAGGCCGGCTTCTCCGCCGCCGGCACCACGTGCGAGACGATCGGCGACCGGCCGCCGGGCAGCTGGGTGAGCGCGGAGACCTCCAGATCGCCGTACACGGTCATGGCGACCGTCCGCGGGATCGGGGTGGCGGTCATCACCAGCACGTGCGGCGGCTGCTCGGCCTTGGCCCGCAACGCGTCGCGCTGCTCCACCCCGAACCGGTGCTGCTCGTCGACGACGACCAGGCCCAGGTCGGCGAAGTCGACGCCCTCGTACAGCAGGGCGTGGGTGCCGATCACGATGCCGGCCCGGCCGTCGCGGACCTCGTCGAGGGCGGCCCGGCGGGCCGCCGCACCCAGCGACCCGGTGACCAGCGTCACCCGGGTGCCGGCCGGGTCGCCGTCCAGTTCACCGGCCCGCCCCAGCGGGCCGAGCAGTTCCTGGATGCCCCGGTGATGCTGGGCGGCCAGCACCTCGGTCGGGGCGAGCAGCGCCGCCTGCCCACCGGCGTCGACAACCTGCAGCATCGCCCGCAGCGCGCACACCGTCTTGCCGGAGCCGACCTCGCCCTGCAGCAGCCGGTGCATCGGATGCGCGGTGGACAGGTCGGCGGCGATCTCCTCGCCGATGCGCCGCTGACCGTCGGTCAGCTCGTACGGCAGGCGGGCGTCGAACGCGGCCAGCAGGCCGGCGTCCGCGCGGGGCCGGGGCCGTGCGGGCCAGTCGGCGGCGCGCAGCTTGCGCTGCACCAACGTCAGCTGTACGGCGAACGCCTCGTCCCATTTGAGCCGCCGCCGGGCCTGGAACAGCTCGGGTTCGTCGGCCGGGCGGTGGATCTGCCGCAGCGCCGGGTGCAGGCCGAGCAGGTTGCGGCTGGCCCGTACCGCCGCCGGCATCGGATCCTCGGGTGGGGTGAGCACGTCCAGCACGGTCCGTACGCAGCGGGCGATCACCCAGGTCGGTACGGCGGCGGCGGCCGGGTAGACCGGGATCAGCGCACCGGCGAACTCCTCCACCGGGTCCTCGGCGGCCACCTCGCCGTCGGCGGCACCGTCACCGAGCAGCACGTACTCGGGGCCGTTGAGCTGGCGTACGCCCCGGAACTCGGTCACCTTGCCGGCGAACAGCCCCCAGCGGCCCGGTTTCAGGTCCCGTTCCCGCCACGCCTGGTTACCGAAGAAGGTCAACGTCAGAGTGCCGCCGGTGCCGTCCTCGACGACCACCTCGAGCAGCTTGCCGCGCCGTTGGCGCATCGGCCGTACGGTGGTCCGCCGTACCTGGCCCAGGACGGTGACCTGCTCCCCCACCTCCAGCGAACGGATGTCGGTGTGTTCGCCGCGCTGGTCGTAGCGGCGCGGGAAGTGGTAGAGCAGGTCCCCGACGGTGTGCAGGTCGAGGTGGTCGGCCATCGCCTTGGCGGTCTTCGCGCCCAGGTTGACCTTCAGCAGAGTGTCCATCGTGCACGGCTGCGTCATCCGGCCTCCAACAACGGCTGCGTCATTCGATCCCTACCAGCAGCGGGTAGTGCGGCTGCCCGCCGACGAAGGTGTGCACCTCGACGAACGGCCAGCAGCGGGCGACGTGCGCCGCCACCGCGTCGCCCAGGCCGTCCGGTGCCTGCTCGCCGACGATCAGGGTGACCAGTTCACCGCCGCCGCCGAGCAGCTGGTCCAGCAGGTTGCGGCAGGTGCCGGCCAGGTCGGTGCCGATCAGCAGCACCTCCCCCTCGACCAGGGCGAGCACGTCGCCGGGGCGGCAGCGGCCGGCGACGGTGAGCGCTTCCCGGGCGGCGTGGCAGACCTCGGCGTACCGGCAGGCCCCGGCCGCCTCGGCCATCGCGATCACGTCGTCGTCGAAGCGGCGTCGCGGGTCGCGGACGGCGAGGGCGGCGAGGGCCTGCACCGGTGATCGGGTCGGCACGACGGCGACGGTGACGCCGCCGGCCTCGGCCTCCCGGGCGGCGAGGCCGGCGACGGCCTGGGTGTCCGGGTCGTTGGGCAGCACCACCACTTCGGCGGCGCCGGTGCGGCGGATGGCGTCGAGCAGCTCGGCGGTGGACGGGGAGCCGCCGACCACGCCTGCGCCCTCGCCGGTGAACAGGGCGGCGAGGCCGGTGCCGGCGGCGACCACCACGGCGGCCCGGCCGGCGAGCGGCGGCGCCGGCTGGTCGGCGAACCGGGTGACCGAGATCTGGTACGGGCGACCGGCGGCGATGCCGGCCTCGACGGCGGCGCCGATGTCGTCGACGTGCACGTGCACGTTCCACACCGGACCGTCCCCGTCGTCTTCGCCCCCTGCGTCTTCGCCCCCGTCGTCTTCGCCCCCGGCGTCGGAGCCGACGACGACCAGCGAGTCGCCGATCTCGGCGAGTGCGGCCCGCATCCGGTCGACCGCCCCGGCCGGCGCTTCGAGCAGGAACTGCACCTCGTAGGCGTACCCCTCGGAGCCGGCCCCACTGTGGGGGTCGGCGGCGGGCCCGGCGCCGCCGGGGTTACCAGGGACCCGGTCGGCGGGATCGCCGGTGTCGCCGGGGTCGGCCGGGTGATCGCCGGTGCTGTCGGTGAGCGGGGTGCCGACCACGGCGGCCAGCGCGTCGAGCAGCAGGCACAGGCCGCGGCCGCCGGCGTCGACCACTCCGGCGCGGGCCAGCACCGGCAGCTGACCGGGCGTCGCGGCGAGGGCGTCGCGGGCGGCCGAGGCGGCGGCCCGTACCACGGTGGCGAGGTCGTCGGAGCCGGTCCGGTCGGCGGCCCGCGCGGCGGCGGCGACCACGGTCAGCACCGTCCCCTCGACCGGGCGGGCGACCGCCGCGTACGCCGCGTCGGTTGCGGCGGTCAACGCCGACGCGAGGGCCCGGCCGCGCACCACGGCGGTGTCGGTGAGCGCGTCGGCCAACGCGCGCAGGATCTGCGAGACGATCACCCCGGAGTTGCCCCGGGCACCGAGCAGCGCACCCCGGGCCATCAGCCGCAGCACCCGCCCGTGCGAGGTCTGCTCCCCCTCCGAGGAGTTGTCCAGGTCGAGGGCCAGGGCATGCTGCGCCGAGGTGAGGGTGAGGACCAGGTTGGTGCCGGTGTCACCGTCCGGCACCGGGTAGACGTTGAGCGCGTCGATCTCGCCCTGGTGGCGATGCAGCGCTGCCAGCGCACCCGAACACCACCGGCGCACGGCGGCGGCGTCAAGGGTGTCCAGCACGGCGATGAGCCTACTGGCGCACGCCGACAGCCGCCGTGAAGACGACCGGGTGCGGCCAGGCGGCCGGCGCGCGGAGACGACGCAGGCGGCCGGGCCGGCGGCAACGGGCCGGTCGGGGCAGGGCGATTGGCCGCCCGGGTGGTCGATCGGGTAGCCTGGCCAGGTTGTCTGGGCGTGGTGTGTCCCGGCGACCGGCGACCTGATGAACGACAAATCCCCAGGAGTATCCCGTGGCTAGCGTGTGCGACGTCTGTGGCAAAGGGCCGGGCTTCGGTCACAACGTGCCGTGGTCGAAGAAGAAGACCAACCGCCGTTGGAACCCGAACATCCAGACCGTTCGCACCCCGGCCGGTGGCGGCAACACCCGCAAGGTGAACGCCTGCACCTCCTGCCTCAAGGCCGGCAAGGTGGTCCGGGGCGCCTGACCGCGCCGCCCACGACCTCGACGTTTCAGCAGCCGCCGGACCCGGTCGGGTCCGGCGGCTGACTGTGTACGGTCACCAGTCGGGCGGTGAGCGCCCGTCACCAGTCGGCGGTGAGCACCCGGCCGAAGGACAGGCAGCCCGGTGAGTCCCGGTAGTAGCCGAAGTTCGGGATCCGGGCGTACCCGCTGCTGCTGTAGAGCGCGATCGCCTCGGGCTGCTTGTCGCCGCACTCCAGGATGACCCGGCGGCGGCCCTGGCCGGCGGCGGAGCGTTCGACGGCGGCCAGCAGCGCGCGGGCCACCCCGCGACCGCGGGCGGCGTCGGCGACGTACATCCGCTTCAACTCGGCGTCCTCGCCGGAGGTGCCGTGGCTGCGCCAGCCGGCGCAGCCGGCCGGCGCCCCGTCCAGGTGGGCGATCAGGAAGGCACCGCCGGGCGGGTCGAAGTGGGCCGGGTCGACCGGGGTGTCGTCGCCGGTGCCGCCGTAGCGGGCACCCAGATCGGCCATGGCGGCGGCCACCAGGCGTTGCGCCACCGCGTCGGTGTAGCGGACCCGGCGGATCTCGACGCCGGCCTGAAGCAGATCAGTCACGCGGTAAAGCGTAGTGCGGTCACCGGCGGTGGCTCAGCGGTGACCGGCGCGGCCTCACTGGAAGTGTTCCCAGCCGGCGACGCCCTGGTAGGGCTGGCCGTCGACGGTGACCCCGGCGCCCTTGACCACGTGCCCGACCCGCCGCCAGCCCTTGGGCAGCGGCAGATCCTCGGGGAACGTCGCGGCCAGGGCGTGGTCGTCACCACCGCCGAAGATCCACTGGTACGGGTCGACGCCGAGCGCGTTGGCGGTGTCGCGCATCTGCGGCGGCACCTCGAAGGCGGCCCGGCGCAGGTCGATACCGACCCGGCTGGCGGTGGCGACGTGACCCAGGTCGGCGATCAGCCCGTCCGAGATGTCGATCATGGCGCTGGCGCCGACGTTCGCGGCGGCCGGGCCGGCGGCGTACGGCACCTCGGGGCGTCGGTACGCCTCCACGAGCAGCTTCGGTGACCGGAAGCCGCGGGACAGCACCGTGTAGCCGGCGGCGGCGTAGCCGAGCCGGCCCGCGATGGCCAGCACGTCACCGGCGTGCGCGCCGCTGCGCAGCACCGGGGTGGCGCCGTGCAGGTCGCCGAGGGCGGTCACCGCGATGGTCAGGGTCGGGCTGGCCGACATGTCGCCGCCGACCACGCTCGCGCCGACCTTGGCCGCCTCGTCGGACAGGCCGACCGCCAGGTCCTCGGCCCAGCCGGCGTCGGTCTCCGGCGGGGCGCAGAGCGCCACCAGCAACGCGGTCGGCACCGCCCCCATCGCCACGATGTCGGCGAGGTTCGCGGCGGCGGCGCGGTGCCCGACGTCGACGGCGCTGGACCAGTCCCGCCGAAAGTGCCGGCCCTCGACGAGCACGTCGGTGGAGGCGACCACCCGGCCGTCCGAGGCGGCCACCACGGCCGCGTCGTCGCCGGGGCCGAGCAGGGTGGCGGCCCCCGGGTGCAGCCGCGCGGTGACCCGGGAGATGAGCCCGAATTCACCGGCCTGTGCCACATTCACCGGTCCACCTCGATCATTGTCGTCTCCACTCGGGCACCGTCATGAATCCGGCCTGCTCCGTACGGTAGTTTCACGTTCGAGCCGCTCCCGGGCGGCGGATAGGAGTCGGGTCGTGGTCCAGGCATACATCCTCATCCAGACCGAAGTCGGAAAGGCACGCGACGTCGCCGACGCGATCGCGGACATCTCCGGCGTGGTCCGGGTGGACGCGGTGACCGGGCCGTACGACGTGGTCGTGCTCACCGAGGCGCACACCGTGGACGAACTCGGGACGATGATAGTCAGCCGGGTCCAGATGGTGCCGGGCATCACCCGGACCCTGACGTGTTCGGTGGTACGACTGTGACGACTGAGCAGGTGGACGTCTCTGCCGCCGAGTCGCCGGCCGGCGATCCGGCTCCGGACGGACGGTCTCCGGACAGGCCGGCGGCTCCGGGTGGGCCGGACCGGACGACCCGGCAGGCGGCGATCTGGGCGACCGTGGTGGCGTTGCCGTTGACGGTGATCGTGGCGCTCGCCGCGTTCAGCCGGCTCGCCCCGGCCGGGTCCGACGACGACCCCGGGGCCGCCGCGGACCCGTCGGCGGCGACGTCCGCCGGTGGCGCGCCGGTGCCGACCACGCCGGTGCAGATCGCCGCCCCGACG
The DNA here is from genome assembly GCF_027497315.1 of Solwaraspora sp. WMMA2059. Lineage (GTDB taxonomy): Bacteria > Actinomycetota > Actinomycetes > Mycobacteriales > Micromonosporaceae > Micromonospora_E. Next base: position 1,338,766 of record NZ_CP114908.1, on the reverse strand, counting down.
CTGGACGAACGCGCCGAGATCGTCTGCCGGGCGCTGGTCTCCCAACTACCGGGTACGCTGCGCGACCTGCCGCAGCGGCGGGTCACCGACGGTGCCGAGCAGAACGCCGCGTACGGCGAACCGCCGATCACCGTCGCCTGCGGGGTGCCGGCGGCGCAGTTCCCACCGACCGACCTGGTGTACGCGCTGGACGGGGTCTGCTGGCACGCCGCCGAGCAGGCCGACGCCACCGTCTGGACCACCGTCGACCGGGAGATCCCGGTGCGGGTGAGCGTGCCCGGCTCCTACGACGAGCCGGGCCAGTGGGTGACCGCGTTCGCCGACCCGCTGATCGAGACGGTGCCCAGCGACGCGGACGCCGCCCCGCGCGGCTGCCGCGCCTGATTCGGGTCCGGTCCGGATCCGGTCTGGTCCGGTCTGGTCCGGTCTGGTCCGGTCTGGGGTCCCGGCGGTCGGTCAGCGCAGCCCGGTGCCCCGGCTCAGCGCGGTACGGATCAGCCGGTCCACCAGCTTCGGGTACTCCAGGCCGGCGGCCGCCCACATCCGAGGGAACATCGACGTCGGGGTGAACCCCGGCATGGTGTTGATCTCGTTGAGGTAGATCTGGTCGTCGTCGGTGACGAAGAAGTCGACCCGGGCCAGCCCGGCGCAGTCCAGCGCGGTGAACGTGCGGCAGGCGTAGTCCTGCACCTGCCGGGTGACCTGCTCCGACAACCCGGCCGGGATGTCGTACTCGCAGGAGCTGTCGAGATACTTGGCATCGAAGTCGTAGAACTCGTGGTCGGTGACCACCCGTACCTCGGCCAGCAGGGACGCCTCGGGGCCGCCGCCGGCCTCGCCCTCGATCACCCCGCACTCGACCTCACGGCCGACGATCGCCGCCTCGACCAGCACCTTCGGGTCGATCTCCCGGGCGGTGGCGACGGCGGCGTCCAGGTCGGCCCAGTCGGAGACCTTGGTGATGCCGTACGACGAACCGGCCCGCGACGGCTTGACGAACACCGGCAGGCCGAGGCGCTCCTTGTCGGCGTCGCTGAGGCTCACCCCGGGGCGCAGCACCGCGTACGGGCCGGTCGGGATGCCCTCGACGGTGGCCAGCTTCTTGGTGAACTCCTTGTCCATCGCGGCGGCCGAGGCGAACACCCCGGCCCCGACGTACGGGATGCCGGCCATCTCCAGCAGCCCCTGGATGGTGCCGTCCTCGCCGTACGCGCCGTGCAGCGCCGGGAAGACGACGTCGACGCCGGCCAGCGCGGCGGCCGGGCCGTCGGCCGGGTCCAGCACCATGATCCCGTTGCCGGTCGGGTCGGCGGGCAGCACCACGGCCGAGCCGGACCGGTCGGTGATCTCCGGCAGTTGACGATCGGTGATGGCCAGCTGGCTGCCGTCGCCGGTGGTGAGCACCCACCGCCCGGCGCGGGTGATGCCGACCGGGACGATCTCGTACTCGTCGGTGTCCAGGGCGGCCAGGATGCTGCCGGCGCTGACGCAGGAGATCGCGTGCTCGGTGCTGCGGCCGCCGAAGACGATGGCGACGCGGGTCTTGGCTGGGCTGGTCACAGGGGTGCCTTTCGTTCGCGGCCTGCACGCGCCCGCCGGGCGAGGTCGGGGGAGCCCGGCGGTACGCGGTTCACGTCTTCGCGCTCACGCGGCTGACCCTACTCTGCGTACCCGCCCGCCGGGCCCTGACCGGCCCCGGATCCTCCTGATGATGCAAGGAGTAACCGCCGGGTAGCTGAGGACCCGGGACCCGCGTTCGTTGGGCGGCGGGCTACCGGGGTCACGCGTCGGCGAGCCCGCCTGTCTTTGCCCCGTCGACTCCGCCCGTGGCTCCGGCTCGACTTGCCTGCGCAACTTCAGCACTGACCACGGCAGACCAGGTCTGGCACCCCCAAACTTATTGACGTGCTCATGACGCCCTGTCAAGCGCCACCCGAATTGAGGCTCCAAGATCGTTGATCCCCGCATCCGGAGACACGCCTCGTAGGCGGTGAACGCCGCCGCGACCACCGGCCAGGACAGGTCGTGATCACAGGCCGACTATACGATCGCGCAAGCGCCCTCCGCGACCACCGCTCCGGCCGCAGAGTCCACACAGTTGTTCTGCCCGTTGCTCCGGCTCGACTCGAACCACCGAGCGGCAGGAATCTCGCAAGCGTTCACTTGTCCACCTCCTTCACCGCGTCCCTGGTATCCCGCGATATCCCGCCTCGACGCCTGTTTCAGTGTTGAACCGAGTGCAACGACGAGCGTTCAATAGGAACCGCATGAGACTCCCAGGTGGCGACCGTCAAACCAATTTCGCTGCCGCTTGCCTCCAGGTAGTCTGGAATTCTCGAGCCGATATTCGCATCCACCGCGTAGTATTCAATGACTTCAGCTATCCCGGCCAGCCTTGCATCAGGCGAGAGACCCATTACCACCTTCACTCCCCCCGAGCCAAGCGCCACGGTTGCCCCAACAACGACCCATGCAGTCAACGGACCCAAAACAGACGCTACCGCATGCCAATGAACACTACGAACTCCGCGCATTACCATTATTCCGGTGTTGCCCCTCAACACATCAAAAGCTGCCCGCTGTTCAAGAAGAACGGCTGCCGTCGATCGCAGGACATCAATCCTGATATCCAGCACCTGACACTCCTGCATAAGCAAAGGAGATTGCAAAGGATCAACATCTGGGTCGATGTCCGGTACACTCGATAGCGGCTCAAGCAGAAGTTCTTGTATCAACACGGAGATATTCCTAACGTTTTTGCAGAGATGCGCGCAAACGGATCCGCCTTTCCGGCTGCCGTCTTACCGGTCACCGGATTGACCGTTTGCCCTGCCGCGTTCCGATACACAACATAGCCGTCGGGGTTTCTGGACGAAGGATCCATTACCCGAACGCTTTTCACGTTCTTGTGCACCCCAGGCGCACCCTCAGAGATATCATAGCTATGCCCATAGCCCAATGCCGTTAACTTAGTGTGGGGCGGTCTATGATCTCTGCTCGTGGCGAGGGCTGGTCAGGTCAAGGCGGGGTCGCGGGTTCGGTTGCCGGATCTGGTGGGGGTCGGGGTGTTGACGGCGGCGTTCCCGCCGGAGTCGGTGGATCTGGCGATCGAGGAGTGGGATGCGCGGGAGCAGCGGCATCGGCTGCTGCCGGCTCGGTTGATGGCGTACTACGTGATGGCGTGCGTGTTGTTTCTCGACAGCGCGTACGTGGAGGTGTGGAACAAGCTGCTGGGTGGGCTGTCGTGGGCCCGGCGGTACCGGATGCGGCGGCAGGTGGGGATGCAGCCGTCGGCGGCGGCGCTGGCCAAGGCCAGGGTGCGGTTGGGGCCGGAGGCGATGCAGGGGGTGTTGGCGACCTCGATGCGGCCGATGGTGACCGACGCGGCCGCGGCGCCGTGGGCGTACTTCCATGGGTTGCGGAAGCTGGCCGCCGACGGGTTCACCATGAATGTGGCTCGGACGCCGGAGAACGCGGCGCGTTTCGGGATGCCCTCGAACTCGGCCGGACCGGTGGGGTATCCGCAGGTCCGGGTGGTGGCGTTGGCCGAGGTCGGTACCCGCTGCCTGCAAGGCGTCGCCGTGGGCGTGCTGGCCACCGGGGAGCAGAACCTGGCCCGCACGTTGTGGCCACGGTTGGGAACCGGGGACGTGGTCGTGGCCGACCGTAACTTCCTGTCGTACGAGGACCTGACCGCGATCGTGGCCACCAGCGCGCACGCGGTACTGCGAGTCAAGGCGGGGGTGGACCTGCCGGTGCTGCAGGTCCTGGCCGACGGCTCGTATGTGTCGAGGATCGCCGACCCGCAACAGGCACGACGGCTGCGCCGCCGCAAGACGAAGGTACCCCCTGAGCAGATCCCCGGCATCAGCGTCCGGGTGATCGAGTACACGGTGGAATCCGAGCCGGACGAGCACGGCAACCGTGAGGTCAGCGAACTGTTCTGCCTGGTGACCACCCTGCTCGACCCGGACGCCTACCCCCTGCGGGATTTCCCCGAGCTCTACCACGAGCGGTGGACCCTGGAGACCGCGATCGGTGACGTGGAGACCCGGCTGCGCGGCGGCGCCGAGGTCGTCCCGCGGTCCGGGCGCCCGGACCTGGTCTACCAGGAGGTCTACGCATTGCTCTGCGTCTACCAGGCCATCCGCGCGCTGATCGTCGCCGGTGCCGAACACGCCGACCTGGACCCCGACCGCATATCGTTCACCCGCACCGTGCAGGCAGCCGCGCGTCACGTCAGTGACGACGCGGCCTTTTCCCCCTGACGACCTGGCCGATCTGGTCGCCGACGTCATCTACGAGATCACCGACGAACGCAACCTCCTACCGGCCACGCCCCGCATCCGCAGCTTCGCCCGCCAACAACGCCAACCCGGACGCCGCTACCCCCGCCAGACAGACGACTACAAGAAACCCCTACCACCCCGCACCAAGATCAGGTTGTGGGTCCTGACCAGGCCAGACACGTTAAGTTGACGGTATTGGGCCAAGTCCGGGTGGGCTGCCGCTTGAGCGGTCTTGACCTCCAGGACGTGCTTGAAGCCTGTCGCCGTGGCCATCACATGCAGGTCGACGTCCGGTAGAACCGAGGCGTACACAGCCGTGTCAGCTTGCACGGTCGGCGTAGGAAGCGGATCAGGCCACGACAGGGTGAGGTCTTCTCCGTCGACCTGCAGGGTTACCAGCGGGGCCGTTCCGCCACCGCTGAATGTCACGTCGGCAGTCGTCGCCGCCGGGGCGAGCCGGCCATCCGGCTGCGCCGCCAAATCGGTCGATACCGGCACCCACGAGTCGGTCCCGGTCCGGATCCGCTGAGGCACGACGGCCGACTCCAGCGTGCGGGTGCCGTCAGGTTCCACGTAGACCTGGGAATACTCGTCACGCTCATCGAGGGCCTCGACACGGGCGGCACAAGCACGCGCGATCCGCTCGGCCTCAGCCGACGTGGCGACCTGGTCCACGCACTGGGGCTGAGGCGGTTCGGCTTCCGCAGGCGTAGACGAGAGCACAACCACACCAGCCAGCATCAGCACGATAGCCGCCAGGGTCCGCACCCAACGTCGGTGCGGGGTACTCGAACGGGTCAGGACAGGCGGTGTCACGCTGACATCCACTAAGACTCCAGTGACTTGATCGCGGTCTTGGGCAAGTTCTGATCGAGGCAGCATCGCTACCGCTGATGCGCCGAAGCGGGCTACGTCAGTGGATGCGGTTCGGTGTCAACCAGGCCGGGACGGGGCCCTGAGTCGGCTTCGATTCGGCTCAGCGTCAGTGCGGCGGCTGTGGCTGCTGCTGCGGTCGTGATGGCCAGGCTCTGTGGCCAGCGATGTCGTGGGCGGCTCGGACGGATCGGCGGCGTCTGGGCAGCATCCACTAGGGACCCCCGTGGCTATGCGTCATGTACGTCCGACCGTAGAGATCCATGGCCGTACCTGTAAAGGGGGCATCACAATCCGCTACCACAAACCTCCCTCACCGGACATCGAGCGACACAGAGTCATCAGTCGGGTACGACCGGCCACGCGTACAACTCTGACGAAAACCCGTCGACGTTGAGCCGAGCCACCCGTCCACCGATCGACGGAGTTCATAAGTCCACTAGTGACGGCAGGATGGGTCGGGTCGAGCATCCCAGGAGGTGGTAGCCATGTCCCCGTCCGTGCTGAACTCGTCCGTACCGCGCCGACGACTGGGCCGGGAGCTGCGTCAACTGCGCGAGCGGCTGACCCAGCTGCCGCAGACGTCGGTGGCCAGCGAGTTGGAGTGGTCGGCGACGAAGCTGTGGCGGATGGAGCGCGGCGAGGTCCCGGTCCGCTCCGGCGACGTCGTGCTGCTCTGCGAGTTGTACGGCGTCGACGAGGAGACCACCGAGATCCTTGCCGCGTTGGCGACCAAGACCCGGGAGAAGGGCTGGTGGCACGACTACGCCAGCCTGCCGTCCTGGTTCGAGCTGTACGTGGGCCTGGAGGAGGCCGCCAGCCGGATCCGCGTCTACCAGAGCCAGCTCATCCCGGGCGTGCTGCAGACCCGGGAGTACGCCACCGCAGTATTCACCAAGGACGTCGACGGCGTGCCCCGTCACCAGATCGCCGACCGGGTCGCGGTGCGGCTGGGCCGAGCCCGGCTGCTGACCCGGCTGGAGCCGCAGGCGCCGGAGTTCGACATCGTCGTCGACGAGGCGGTGCTGCGTCGCGTGGTCGGGTCGCGCCAGGTCATGGCGACACAGGTGCGTCGGCTCGCCGACGCCGGCCGGCTGCCGAACGTCTCCGTCCGGGTCCTGCCGTTCTCGTCCGACCTGCACGCCGGGGTGCTGACCGGCGGACTGTTCACCATCCTGGACTTTCCCGAGCAGTACGAACCCACCACCGTCTACCAGGAGTCGATCACCGGCGCGCTCTTCCTCGACAAGCAGGCCGAGAGCGACCGGTACGCTTGGGTCTACCACGACATCCGGTCGGCCGCCTTGAGCGAGGCCGAGTCGCGGGCGCTGCTGCTGGACACGGCGAAGGAGTACGAGCCATGACCGACCTGACCGGCGTCACTTGGCGCAAGAGCAGCCGATCCAACAGCCAGGGCGATTGTGTCGAGGTCGCCGACGGGCTGGCCGGCGTGATCGGCGTACGCGATTCCAAGGACCCCACCGGCCCGGTCCTGACCATCTCCCCCGCCAACTGGTCGGCCTTCCTCACCGCCACCAAGACCGGCACCCTCACCGCCTGACTGCACACCGCCTGCACCCCGCCGGGGTCCAAACCGCACCTCGGTGGACTCGTCGCTGACCAGAACAGTCTCGCCGGGTAGCGACCAGTTGCCGGAGTCGGCGCGTCGGTGCATCAGCCCCCGACCGCGACCGCCGGTGACGATCGCCGCACCGCCAGGGACGATCCCGGTCGCCCTCGGCGCGGCCGGGTCACGGTAATAGTCACGCTGGCGAGTCACGACACCTCACGATGCGGTACGGAGTGCAGGTCTGAGCCAAGTCGGGTTACTGCTCCCCACGGGAGTCGGCCAACACCTGCGCCAGATCGGTCACCAACCCGACCACCTTTCCCACAATGCTTCAGCGGCGCCACCCCATCCGCCACAGGTCGGATATCAGATGGCGCAAAAATGGCAGCTGCCCATCGATCTGCATTCCACCGTTTTTCCGTATCAATGCAGAGAATCTTGTCAGCGGAATAAACGCCGTCGCGAACGCAATTACACCCCCAAAGACACAACCCGCCACCATGATGCCAATGACCTCAGACGCGACTACCAGCTCCAATATTGCAATCAGGAATAGACCAGCCAGGAAGCACACCAAGAAGCCCCTGATCCCCCAAATCATCATCCTATACATAGTCGTGCTACGATATTCGCTACCATGGAGATCTGACATCGAGTTTCACCACCATTTCCAGCGCTTGATAATCCAGGTTTTAGCTACACCACCCTTACCGAAGGACACGCCGTCCGACACCTATCGCAAACACTCACTCAAGGCCTGGGTCGCCACCTGTTGAAGGCAAAGAGGTCGCGCACGACCATGCCGAACAGATTTGGCCCACGTTCAAATATGTCCATGTCCGCAAAGTACGATGTTTCTTCAACGCGACGGCACATCGGACGGATAGAAAACATCCCCAAAAAGATTCCGAGACCGACCGTCAAGATCAGTGCGAAGAAAACTGACATCAGCACCTCCACCGGCCCTTCCAGTAACAACGCCAGAATCACGGCAAAGATGACCAAGAATGCAAGCAGAAAGAGCCGCATGATGATCAACGCACGCCAGTAGGCCCAAGCTCCGCGCACACGCCAAGCAGGATCATCCGAGGAACTCACCGCTCAACCCACCTCCCAACTCGAGTGGACGGCTCGGACGGGACGGCAGCACACATGGACAGCATCCACTTGGGACCCGCGTGGCTATTGTGCATGTCCGTCCGACACTAGAGATCCACCCCATACCTGTAAAGGCGGTATCACTAGCCGCTAACACAATCCGGTCACCAGCCGGCAGCTGGACCAGCCCGCTGACTCAGCGTCGCCTGCCCTCGCCCCCTTCTATCCGAGGTACGGAGTGTCGCGCTGCTCAGCGTGGTGCCGCAGCCGCAGCCGTACCGTGTCGTGGATGGGAATGTCCGCGAACTCGGCAGGATCGACGAACCGCACCTCGGTGGACTCGTCGCTGACCAGAATCGTCCCACCAACGATCCGACCGAGGTAGGTGACGGTGAACTCCTGACGCACCTCGCCGTCCGCGTACGCGTTCACGTGCGCCGGGTCGGTGTAGACGCCGAGCAGCGCGGTGATCTCGATGTCGAGGCCGGTCTCCTCCTTCACTTCTCGGAGGACGCACTGTTGCAGTGTCTCGCCGACCTCCATCGTGCCGCCAGGCAGCGACCAGTTGCCGGAGTCGGCGCGTCGGTGCATCAGCACCCGACCGCGATCATCGGTGACGATCGCCGAACCTCCCGGGACGATCCTGTTCGCCCTCGGCGCGGCCGGGTCGCGGTAATAGTCACGGCGGCGAGTCACGACGCCTTCAGAGGTCGCGGTCCATCCGACGCGGGAGTACGGGAATCTTCTCGCCGGCCCCTGCCCCAGGCCAGCCATGAGCAGTAAATCGCCAACGTGCCGCCGCAGATGACTACCCCAAGCCCAGCGAGGAAGAAGAGGAGCGCCACAGTGCCGTCTGCGAACCTCGCGGCTTGCAGCAGAATAATTCCTATCCCCGGAAAGAGGTACATCAATCCGAGATCTCGGCGCTGAAAGCCAGCTAGCACTGGCACACCTCCGATAAGGAGGATAACGAAGCCCGCCCCGATGAGGCTGGTCCCCAGGAGCAGTGTAGCTACCACTAACAGGCTCGACATGACCGCACCTCTATCCCAGATTTCACCAGTACCGTGCGTCCAACGCGTCCTTGAGCATCGACGCATCGAGGTCGAGCATCGGCATCCTCCATTCGAAGTGGGCCAGGTAGCGCAGCGGCAACGTCACGATCAGCCCGAACACGATGACGATTGGCAACACGAACCAGACCTGCGGCCAGATGAAGATGCAGGGCAACGCCACGGCCATCGACCGCAGAAACCAGACGCTCAGCCGGTAGACCGCCAGTCGCCGGTAGCCGGACGGCGGACCGCCACGCGGCTCCTGCTCCATCACCCGGATCCCGCTTCCCACGCGCTGGCTCCCACGGGACCGAGTCTGTCAGGTAGCGTCCAGGGTGGCGGTGATGTCGCGTACCAGGTCCATGGTGTCCTCGATGCCGCAGGAGAGCCGGACGAAGCCCGGTGGCGTGTCGTCACCCCACTGGGCCCGCCGGTCGGCGGCCGTGTGCAGCCCACCGAACGACGTGGCCGCCGAGACCAGCGTCGACGCGGTCAGGAACCGGCCGACCCGGTCGGCGTCGCCCAGGTCGAACGACACGATCCCCGGGATGCGCCGCATCTGGGCGACCGCGACCGCGTACGACGGATCGGTCGGCAGGCCGGGCCAGCGTACGCCGGTGACGTCACGACGCCCGACCAGCGCGGCGGCGACCGCTTCCGCGTTGGCTGACTGGCGGGCCAGCCGCAGGTCCAGTGTGGCCAGGGACCGGTGGGCGAGCCAGCAGTCGAACGGGCCCGGCACCGACCCGGTAAGTTTGCGCCACCGCTTCGCATCGGCCAGCGCCGCCGCCGAACGGGTGGCCAGGTAGCCGAGCAGCAGATCCGAGTGACCGGTCAGCGCCTTGGTGCCGGAGGCGACCACGATGTCCGCACCCAGGTCCAGCGGACGCTGCCCGAGCGGGGTGGCGGCGGTGTTGTCGACCGCGACCAGCGCGCCGGCTTGGTGCGCCGCCGCCGCGAGCGCGGCGACGTCGCAGACGTCCAGGCCCGGGTTGGCCGGGGTCTCCAGCAGCACCAGTCGCACCCCGGCGAAATCCGGGTACGGCCCGGCGGTCGGCATCAGCCGCACGGTCACGCCGATCGGCTCCAGCACCGTGGCGGCCAGCGCCCGCACCGTGAAGTAGCCGTCGGCGGGCAGCAGCACCGTGTCGCCGGGGCGCAGCGTGGTCAGCAGCAGCGCGGTGATCGCCGCCTGACCGCTGGCGAAGACGAGCGTGTCGCCGCCTTCCAGGTCACCGATGGCCGATTCGAGCGCCCGCCGGGTCGGGTTGTCCTCCCGAGCGTAGCCGTCGCGGTCCGGCGACGGCCCGGTCACCGGGTCCAGGTGGTACGGGGCGGCGAACACCGGGCCGGGCAGGAACGGCTGGCCGGGGATCGGCTCGGGCAGCCCGGCGGCGACGCACCGGGTGCCGTCGCCGTACCCCGGGTGGCGGGAAGTAGCGGTCATGGCCTTCATCCTGACCAAGGTCGCCGGCCGGCGGCAGAGCCTATTCCGGTTTCGTGGCCCGCGTCATCAGCAGCGTCAACGCGGTGCGCGGGTCCAGGCCCTCGTGGCAGATCCGCTCGACCTGCTCGGTGATCGGCATCTCCACCCCGTGCGCGCGGGCCAGGTCCCGGATCGACAGGCAGCTCTTTACCCCTTCGGCGGTCTGCCGGGTGGCGGCCTGCGCCTGTTCCAGGGTCTCCCCCCGGCCCAGGTGCTCGCCGAACGTCCGGTTGCGTGACAGCGGCGACGAGCAGGTGGCGACCAGGTCACCGAGGCCGGCCAGCCCGGAGAAGGTCAGCGGGTCGGCGCCGAGCGCCACGCCCAGCCGGGCCGTCTCGGCCAGCCCCCGGGTGATCAGGGTGGCCTTGGTGTTGTCGCCGAGGCGCATCGCGGTGGCGATGCCGTACGCCAGGGCGATCACGTTCTTCACCGCCCCGCCCAGCTCGCAGCCGATCACGTCGTCGTTGGTGTACGGCCGCAGGTAGCCGGTGAGCATCGCCTGCTGTACGGCGGCCGTGCGCGCGGTGTCGGTGCCGGCGACGACGCTGGCGGCCGGCTGCTCGGCGGCGATCTCGGCGGCCAGGTTGGGGCCGGAGACCACCACGACCCGGTCCGGGCCGACCCCGGTGGTCTCGACGATCACCTCGCTCATCCGCTTGGTGGTGCCGAGTTCGATCCCTTTCATCAGGCTGACCAGGGTCGCGTCGGGGCCGACGTGCGCGACCCAGTCGCCCAGGTTGCCGCGCAGCGTCTGCGACGGTACGGCGAGCACGACCAGCCCCGCGCCCTTGATCGCCTCGGCGGCGTCGCTGGTGGCGGTGACCCGGTCGGGCAGCCGCACCGCGGGCAGGTAGTCGGGGTTGGTGCCGTACTCGCGGATCGCGGCGGCGACCTGCTCGCGCCGGGCCCAGAGGACCACGTCGGCCCCGGCGTCGGCGAGCACCTTGGCGTACGCGGTCCCCCACGAGCCGGCGCCCAGGACGACGGCCCGGCCGGTCCCGGTCACTGTCCCGGCTCCGGGGCGCCGGTGGTCCGGTTGTTGCGGCGGGCACTCGGGGTGTACAGCGGCGGGGCCTCGCCGCCCCGAATCTCGGCGACCATGTCCCGCAGTCGCAGCATGATGGTCTCGGTGATCTCCTCCAGCACCGCCCGGGTCGGCTCGACCCCGGCCCATCTGCTCAGGTCGAGAGGTTCACCGGCGACGACGGTCACCTTCCGGCCGGGCAGCAGGTTCAGTTTCCCGGTCCGCGGGTCGTACATCTGCTGCGGACCCCACATCGCCACCGGCACGACCGGGGCACCGGTGGTCAACGCCAGGCGGGCCGCGCCGGTCTTGCCGCGCATCGGCCACAGGTCCGGCTCGCGGGTGGTGGTCCCCTCCGGGTAGATCACCACCGCGCCGCCTTCGTCGACGCCGACGATTGCCGCCTCCAGCGACTTGATCGCGTCGACGCTGCCCCGGTGCACCGGGATCTGCTTCACCTTGAGCAGCCAGCGCCCGATGACCGGGATGGTGAACAGGCTGGCCTTGCCGAGGAACCGGGGCCAGCGGCCCGTCTCGTAGAGGAAGTGACCGATGACCATCGGGTCGGCGTGCGACATGTGGTTGGCGACGACGATCACCCCACCGGTGCCGGGAATGTGCTGCATCCCGGACCAGTTCCGCTTCGTCCATACGAGCAGGGTCGGTTTGACCACCATCACGATGAAGCGTCGCCAGAAGCCCAGTTTCCGCCGCGCCACCCGATCCTCCTCGTCACCGCACCCTGGCCACCACCCTGGCCACCACCGGGTCACCGCACCCGACCGCCGTCTTGCCGACCGACGCAGCGAATCATGCCCTGTCCGACCCGGCCAGAGCCAATGCGAGCCCAGCCGGCAGGATGGAGCGGTGCGGAACGCGACCTGGTCGGTGGTGCTGCCGGTCAAGCGGCTCGCGGTGGCGAAGAGCCGGCTGCGGGGCGCGCTCGACGGCGTACCGCATGAGGAGCTGGCGCTGGCCCTGGCCCGCGACACCGTCGCCGCCGCGCTGGCCTGCCCGCTGGTCGCCGAGGTGGTGGTGGTCACCTCGGATCCGGCGGCCACCGCCGCGTTGGGCGCGCTCGGGGCCCGTACCGTCGCCGACCCGGAGCTCGCCGCCCCAGACCTAGCCGCCCCAGACCTCGGGGCACCGGAGGTGAGCGGGCTGAACGCGGCGGTGGCGCACGGGGCCGCGACTGTCGGCGGCAGCCGGCCGGTCGCCGCGTTGACCGCGGACCTGCCGGCGTTGCGGCCGGCGGAGCTGGCCGCCGCCCTCGACACCGACACCGCCAGCGCCGTCGACACCGCAGGCACCAGGGCCCGCCGCTGGTTCGTGCCGGACGCCGCCGGCACCGGCACGGTGCTGCTGGCGGCCGCCGTCGGCACCGCGCTGCGGCCGGGTTTCGGCGCCGGATCGGCGGTACGGCATCAACGGTCGGGTGCCGTCCGGCGCGGCGGGGACTGGCCGACGCTGCGCCGCGACGTGGACACCGCCGCCGATCTCGCCGACGCGGCCCGGCTCGGCCTGGGTCGGCACACCGCCGCGCTGTACGCCAGCGGGTACCGTGCTGACATGCGGCAGAGGTCGGTGAGCTGAGATGCAGGGCACGGTGGCGACCTTCGATCCGGCGACCCGCAGCGGCACGGTGCTGCTCGACGACGGGGCGGAGCTGGCGTTCCCGGCGGCCGCGTTCGACGCTTCCGGGTTGCGGCTGCTGCGGCTGGGTCAGCGGGTACGCATCGAGCGTGACGAGTCCGGGCACGTCAACCGCGTTACGTTGCCCACATTCGGCTAGCTGGAGCCGGGCGAATTCATGCCAAGTTCACCGTGATCAGGTCATGATTACCGGGTGACGCCCGCCCCCTCCAGGCGCGCCGCCGCCCGTCCGCGCCGCGCAGCCGACCAGCCCACCGCTGACCAGCCCGCCGGCACCGGCCAGTCTGCCGCCGACCAGCCCGCAGCCGACGGCGGCGCGACCGCGACGCCACGGCCGGCCCGCCGTCAGTCGTCGAACGGCACCGCCCGCCAGGCATCGGCCGGCACGGCCCGCAAGTCGACGCCCGGCACCGCCCGGAGATCCACGGCCGGCAGCGCCCGCAAGTCAGCCGGCGGCACCGCCCGCCGACGCACCAAGGCGGCGCCGGACGCGGCGCCACAGGCGGCACCGGAGACCGCTGGGCCGGAGGCGGTAGCCGCGCCGGAGACCACCGAGCCGGCGCCGCAGGCGGTGGCCGAGTCCGCGACCGACGCACCGGCCACGCCGCTGCCGCTGCAGGCCCCCGACCCGGCCAACCCGGTGTCGGACACCGCCGAACCAGCCGAGCCGGACGAGCCGGCCACCCTGGCCCGCCAGCCGCTGCCCGACGACCGGTTCCTCAACCGGGAGCTGTCCTGGCTCGACTTCAACGCCCGGGTGATCGAGCTGGCCGAGGACCCGCAGACGCCGCTGCTGGAGCGGGCCAAGTTCCTGGCCATCTTCGCCAGCAACCTCGACGAGTTCTTCATGGTCCGCATCGCCGGACTGAAGCGCCGGCTGCAGGCCGGGCTGCCGGTACGCGGCGGCGACCGGCTGCCGCTGCGTACCCAGTTGGAGCTGATCGCGGCGAAGACCGCCGGCCTGGTCGCCCGGCACGCCCGCTGCTTCACCGAGGAGGTCCGGCCCCGGCTGGCCGCCGAGGGCATCCACCTGATCCGGTGGAGCGATCTGAGCACCGGTGAGCGGGAAGGGCTGCGCACCTACTTCCGCGAGCACATCTTCCCGGTGCTGACCCCGCTGGCCGTCGACCCGGCGCACCCGTTCCCGTACATCTCCAGCCGGTCGTTGAACCTGGCCGTCGCGGTCCGTGACCCGGACGGCGGTCCGGAGCTGTTCGCCCGGATCAAGGTGCCGAACAACGTGCCCCGGTTCGTGGTGGTCAGCCAGGAAGGGCTGGGCGCCCGGTTCCTGCCGGTCGAGGATCTGATCGCCGCCCAGCTCGGCCAGCTGTTCTCCGGGATGCAGGTGGTGGAGTGCCACCTGTTCCGGGTGACCCGCAACGCCGACTTCGAAGTCGACGAGGACCGCGACGAGGATCTGCTGCAGTCGCTGGAGCGGGAGCTCGCCCAGCGACGGTTCGGCCCGCCGGTGCGGCTGGAGGTGGCCGCCTCCATCTCCGACCACATGCTCGACCTGCTGGTCCGCGAGCTGGACATGGACAGCCACGACGTGCTGCGGGTGCCGGGGCTGCTGGACCTGTCCGCGTTGTGGCAGGTGTACGAGAGCTCCGACCGGCCGGACCTCAAGGACCGCCCGTTCGTGCCGGCCACCCACCCGCGGCTGGTCGAGGGCGAGGTGCCGCGCAGCGTCTTCGCCACCCTGCGCGACGGCGACATCCTGGTGCACCACCCGTACCACTCGTTCTCCACCAGCGTGCAGCGGTTCATCGAGCAGGCGGCGGCCGACCCGCTCGTCCTGGCGATCAAGCAGACGCTGTACCGCACCAGCGGTGACTCGCCGATCGTCGACGCGCTGATCGAGGCGGCCGCCGCCGGCAAGCAGGTGGTGGTGCTGGTCGAGGTGAAGGCCCGGTTCGACGAGCAGGCCAACATTGGCTGGGCGCGGATGCTGGAACGGGCCGGCTGTCACGTCGTGTACGGCCTGGTCGGGCTGAAGACCCACTGCAAGACCGCCCTGGTGGTACGCCAGGAAGGCAACCAGATCCGCCGCTACTGCCACATCGGCACCGGCAACTACCACCCGAAGACAGCCAGGCTGTACGAGGACTTCGGCATGCTGACCGCCGACCCGGAGGTCGGCGCCGACCTGACCGACCTGTTCAACGTGTTGACCGGCTACAGCCGGCAGACCGCGTACCGGCGGCTGCTGGTCGCCCCGCACGGGGTGCGCAGCGGGCTGATCGAGCGGATCGGGCGGGAGGTCGCCCACGTCCGCGAGGGCCGGGGCGGGCTGGTCCAGATCAAGGTGAACTCGCTGGTCGACGAGGAGCTGGTGGACGCGCTGTACCGGGCGTCGCAGGCCGGCGTACAGGTGGATCTGCTGATCCGGGGGATGTGCACGCTGCGGCCCGGGGTGCCGGGGCTGTCGGACAACATCCGGGTCCGGTCGATCCTCGGCCGGTTCCTGGAGCATTCCCGGGTGTTCCGGTTCGGCAACGACGGCGACGTCGAGTTCTGGATCGGCTCCTCCGACCTGATGCACCGCAACCTGGACCGCCGGGTGGAGGCGCTGGTGCAGGTGACCGACCCGGTGGCCCGCGCCGAGCTGGACCAGCTGATGAGCGACGCGTTCAGCCCGGACTGCGAGTCGTTCGAGCTGCACCCCGACGGCACCTGGAGCCGGCACCGGTCGACCGACGAACGGCCGCTGGTGCATCTGCAGGAGCGGCTGCTCCGGCGATTCATCGGCACCGGCAAATAGCTCCTGCTGTCACCGGCGGTCGGCGGGCCGGCAGCACCCTGTCGACAGCGGCGACCTCGGGCCGGCGGCGCTAGGCTGGCCCGATGGTGGAGGAGGAACGCAAGTACGAGGTCGAGCCGGGTTTCACCGTGCCGGACCTGTCCGGCTGTCTGCCGGACGGTGGCCGGCTGGTGCAGCAGCCGGCGGTGAAGCTGACCGCCACCTACTACGACACCCCGGATCTGCGGCTGGCCCGCGCCGGGGTGTCGCTGCGCCACCGGGTGGGCGACTCGAAGCCGTGGACGGTGAAGCTGCCCGCCGACGCCCCGGGCGTACGGCATGAGATCAGCCGGTCCGGTAAGCGCGGCAAACCGCCGACGGAGCTGGTGTGGCTGGTCACCGCGTACTCGCGGGGGGTGGAGCTGACGCCGGCCGCGACGGTGCGCACGGTACGCACGGTGCTGGAGTTGCGCGACGCCGACGAAGCGCTGCTGGTGGAGCTGGCCGACGACGCGGTGTCGGTGTTGGACGGCAAGACGGTCCGGTCGCGGTTCCGCGAGGTGGAGGTCGAGCTGAAGGCCGCCAAGCGGTCGCTGCTGGACCGGGTCGAGGCCGACCTGGTCGCGGCGGGGGCGACCGCCGGCGGGTTCACCCCGAAGCACGTACGGGCGTTGGGTGCGGCCGCCGCCGGTCCGGCGGAGCTGCCGGCGGTCGAGGACCTGCCGGCCAAGCCGACCGCCGCCGACGTGGTCACCCGGGCGGTCCGCGACGGCGTCGCCCGGATCCTGGCGCACGACCCGCTGGTACGGCTGCACGCCCCGGTCGGCGACGACGACACCGCCGTGCACCAGATGCGGGTGGGCTGTCGACGGCTGCGCAGCGACCTGCGGACCTTCCGGGCGTTGGTGGACCGCGAGTGGGCGGGTGCGCTGCGCGACGAACTGAAGTGGGTCGCCGGGGTGCTCGGCGGTGCCCGCGACGCCGAGGTGCTGCGGGACCGGTTGCGGCGTACCGCCGGGGCGGACCCGTTGGCGCCGCTGCCGTCGGCGGCGGTCGAGCTGATCGACGCGACGCTCGCCGACCGGCAGGCCGCGGCACTGGCCGAGGTGGACGCGGCGCTGCGCTCGGACCGGTACGTTGCCCTGGTGGAGATGCTGGTGCAGGCGGCCCGGGAGCCGCGACTGACCGGGGCTGCGTCCGGCCCGGCGACCGAGGTGCTGCCCCGGCTGGTGGCCAAGCCGTGGCGTCGGCTGGCGTACGGCGGCAGCGGCGTGGACGGTGCCGCCGATCTGACCCTGGACGCCTCCGACGAACGCTGGCACGCGGTGCGGATCAACGGCAAGAAGGCCCGGTACGCGGTGGACGCGGTGGCGCCGGTGATCGGCGGTGGGGCGGCGAAGCTGGCCAAGGCGTTGTCGAAGGTGCAGAACCTGCTCGGCGAGCACCAGGACGCGGCGGTGGCCGCCGAGACCTGGCAGGGGGTGCTGGCCGAGCATCCGGACGACCACGAGTTGGCGATGACCGTCGGCCGGTTGGTCGAGCGGGAGCGGGCCGCGATCCGGGCGGCGCGGGCCGAGTTCGCCGCCGCCTGGGAGCGGGCGTCGGCGGGGCAGCGGACGAAGTGGCTGCCGTGACCGAGGTCCGGGCCGCCGGCGGGGTGGTGTGGCGCACCGACGACACCGGGGCGGTGCAGGTGTGTCTGGTGCACCGGCCCCGGCACGACGACTGGTCGCTGCCGAAGGGCAAACTGGAGCCGGCGGAGCATCCGTTGGCGGCGGCGGTCCGGGAGGTCGGTGAGGAGACCGGGATTCGGGCGGTGCCGCAGGTGCGGCTGCCGTCGATCCGTTACACCATGCCGGACGGCAACCTGAAGGTGGTCGACTACTGGTCGATGCGGGCGGTGGAGGCGTCGGCCGGGCCGGTGCCGGTCGACGCCGCCGACGAGGTTGACGAGTTGTGCTGGCTGCCGTTGGCGCAGGCGCGGCAGCGGTTGACGTACCGGCACGACGTCGGGGTGCTGCACGGGTTCGCGCAGCTGCCGCCGGTGACCGCGACGCTCACCCTGGTGCGGCACGCGCACGCCGGCAGCCGGGACACCTGGCCGGGTCCGGACAGCGCCCGCCCGTTGGACACCGCCGGGCTGCGGCAGGCGCGGGCGTTGGCGGCGATGCTGGTGCTGACCGGGCCGCGTCGGGTGCTGTCGGCGTCGCCCCGGCGGTGTGTGCAGACGGTCGTCCCGCTGGCGCAGGCGCTGGATCTGCCGGTCGAAGTGGAGTCGGTGTTCGACGAGCCGGCCGCCGGCCAGCAGCCGGACGAGAACGCGTTGGCGGCGGCGGGCCGGCTGACCGAGCTGGCGGCGGCCGGTACGCCGGCCGCGGTGTGCAGTCAGGGCAAGGTGATCCCGGCCGCGTTGACGGTGCTGACCCGGCGGGCGGCGGCGGATCACCGTACCGCGAAGGGCGGCGGCTGGTTGTTGTCGTTCGCCGGGGAGCGGCTGGTCGGCGCGGACCGGCTCTAGCGGCTCTGTCGCATGTACGAAGGCGCCCACCGCCGGTACGCGGTGGGCGCCTTCGCGCTGGTGGTGTCCGGCCGGTGTGGCCGGACGGCTCAGCGGGTGGTTTTACGGGCGGTGGACTTGCGCGCCGGCGACTTCTTCGCCGCCGTCGACTTGGCCCCGGTCGACTTCGCCGCCGTCGACTTGGCCGCGGTGGACCGGGTCGCGGTGGTCTTCTTGGCCGTGGACTTCTTGGCCGGCGCGGCCGCAGCGGACCGGGTGGTCCTGGCGGCGGCGGTCTTCTTCGCCGTACCGCCGGCCGCCCGCTTCGCCGGCGCCTTGGTGGCGGTCGCCTTGGCGGCCGTACCGGTGGACTTCGCCGCGCCACGGGCGGTGCTCTTGGCCGCCGTGGACTTGGCCGCGGTGGCCTTCGTCGCCGTGGACCTCGCCGCGGTCGACTTGGCCGCGGTGGCCTTCGGCGCCTTGCCGCTGGCCACCATGTCCTTGAAGCCCGCGCCGGGCCGGAAGACCGGCACCGAGGTCTTCTTGACCTTCACCGACTCGCCGGTACGCGGGTTGCGCGCTGTTCGAGCCGCGCGGACGCGCTTCTCGAACACCCCGAAACCGGTGATACCCACCCGGTCGCCCTTGGTGACTGCCGACTGAACCTCGGCCAAGACGGCGTCGAGCGCCGTCGTCGCCGTCTTGCGGTCTCCCAGGCGAGCAGCGAGCGCATCGATGAGCTCTGCCTTGTTCACGAGTTCCCTCCCGTATGTGCAACTGGACTCAACGAGCCATTCTGCGCGCACGGTATGCCCTGTACCGGCAGGACACAAACATCTGCCGGAAAAAAGTCCTTGTGTCGTAACGGATTCGCCCCCAACCGGTGGCCCGGGCCGACCGGTTGGTATAGCCGGACGGTTGGTGGGCCACCGGATGGGGGCGGAATCGGCGTCGGGAACCCGTTGAGAAGGGGCCGGCTCGACGGTTGTGCGCTATGCCACGACGGGCTTGAACGACAACCGCCCACGCTCATACTCGGTGATGACCGACTCGTGACGCAGGGTCAGTCCAATGTCATCCAATCCCTCCATCAGCCGCCACCGGCTGAAGTCGTCGATCGGGAACGACCAGCCGGAGGCACCTGCCCTGACCTCCCGGGCGGCCAGGTCGACGGTCACCCCTGCGGCCGGGTCGGCCTCGACCAGCGACCACAATTCCTCAATGGCGGGCATTTCCAACTCGACCGGCAGCAGACCTTCCTTGAGCGCGTTGCCGCGGAAGATGTCGCCGAAGCGGGGGGACAGCACGGCTCGGAAGCCCCAGTCCCGCAGCGCCCACACCGCGTGTTCACGCGATGACCCGGTGCCGAACTCTGGGCCAGCGACGAGAATAGATGCTCCGGAATACGAAGGATTGTTCAGAACGAATCCCGGATCCTCGCGCCAGGCATTGAACAGACCGTCGGCGAAGCCGGTCCGGGTGACCCGCTTGAGGTACACCGCCGGGATGATCTGATCGGTATCTACATTAGATCGGCGCAGCGGGACGGCGGTCCCGGTGTGCACGGTGAACTTGTCCATGTTCGTGGTCCCGTCTCGTGGTGCGTGTCCGGCGGCGGTCAGTTGAGGTCCGCCGGCGCGGCCAGCCGGCCCACCACGGCGGTGGCGGCGGCCACCGGCGGCGACACCAGATGGGTACGCCCGCCCCGGCCCTGCCGGCCCTCGAAGTTGCGGTTGGAGGTGGAGGCGGAGCGCTCCCCCGGCCTGAGCGTGTCCGGGTTCATGCCCAGGCACATCGAGCAGCCGGCGAACCGCCACTCGGCACCGGCGTCGGCGAAGACCTTGTCCAGCCCTTCGTTCTCGGCCGCCTCCCGTACCTTGGCCGACCCGGGCACCACGAGCATCCGTACCCCGTCGGCGACCTTGCGCCCGCGCAGCACGTCGGCGGCGGCCCGCAGGTCCTCCAGCCGGCCGTTGGTGCAGGAGCCGACGAAGACCACGTCGACCGGCACGTCGCGCAGCGCGGTGCCGGGCCGCAGGTCCATGTACTCCAGCGCCCGGCGGGCGGCGACCCGCTCCGCGTCGGTGTCGAACTGCTCCGGGTCGGGCACGACGGCGCTCAGCGCGGTGCCCTGCCCGGGGTTGGTGCCCCAGGTCACGAACGGCGTGATCTCGCCGGCGTCCAGGATCACCTCGGCGTCGAACGTCGCCCCCTCGTCGGTGGCCAGACTGGACCAGTACGCCACGGCGGCGTCCCAGTCGGCACCCTGCGGCGCGTTCGGCCGACCCTTGAGGTAGGCGAAGGTGGTCTCGTCCGGCGCCACCATGCCCGCCTTGGCACCCCACTCGATGGACATGTTCGCCACCGTCATCCGACCCTCCATGGAGAGCCGGCGGATCGCCTCGCCCCGGTACTCGACCACGTAGCCGCGACCACCGCCGGTGCCGACCTTGGTGATCAGCGCCAGCACCAGGTCCTTGGCGGTGACCCCCGGGCCGAGTTCGCCGGTGACGGTGACCGCCATCGTCTTCGGCCGGGACTGCGGCAGCGTCTGGGTGGCCAGCACGTGCTCGACCTCGCTGGTGCCGATGCCGAAGGCGAGTGCCCCGAACGCGCCGTGGGTCGCGGTGTGCGAGTCGCCGCAGACGATCGTCATGCCGGGCTGGGTCAGGCCCAGCTGCGGGCCGATGACGTGCACGATGCCCTGGTTGTCGTCGCCCAGGGCGTGCAGCTTGATGCCGAACTCGGCGCAGTTGCGGCGCAGCGTCTCGATCTGGGTACGCGACGTCGGGTCGCTGATGGTCAGCAGGTCGCCGCGCCGGCTGTTGAACGCCGGGTCGGCGTACCCGGTCGGGGTGTTGTGGTCCTCGGTGGCGAGGGTCAGGTCGGTCCGGCGCACCGGCCGGCCGGCCATCCGCAGCCCGTCGAAGGCCTGCGGACTGGTGACCTCGTGCAGCAGGTGCAGGTCGATGTAGAGCAGGTCCGGCTCGCCCGCGGCGGATCGCACCACGTGCGCGTCCCAGACCTTCTCGGCCAGGGTCCTGGGCGATGTCGGCTTCGAAGTGGCTCCCACCATCTGGACATCCTAAATTCTGGGAGGTATGTTTCGGCTTGTGGGACACAGTATGAGCGGTGTCGGCGTTCTCGACAAGGCGGTGGTGATCCTCGCGGCCTGCGTGGACGGCGCCAGCCTGGCCGAACTCGTCGACCGGACCAAGCTGCCCCGGGCCACCGCGCACCGGTTGGCACAGGCCCTGGAGATCCACCGGATGCTGGTCCGGGACACCCAGGGGCGGTGGCGGCCCGGCCCCCGGCTGGGCGAGCTGGCCAACGCCGCGC